>NZ_JBFBEK010000003.1:0-441173 GCF_040683715.1 Streptomyces sp. NPDC093260
AGGCTTGCCTTGTTCTCGTGACTGCGTGCCTTTTGAAGAATGAGCCTGCGAGTTTGCGGTGTGTTGCGAGGTTAACCCGTTGTGGGGTAGCCGTAGCGAAAGCGAGTCCGAACAGGGCGGTTGAGTAGCACGCTCAAGACCCGAAGCGGAGTGATCTAGCCATGGGCAGGTTGAAGCGGAGGTAAGACTTCGTGGAGGACCGAACCCACCAGGGTTGAAAACCTGGGGGATGACCTGTGGTTAGGGGTGAAAGGCCAATCAAACTCCGTGATAGCTGGTTCTCCCCGAAATGCATTTAGGTGCAGCGTCGTGTGTTTCTTGCCGGAGGTAGAGCACTGGATAGGCGATGGGCCCTACCGGGTTACTGACCTTAGCCAAACTCCGAATGCCGGTAAGTGAGAGCGCGGCAGTGAGACTGTGGGGGATAAGCTCCATGGTCGAGAGGGAAACAGCCCAGAGCATCGACTAAGGCCCCTAAGCGTACGCTAAGTGGGAAAGGATGTGGAGTCGCAGAGACAACCAGGAGGTTGGCTTAGAAGCAGCCACCCTTGAAAGAGTGCGTAATAGCTCACTGGTCTAGTGATTCCGCGCCGACAATGTAGCGGGGCTCAAGCGTACCGCCGAAGTCGTGTCATTGCAGCATAACGCCCAACGGCGGCTGTGATGGGTAGGGGAGCGTCGTCTGCCGGGTGAAGCAGCACCGGAAGGTAGTTGTGGACGGTTGACGAGTGAGAATGCAGGCATGAGTAGCGATTCACACGTGAGAAACGTGTGCGCCGATTGACTAAGGGTTCCTGGGTCAAGCTGATCTGCCCAGGGTAAGTCGGGACCTAAGGCGAGGCCGACAGGCGTAGTCGATGGATAACCGGTTGATATTCCGGTACCCGCTGTGAAGCGTCAAACATCGAGCATCGTGATGCTAAGGCCGTGAAGCCGCCCTTGATCTCTTCGGAGTGATGGGGAGTGGTGGAGCCGCTGAACCGAGCGGTTAGTAGGTGAGTGATGGGGTGACGCAGGAAGGTAGTCCATCCCGGGCGGTGGTTGTCCCGGGGTAAGGGTGTAGCCCGAGTGGTAGGTAAATCCGCCACTCATGGAGGGTGAGACCTGATGCCGAGCCGATTGTGGTGAAGTGGATGATCCTATGCTGTCGAGAAAAGCCTCTAGCGAGTTTCATGGCGGCCCGTACCCTAAACCGACTCAGGTGGTCAGGTAGAGAATACCGAGGCGTTCGGGTGAACTATGGTTAAGGAACTCGGCAAAATGCCCCCGTAACTTCGGGAGAAGGGGGGCCACACCTGGTGAGGGGCTTTACGCCTTGAGCTGGGGGTGGCCGCAGAGACCAGCGAGAAGCGACTGTTTACTAAAAACACAGGTCCGTGCGAAGCCGTAAGGCGATGTATACGGACTGACGCCTGCCCGGTGCTGGAACGTTAAGGGGACCGGTTAGCTTGGATTCGTCCAGGCGAAGCTGAGAACTTAAGCGCCAGTAAACGGCGGTGGTAACTATAACCATCCTAAGGTAGCGAAATTCCTTGTCGGGTAAGTTCCGACCTGCACGAATGGCGTAACGACTTCTCGACTGTCTCAACCATAGGCCCGGTGAAATTGCACTACGAGTAAAGATGCTCGTTTCGCGCAGCAGGACGGAAAGACCCCGGGACCTTTACTACAGTTTGATATTGGTGTTCGGTTCGGCTTGTGTAGGATAGCTGGGAGACTGTGAAGCATGCACGCCAGTGTGTGTGGAGTCGTCGTTGAAATACCAGTCTGGTCGTGCTGGATGTCTAACCTGGGTCCGTGATCCGGATCAGGGACAGTGTCTGATGGGTAGTTTAACTGGGGCGGTTGCCTCCTAAAGGGTAACGGAGGCGCCCAAAGGTTCCCTCAGCCTGGTTGGTAATCAGGTGTTGAGTGTAAGTGCACAAGGGAGCTTGACTGTGAGACCGACGGGTCGAGCAGGGACGAAAGTCGGGACTAGTGATCCGGCGGTGGCTTGTGGAAGCGCCGTCGCTCAACGGATAAAAGGTACCCCGGGGATAACAGGCTGATCTTCCCCAAGAGTCCATATCGACGGGATGGTTTGGCACCTCGATGTCGGCTCGTCGCATCCTGGGGCTGGAGTCGGTCCCAAGGGTTGGGCTGTTCGCCCATTAAAGCGGTACGCGAGCTGGGTTTAGAACGTCGTGAGACAGTTCGGTCCCTATCCGCTGTGCGCGTAGGAGTCTTGAGAAGGGCTGTCCCTAGTACGAGAGGACCGGGACGGACGAACCTCTGGTGTGCCAGTTGTTCTGCCAAGGGCATGGCTGGTTGGCTACGTTCGGGAGGGATAACCGCTGAAAGCATCTAAGCGGGAAGCCTGCTTCGAGATGAGGACTCCCACCCACTTGATGGGGTAAGGCTCCCAGTAGACGACTGGGTTGATAGGCCGGATCTGGAAGCACGGTAACGTGTGGAGGTGACCGGTACTAATAGGCCGAGGGCTTGTCCTCAGTTGCTCGCGTCCACTGTGTTGGTTCTGAAACCACGAACAACCCCATGCCATGGTTGTGGTGTGGTGCGGTTGAGAGTTTCATAGTGTTTCGGTGGTCATAGCGTGAGGGAAACGCCCGGTTACATTCCGAACCCGGAAGCTAAGCCTTTCAGCGCCGATGGTACTGCAGGGGGGACCCTGTGGGAGAGTAGGACACCGCCGAACAATTCTTCAGAAGAGGCCCACACCGAAACGGTGTGGGCCTCTTCGTTTTTTCTGGACTACCGTGGCCCCATGAGCAGCCCCGACAGCGACGAGAAGTACCTGGTCCGTGCCATACACGCCGACGAGTGGCCCGCGGTGAAGGCCCTGCGGCTTCGTGCGCTGCGGGACCCGATCGCCCACCTGGCCTTCCTGGAGACGTACGAGGACGCTGCCGCCAGGCCGGACTCCTACTGGCGGGAGCGGACGGCCGGAGCCGCCGAAGGCTCCACCGCGGTGCGGCAGTTCATCGCGGAGGCCCCCGGCGGCGAGTGGGTCGGCAGCGTCACCGCGCTGATCGAGGAGGCCGGGATGACGGACTGGACCGGCTGCACCGTCGAACAGCGCCAGGGGCATCTCGTCGGCGTGTACGTGCGGCCCGAGCACCGCGGCTGCGGGCTCACCGAGGTCCTGTTCGACGAGTCCGTGCAGTGGGTCTGGTCGGCCGGCGTGGACCGGGTTCGGCTGTTCGTGCACGAGGACAACGGGCGGGCCGAGCGCTTCTACCGGCGGTTCGGCTTCGTGCCGAGCGGCCACACCGTGCCCATGATCGGCCACCCCGAGCAGACCGAGCTGGAGTACGTCCTCGAGCGTCCCTGAAGTGGCCCCTGAGCGGGATCGACGGGCGGCCCTCAGACCGGCAGCTCGTCGTGCGGCCAGCGGGCGCGGCCCTGTTCACGCGAGCGGAGCAGGGCCAGGGTCGGCAGTCCCTGGTCGGTGCCCCTGGCCAGCAGCTCGGGGAGCTGCGGCAGCGGGGCCACGGCCGCCACGTCGTCCAGGACGAGGGCGAGTGGTGGGTCGAGCCGACCGGAGGATGACCGTTCGGCCATGCGCCGGCCGTGCTCGACCACGCTTGCGGTGAGCGCCGTCAGCAGCGGCATGGCGCCCGGGTTGGTGCGAGGATCCTCGATGGATTCCCCCACCACGTAAAGCGTTCCCCCTTCGTTCACGAAGGAATCCAAGGCGAGCGCATCAGTTCGGTGGGGAGTGCAGGCTTCGCGGACGTTCACCGTGAACAGCGAGGCCAGGGCACGGCTCGTCAGTTCCTGGGCGATGTCCCGGCGTTCGGGGTGCGCGGTGAGCGCGGCCTCCAGCTCGCCCGCGGAGCCGGCGGCCGCCTTCGGGTTGGTGCGCAGGGTCCGTACGGCGTCCTGGAGCTGCGTCCCCTGGGACCAGCGGTGGACGTGGCGGATGGTGCGGCCGTCGATGGCGGCGGCGTGCAGGAAGCTGCGCAGCAGCGTCTCGGCGGTCTCGGCGACCGCCTGGTCGATCTTCGCGGTGGGGCGGACCGGGGCGAGGAGGGCGGTCGCCCGGGCCAGGGCGGTCCGCTTGTCCTCGCAGCCCGCCGTGGGCGACCAGTGCAGCCGGGCCGGGGTGTCGCACAGGTGCGTGGGGTCGTAGAGGAGGACCGGGCCGAGTTTGGCGCGGGAGTCCTTGGTGTCCTGCCACAGCGCCGGGTTCGAGGTGACGACGAGGGCGGGTCCGGCCGCGTCGCGGATGGCCTGGGCGGCCGGGGCCTGGCGGCCTTCCCGCGGCGCGACGACGACGGTGGCCCGCGGGAGCTCCGGGAACGCCGGGGAGGGTGCGGGCGGCGGCTCGGCTCCCACCGTGAGCCCTTCCTGCGCGAGCCCTTCCGGTACGGGGGTTTCTCGTGCAGGGGCTTCCCGCACGGTCTCCGGGACGGGCGGTCGTACGGGTACCGGCTGCTGGAGCGCTGGGAACGGGTCCTGCGCGGGGACGGCGGCTGTGCGCTGCCCGGGGACCTCGTGGTGGGCGGGAGACTCCCGAGACCCCTGAGGCTCCAGAAGGGCACCGTGCCCCGGCGCGGCTGCCGCCTCCGCTCGCCTGCGGGCGCGGCCCGCCCGCCAGCGGGTCACCGTGCCGAGCACGAACACCGTCAGCACGAACAGCACCATCAGCTGGCCGATGAACAGGCCCCAGAACAGGCCGTACCCCGAGAGAGCGGCCGGCGGGGTGCCGGGCCAGGCACCGGGGATGTCGTGCGGTTCGGCGACGAGGTGGCGCATGGCCAGAGGCGTACGGGTGAAGGAGACGGCGTGCGGCCAGGAGCCGTGGGAGAACAGGCCGGCCAGGCCCGTCGCCGTCCACACCAGCACGGTCATGCCGAGGAGGAAGGCGAGCAGGCCGATCAGCAGGCCGTCGGGGATGCCGCCCTGGCCGTCCCGACGGCCACCGCCCTGCCCGCGGTCGTCCGGTCTCACCGCTGTGCGCCTCTCTGCCGGCCGACCTAGGCCACCGTCGACTCGGAGGAGCCGCCCAGGTCGGGGACGTGCTGCTCCACGAAGGCCGCCGCCCGTGCCTCGGCCTCCAGTTCGGCGGCGCGCAGGGCGTCGTCGGCGAGGCGGTCGAAGGACGACTCGGTCATGGCGCGGTCGGTGAAGACCAGCGGCCGTTCGGTCTCGGTGATCAGGTGTTTGACGACCTGGACGTTGCCGTTGACGTCCCACACCGCGATGCCCGGGGTCAGCGTCGGGATGATCTCCACGGCCCATCGGGGCAGGCCGAGGACCCGGCCGGTGGCCCGTGCCTCGTCGGCCTTCTGGGCGTAGATGGTGCGGGTGGAGGCCATCTTGAGGATCGCCGCCGCCTCCTTGGCCGCGGCGCCGTCCACCACGTCGGACAGGTGGTGGACGACCGCGACGAAGGACAGGCCGAGCCGGCGCCCGAACTTCAGCAGCCGCTGGAACAGCTGGGCGACGAACGGGCTGTTGATGATGTGCCAGGCCTCTTCGACCAGGAAGATGCGCTTCTTGCGGTCGGGGCGGATCCAGGTGTGCTCCAGCCACACGCCGACGATCGCCATGAGGATGGGCATGGCGATGGAGTTGCGGTCGATGTGGGACAGGTCGAAGACGATCAGCGGCGCGTCCAGGTCGATGCCGACCGTGGTCGGGCCGTCGAACATGCCGCGCAGGTCGCCGTCGACCAGGCGGTCCAGGACCAGGGCGACGTCCAGGCCCCAGGCGCGTACGTCGTCTATGGCGACGTTCATCGCCTCGGCCGACTCCGGCTCGGGGTGGCGCAGCTGCTCGACGATGTCGGACAGCACCGGCTGGCGCTGCACGATCGTCTCGTTGACGTAGGCGTGCGCGACCTTCAGGGCGAAGCCGGAGCGCTCGTCCAGGCCGTGGCCCATGGCGACCTCGATGATGGTCCGCAGCAGGGCCAGCTGGCCGGTGGTGGTGATCGACGGGTCCAGCGGGTTGAGGCGGATGCCGTGGTCGAGGGCGGCCGTCGGGTCGAGGCGGATGGGAGTTATCCCCAGCTCCTCGGCGATGAGGTTCCACTCGCCGACGCCGTCCTCGCCCTGGGCGTCCAGGACGACGACCTGGCGGTCGCGGAAGCGCAGCTGGCGCAGGACGTAGGTCTTCTCCAGCGCCGACTTGCCGTTGCCGGACTCGCCGAGGACCAGCCAGTGCGGGGCGGGCAGCTGCTGGCCGTACAGCTGGAAGGGGTCGTAGATGTAGCCCTTCCCGGAGTACACCTCCCGGCCGATGATGACGCCCGAGTCGCCGAGGCCGGGGGCGGCGGTGGGCAGGTAGACCGCCTGGGCCTGGCCGGTGGAGGTGCGCACTGGGAGCCTGGTCGTCTCGACCTTCCCGAACAGGAAGGACGTGAAGGCGTCCGTGAGCGCGGTCAGCGGGTCCCGCATCAGAGCATCAGCCCCTACCGTCGGATTCCGGTGGCGAACGGGAGCGTGTTCACGAAGGCGCGGTGGTGCTCGCGGTCGCACCACTCCAGCTTGAGGTACGACTTGCCGGCCGACGCCCTGATGGTCCGCTTGTCGCGGGCCAGGGCCTCGGGGGTGCGGGAGGAGACGGTGATGTAGCCGACGAGGTTGACGCCGGCGGCGCCGCTGGCGAGGTCGTCGCCGCGCTGGTCGATGCGGTTGTGGGCGGCGACGTCGCGCGGGTCGACGGTGCGGTTCATCTTGGCGGCGCGGCTGGCCTCGGCGGCGTCGTTCGTCTTCTCGGTGAGCATGCGTTCGATGGCGACCTCGGTGGGTTCGAGGTCCATCGTGACGGCGACGGTGCGGATGACGTCCGGGGTGTGGACGAGGAGCGGGGCCAGGAAGTTGACGCCGACGGGGGTCATCGGCCACTCCTTGACCCAGGCGGTGGCGTGGCACCAGGGCTCGCGGGTCGAGGACTCGCGCGTCTTGGCCTGGAGGTACGTCGCCTCCCGGGCGTCCAGCTCGGCGGGCCAGGCGTTGCGCCGGGTCATCGCCTGGATGTGGTCGATCGGGTGGTCCGGGTCGTACATGGAGTGGATCAGGGAGGCGAGCCGGCCCTGGCCGAGCGGCTGGCGGACGCGGATGTCGGCCTCCTGGAGGCGCGAGCAGATGTCGGTCAGCTCGCGGGCCATGACGACGGCGAGACCGGCGTCCCGGTCGAGCTTGCGGCCGGCCTGCGGGCGGGCGGCGCGGGCCATGGCGTGCGCCTCGGCGGCCAGTTCGCGGGTGAAGTGCATGCAGGCGACGAGGTAGGCGCGGTGCTGCTCGCTGCTGGTGGACACCATGGACTGGAGCTGGTCGTAGGACTGCTGGAGCCAGCCCGGGGCGCGTTCGTCGCCGCGCTGGGCGACGTCCTTGGCGTGCGCGTCGGGGTCGGCGGGCAGGGTGCGGGCGAGCATCTGGAGACGGGTGACGAAGCCGTCGCCGTTGGCCACGTGTTTGAGGAGGGTGCCGAAGCGGTCGACGAGGGCTTCCTGGTCCTCGGAGTCGCGCAGGCCGACGCCGGGGCCCTCGATCTCGATGGCGGCGGTGACGGTCTTGCGGTCGGCGTGCAGCAGGACGGCGATCTCGTCGGGGCCGAAGGGCGCGGCGAGCCAGGTGATGCGGCCGATGCCGGGCGGCGGGCCGATCTCGATCTCCCGGCCGTCGATACGGGTGCCGGCCTCCATCACACCCGAGCGGTAGACGGCGTTGCGTTTGACGGTGCGCTTGTAGCTGCGGTTGATCTCGAACCACTTGTAGAAGGTGCGGTGCCGGTAGGGCACGTAGACGGCGGCGAGGGCCAGGAGCGGGAAGCCGGTCAGCAGCAGGATGCGCAGGGGCAGCACGGGGACGAGGAGCCCGCACATCATGCCGATGGCCGCGCCCACGACGATGAGGGCGATCTCGCCGGTCTCGCGGTTGCGGCCGACGATCGCGTTCGGCCGGGCGCGGCCGATCAGATATGTACGGCGGGGCGTGACCGCGGGGGACACGTGGGACTCGGTCGTCAACGCCCTTCACCTCCCGTGCGGTTGGTACTGCTGTTGCGGGTGCTGCTGGCGTGCGGGGTGTTCACCGGGCTGGGCGCCCGGGGGGCCGGGGTGGCGGAGGGGACGGCTCCGCCGCCGCCGTCGGAGGGGCGGGCGCTGTGCGCGGCGACGCCCCCGGAGACGGGACTGGCCGGCCGGGGGGCGGAGGGTGCGCCGCCGTTGCTGTCGGCGCGGGTGCTGTGGGTCTTGATGCCCTGGGCGACCATGGTGGCCGGGGAGCTGATGACGGCGGCGGCCTTGCGTTCGGCGCCCTGCATGATGCGGTTGTTGCGGCCGGCCGCGATCTCGTCGCCGAAGCCGGGGACGAAGCGGTAGATCATCGCGCTGGCGAAGATGGCGAGCAGGATGATGGCGAGGCCGGAGACGACGGCGCCGAGGGCGTCGGGGCCGCCGTCGGTGGTGAGGGCGCTGGCCAGGCCGAGCACGATGACGATGACCGGTTTGACCAGGATGACGGCGATCATGATGCTGGCCCAGCGGCGGACGTGGCCCCAGAGGTTCTTGTCGACCAGCCCGGAGTAGACGACGACGCCGAGCAGGGCGCCGACGTAGAGCAGGATGGCGCGCAGGAACATCTCCAGGTAGAGGATGCCGGCGGCGAGGATGGAGATGAGCGAGACGATGATCAGCATGATCGGTCCGCCGCCGATGTCGGTGCCCTTGTCGAGGGCGCCGGCGAAGGTGCCGAAGAACGTGCCGGTCTGGTCGCCGGTGGCCTTGGCCAGGACGTCGCTGACGCTGTCGGTCGCGGAGACGACGGTGTAGAGGATCAGCGGGGTGAAGGCGGAGGCGAGGACGGTCAGCCACAGGAAGCCGACCGCCTCGGAGATCGCGGTGGTCAGCGGTACGCCGCGCACGGCCCGCTTGGCGACGGCCAGGAGCCACAGCAGCAGGGTGAGGATGGCCGAGGCCGCGAAGACGATGGCGTACTGCTGGAGGAACTTCTGGTTGGTGAAGTCGACGGTGGCGGTCGACTGCACGGCCTTGCTGAGCTGCTTGACCGTCCAGGAGGCGGCGTCGGCGCAGCCCTTGGCGAGGGAGGAGAGGGGGTCGAGGGTGGAGGTGGGGTCGGTGGTGAGGCCGTTGGAGCGGGAGGTGCCGCCGCTGCCCTTTTCGCAGTAGTCCTTGGCCGGGCCGCGGATCAGGCCGCACGGGTCCTTGCTCGGCGACGTCGACGGCCTGGGCGACGAGGAAGATGACGTGGGCGCCGACGGGGTGCCGCCGGGGGTGGGGTCGGCGACGGCGCGGGTGGCCAGCAGTACCGCGGCGGTCTGTACGGCGGTGACGGCGGCCGACACCTTGAGGAAGCGGTGGTTAGCGCGCATAGGTGAAGCCTCCGTACTCCTCGACGGCCTTCGTCATGTCGTCGGCGGTGGAGGCCCGCTGGTCGCGTCCCACCGGGACGGGGCCGTCCTTCTGCTGGAAGTCGGTGATCTTCCAGTCGTTCGCGACCCAGCGCAGCTGGTACGTGGTCGTGAACCAGCTCTCCGAGACCGGGTTGGTCGACGCCTGCCCGGACAGGCCGAACAAAGACGTGTACCAGACCTCGACGCTGGCGGTGTCCCCGCTCAGCGCGGCGATCTTCGTGCCCACCGGGATGACCCGTGAGACGAACGTCTGGCCGGCCGGCGCGGTGCCGTTCTTGGTGAGGCCGATGTTGGCGAGGAACTTCTCGCTGGAGTAGGCGCTGTCCAGGTCGGCCTGGCGGGCAGCGGCGATGTCCGGCGCGTAGACGGTGTTCACGATGCGGTGCCGCCGGTCGGCGTCGAACATCTCGGCGGAACCGAGCGCCACCGCGTAGTTCGCCGCCGCGCTCTGTGCCCCCTGTTCGTCGTGGGGGAAGCCGGAGGGGATGCCCGCGGTCTTCGTGGTGACCGGTTTCTCGCCGGTGGCGGCCGTCGCCGCGGCCTTCGGCTTGTCGCCGGCGCCGTCGGAGGCGGCTGAACCGCCGTCGCCGCCGCCGCGGTTCGCGAAGGCGATCGCGCCGATGAGCAGGACGACCACGGCGACCACCGTGATCAGGCCGCGCGAGGACGAGCGGGAGCCGCGCCGGGCGCCGCCGTAGGGGTCGCCGGGGCGGTCGGGCAGTCTGGTGCGGGTGCGCCCGCCGTCGTAGTACTCGTCGTCGGCGCGTGCGGAATCACCGAACCCGTGCTCGTCTCCGAGACTCATGTCCCGTACGCTCCCTCGACCTCGACCTCGTACCGGAACGCCTGGAAGTGCGACGCCTGGACGTACGACGGTAGCCGTGCTGGTTGCCGCGTGGGCGCGGTGTGGTGACTCGACATCAGGGAAGCGCAACCTCGGCCGGTGGGCACGGTGGGTGGGTGGGGGCAGCGGGGGCACTCGGCGGCGTCCTCGGGGGCCGCCGGTGGCCGGTGCGGCGCACCGTGCGCGGCGTGCGCGGGTGTGCGCCGGTCGGCCCGCTCTACACGGCCATGCCGTACACGATCGTGAACAGGGTGCCGAGGGAGCCGATGATGAACACCCCGGTGAGGCCGGCGATGATCAGGCCCTTGCCCTGTTCGGCGCTGAACGTGTCACGCAGCGCGGTCGCGCCGATGCGCTGCTTGGCCGCTCCCCACACGGCGATGCCGAGGCAGAGCAGGATGGCCACCGCCATCACCACCTCGATCATCACCTTCGCCTCGTTGCCCAGGCTGCCGAAGGGGCCCCAGTTCGGAGCGATCCCGCCGATGATGGTGTTGATGTCTCCCTTGTCGGCCGCAAAGAGCATGTAAGTCACCGCCCCTGGTGGGTAGTTCCGCGGCCCCTGCGGGCGCGCAGAGGTCAGGCTCATTGTCGCCGACGATGACGCCCGCGTATGTCGACTTGGCGCCATTGCCTGGCGAGTTTCGTACGTATGGTTACTGTGTGTATCACGCCAGGTCACGCCGGGCAATGAAGTTCGACCGGAACCTGTCGTGTGGTCCCGTCGTTCTCACCTTTCCGGTCCGGCAGGGTTTCTGACGGCCAGTCGGGTGAGCGACGTACTCGATGGTCTCACGCTTCGCCGGTCGGGCGGCCCTGCGGCGCCGCCGAAGCGGGCGGTGGATCGGTGCGTCGGGCCGCGGGGTGGGACGCCGGCGGGACCGAGGGCCGCGGAGTGTGCGCCCGGGGTGAGGACTGGGGGGCGCGCGGCGGGGAATCAGGTGCGGCGGAGGGCGCTCGGCGGCGCTCGTGGGTGCGCCGGCCGTGCCCGGGGACCGGCGCGGGACAAGGAGGACGATGCGGGGCAGACTGTGCGGTGATCGGGGGTTTCACAGGAAAATCTCAGTGAAGTCGGGCTCGGTTTCCCAGCTTCGTGGGCCACAGTGGGGCCTGATGATGCGCACCTCAGGTACCCAGAGTCCCGCTCGTCACGGACGCCCGCGTCACCGCGCCCGGAACCAGGCGCTGTTCGTGGCCCTGACGTTGATCGCGGTCACCTCCGCCTCCGTCGCCGCCGCCGACGACGGGGCGGGGCCGCTCGGGGTGACCGCGGTGTCCGCGGTCACTGCGCCGGGCGCCCGGGTGGGGGCGCTGTTCGGCGCGGACAAGGCCGGCGCCCTGGCCGGGAACCACTTCTGCACCGCCTCGGTCGTGCACAGCGCCGGCCGGAACCTGATCCTCACGGCCGCGCACTGCGTGAGCGGCGACAGCGACCTCGTCTTCGTGCCGGGGTACCGCGACGGCAAGGCGCCGTACGGGGTGTGGTCGGTGGGCAAGCGGTTCGTGCCCCAGGGCTGGTCGCGCGACCAGGACGAGGACAGCGATCTGGCCTTCGCCGTGCTCGAGCCGCTGCGCGGCGAGGACGTGGAGGACGTCGTCGGCGCCGACCGGTTCACCACGGGGCGGCGGACCGGGGCGACGCCGGTGACGGTCACCGGTTACCCGGACGAGCGCGAGGTGCCCGTCCGCTGCACCAACCGGCCGAGCGTGCACAGCGCCACGCAACAGCGCATCGACTGCCCGAAGTTCACCAGTGGCACCAGCGGCAGCCCGTGGGTCAACGGCCGGCACGAGGTCGTCGGCGTCCTCGGCGGCCATGAAATGGGCGGCTCCACCGCGGACACCTCCTACAGCGTCGTCTTCGGCGACGACGCGGCGGAACTGTACGAGGTGGCCTCGGGGGCGCGGTAGGGCACTGGGAGGCGCGCTTGCCGTCACGGCCGTCCGGTGGCTGAGACGCGGTGGGCCGGGGCCCGTTCTTGGCGTGTGATCCCCTCAAAAAGCGGGCGCGGCGGCCTTAAGCTGTGCCTGGGCTGACTCCCGGCGGGCGGAGGGTGATTGACGGTGCGTAAGGGCTGGGTCATCGCGGTCGCCGCCGTCGGCTCCGGAGTCTCCTTCGTGCTGGTGCTGGTGATCGGCGTGTACGTCGTCGCCGGGAACATCGTGAACGGCGTGGGCGGGGGGGCCGTCGGGCTCGCCAAGGGCGCGGTGCCGGCCGCGTACTCGACCCTCGTGCAGAAGTGGGGCAACCTATGTCCCGCTCTCAACCCGGCGCTGCTGGCCGCGCAGCTGTACCAGGAGAGCGGGTTCAACCCGAACGCGAAGTCACCGGCCGCGGCCGAGGGGATAGCGCAGTTCATCCCCGGCACCTGGGCCACCCACGGCGTGGACGGCGACGGCGACGGCAAGCGCGACGTCTGGGACCCGGACGACGCGATCCCGTCGGCCGCCTCCTACGACTGCGAACTCGCCAAGTACGTGCGGACGGTGCCCGGCGACGCCACCCACAACATGCTCGCCGCGTACAACGCGGGGGCGGACGCGGTCATCCGGTACGGAGGGGTGCCGCCGTACCCCGAGACCCAGAACTACGTGAAGACGATCACCACCCTGGAGAAGAGCTTCGCCGCGCCCGTGCGGCGGGTGGATCCGTCCCAGCAGGCTGCTGCCGCCATCTCCTATGCGCAGAGCAAGCTGGGGACGCCCTATCTGTGGGGTGGGGAGGGGACCGCCGCGCAGGGTGGGCGGTTCGACTGTTCGGGGCTGACGCAGGCCGCGTACGCGAGTGCGGGGATCACCCTGCCGCGGGTCGCCAACGACCAGTACAACGCGGGGCCGCATCCCAAGCGGGAGGAACTGCTCCCGGGTGACCTCGTGTTCTTCTCCGACGATCTGACCAATTCGCGGGCCATCCGGCACGTCGGTATCTACGTCGGCGGCGGGTACATGATCGACGCCCCGCGGACGGGTGCGGTGATCCGGTTCGACCCCGTCGACACACCGGACTACTTCGGGGCGACCCGGGTAACCGAAGATGGCGCGAAAGCGCTCCCCACGGCGGTCTGAACCGAGCGTGAACCCCTGCCCTGAGCTGCGGCGACGCATCTCTCTTCGGTAACGTCTGCGTGATCATTCGGTGGAGTGCGGAACGCATCGAACGGGCTCGTGCGTTCCTGTTGACGTAGCCAAGCCGACGTCGGGCGCGGCGCGTGACGCGCGCACGCAGCGGGAGCGGACCTACGACCACGGGGGTGGCAGGAGCGGCGCACGCTGGGTGCGCCCGGAACGACACGACGAAGGGGCCGCAGCACCATGGCTGGACTCGCCGAATCCGGGTCGAACCCCGACGTCGACCTGCTCTACGACATCAACGGCCTCGCCAAGGACGCCCCGCACTGGTTCGACCGGGCCGTGGAGTACGTCGGGGAGTACGGGCTGCTGCTCGCCTCGGTGCTGCTGGTCGTGTGGTGCTGGTGGTCCGTGCGGCGGCGGGGCGGCGAGGACGCCGCCGGGTCGGTGGCCGCGCTGGTCTGGGCGCCGCTGGCCGCCGGGATCGCGGTGCTGGTGAACGTGCCGATACGGGGGTTCGTGGAGCGGCCCCGGCCGTTCCGGGACCACCAGGGGCTCGATGTGCTGGTCTCCGGGAAGACCGACTTCTCGTTCGTGAGCGACCACGCGACGATCACCATGGCGATGGGGGCCGCGCTGTTCGTGGCCAACCGGCGGTTCGGGCTGGCGGGGATCGGCGTCGCGCTGCTGGAGGGGTTCTGCCGGGTGTACATGGGCGTGCACTATCCGACCGACGTGGTGGGCGGGTTCGCGCTGGGGACTGCTGTGGCGTTGTTGCTGTCGCCGTTGGCGATGGCTGTGCTGACGCCTGTGGTGCGGGCGGTGGAGGGGACTGCCTGGGGGGCCTGGCTGGTGCGGGGGCGGGCTGCTCGGGGGGCCGGGGCGGTCGTCGCCGAGACCCGGGGTGAGGAGCGGGCTTCCGCCGAGGAGCGGGATCTGGCCGCGTGAGGGTGCGGGGTCGCTGCGGGTGCGGGGCCGTCGCGGCTGAGGTGCGGGCGGGGCGCTGACCTCGCTGGAGGGTGCCTCCCCCGGGCTCTTCGAGCAGGGGGTACCCCGAGCCCGCCCGTGGCCGCCCTGGCGGCGCGTGTGCCCGCGGATGCGGGGCGGCACGGGGCGGCGCTGCCCGCGGCCAGGCGCACGGGGCGGCGCTGCCCGCGGCCAGGCGGGGGCTACAGGCTCTGGGGGAAGGTGAAGAAGCCCTCGGGGTCGTACTGGTGCTTCAGTCGGGTCAGGCGGGAGGCCGCCGGGCCGTAGTACGCCGTGCGCCAGTCCTTCAGGGTGGGGTCCGTGTAGTTCTGGTAGGCCGCGCCCGAGGCGTGCGGGCGCATCGCCGAGTGGGCCGTGGTCAGCCAGGACTGGGCCGTCGTGCCGGCCGTGCCGGGGGCCCAGGACGCGATGTACTGGACCAGCATCCGCGAGCGGCGGTGGACGAACGCCGTCGCCGTGGGCGAGACGCGGTTGACCGCGCCGCCGAGTGCGGTGAACGCGATGCTGCCCGCGCCGCCGCGCACCGCCCGCACCTGGGCCAGCAGCGTCCGGATCCCGGCCGCCGGGAGCGAGCGGTCGAAGAAGTCCGAGCGGGCCGCGTACGTCTCGCGGCCGAGCCGGCCCTGCGCGGAGCGGCCGGGCGTCGTACCGGGCAGATGGCACTGCGGCTCGGTCGGGAAGGACGAGCAGCCGGCGTACGCCTCCATGGCGCCCTCGTAGGAGTGGCGGCGCAGGGACACGCTGGAGGCGTGCGCGCCGACGCGCGCCGCGAGGCGGTCGACCGCGTTCTGCAGTTCGCCGTAGGTGCCGAGGGAGAAGGCGGCCACCGAGACCTTCGGGGCGCCGCTGGAGGTCTTCTCCAGGTGCAGGGAGGACCAGATCTCGTCCGGCTGGCCGGGCCCCCACTCCTGCCAGGCCGCCAGCACCGCGGCTGCCTCGGCCCACGGCCAGGTGAGGTAGGCCGAGACCGCCTGGGGCGCGGGGTGGGTGCGGAAGCGGAGTTCGGTGACGACGCCGAAGTTGCCGTTGCCCGCGCCGCGCAGCGCCCAGAACAGGTCCTTGTTCTCGGTGGCGTTCGCGGTGAGCACCTTGCCGTCGGCGGTGACGACGGTGGCCTGGGTGAGGCTGTCGCAGGTCAGGCCGTAGGCGCGGGAGACGACTCCGTGGCCGCCGCCGAGGACCAGGCCGGAGACGCCCACGGTGGGGCAGGAGCCGGCGGGTATGGTCACGCCCTTGGCGGCCAGGGCGCGGTAGACGTCGATGAGTTTCGCTCCCGCGCCCACCACCGCGGACGTACCGCTCGCGCGGACCTTGTCGAGCCGGGACACGTCGATGACGAGGCGGTTGTCGCCGGAGGACCAGCCGGCGTAGGAGTGGCCGCCGTTGCGGACGGCGACGCGCAGGCCGTGGGCGCGGGCGTAGGAGAGGGCCGTGCGGATGTCGTCGGTGTGCGCGACGTAGGCGACGGCGGCCGGACGCAGGCCGTCGAAGCGGGTGTTGTAGAGCTGCCGGGCCGTCGTCCAGCCGCTGTCGCCGGGGCGGACCAGGGCGCCGTCCAGGGTGTGGGCGAGCGCGGTCCAGTCGGCGGCGGTGCGGTGCGCCTGGCCGGCGGGCGCGGCCAGGGACGTACGGGAGCCGCCCGCGCCGGACGCGGCGCCGTTCGCGCCGGCGCCGCCGCCGCTGCACGCGCCCGTGGCGAACGCGGCCAGTGCCGCCGCGCCGCCCGCTGTGAACGCACGCCGTTCCATGTCGTGCCCCTCCCTGTGGACTCCCGTGAACCGAGACGGCCACCGGGCCCGGCGGGTTCCTTCCCCGGGGCGGGAGTCCCCCGGGCCGGGGCGGGGGACGGCCGCCCGCGCGGGCGCTGCGAGGCGTGGCCCGTTCCTCTCCGCCTCCCGCACGGCACCCCCGGCCCCGCACCCGCCCCGCCCCGTCGCATCCCGGGACGCCGTGGGGCGCCCGCCCCGTCGCACCCCAGGGCGCCGCTCGGCGCCCGCCCCGTCGGGACCTGCACGTGTTCTCCCCGTGAGCGTTCCGTGACCTCACCGTGCCGACGGCAGGGGTTCACCCCTCGTTCACTTCCGGCCATCGGCGGCTTCACCTGTTCTGCCTAATTTCGGCCTTACCCGGTGCTGGTGCGCGTCTCGGCGCACCGGTGTCGCCCACTCTTCGCACGCCGCCGGACAGGACGGCGGCTCCTGGAAGGAATTCCCTCAAGTGAAGCTTCAGCGCAAGAACCGGCGGGCACTCGCTCTCGGCGCTCTCGCCGTCTCCGGCGCCCTGGCCCTCACGGCGTGCGGCTCCGACGACACGGGCGGCAAGGACAACGCCGGTGGCGGCAGCAGCACGGCTGCCTCCAACAGCTCCGTCAAGTGCGACGGGGCCAAGGGCCAGCTGCTCGCCGACGGCTCGTCCGCGCAGAAGAACGCGATCGACGCCTGGGTCAAGGAGTTCAGCCAGGCCTGTGGCGTGCAGATCAACTACAAGGGCGGCGGCTCCGGCGCCGGCGTCACCGCCTTCAGCCAGGGTCAGGTGGCCTTCGCCGGTTCCGACTCCGCGCTGAAGCCCGAGGACGTCGCCGCGTCCAAGAAGGTCTGCTCCGGCGGTCAGGGCATCGACCTGCCGATGGTCGGCGGCCCGATCGCGGTCGGCTACAACGTCCCCGGCGTCCAGGACCTGGTCCTCGACGCGCCGACCCTGGCCAAGATCTTCGACGACAAGATCCAGAACTGGAACGCCCCGGAGATCAAGAAGCTCAACCCGAACGCCAAGCTGCCCGACCTGAAGATCCAGGCGTTCCACCGCTCGGACGAGTCCGGCACCACGGACAACTTCACCAAGTACCTGAAGGCCGCCGCGCCCGCCGACTGGAAGTACTCCGGCGGCAAGGCCTGGCAGGCCAAGGGCGGCCAGGCGGCCCCGCAGTCCTCCGGTGTGGCCCAGCAGGTCAAGCAGACCAACGGCGCGATCGGCTACTTCGAGCTGTCGTACGCCAAGGACATGACCACGGTCGCCGTCGCCACCGGCGCCTCCGCCCCGGTCAAGGCCACCGTCGAGAACGCCACCAAGGCCATCGCGGACGCCAAGGTCGTCGGCACCGGCAGCGACCTGGCGCTCCAGCTCAACTACGCCACCAAGGCCGACGGCGCCTACCCGATGGTCCTGGTCACCTACGAGATCGCCTGCGACAAGGGCAACAAGGCCGACACCCTGCCCGCGACCAAGGCGTTCCTGCGCTACATCGCCAGCGAGGACGGCCAGAAGATCCTCACGGAGAAGGACTACGCGCCGATCCCCGACGCCATCATCAGCAAGGTCCGCACCACCATCGAGGGCCTGAGCTGATCCGAGTGCGGCCGGCCCCGACCGGGGCCGGCCGCACCGTCCGGTGCACCGCCGCCAGGAGCCGTACGACGTGTACGGCTCCGCAGACCGGAGAACCCGATGGACATATCCACACAGCACACAGACGCCGCCGCGTCCCCGGGGCTGCCCGGGCCGGCCGCGCACAAGCGCGCCGCACGCGGCGCCACCCGCCCCGGAGACCGGATCTTCATCGGCCTGACCCGCGGGTCGGGCATCCTGCTCCTGGCGATCATGGCCGCGATCGCGGTCTTCCTCACCTACCGCGCCTGCCTCGCCATCAGCGACGACCAGGGCAACTTCCTGACCACCTTCGAGTGGAACACCAACCTGGTCCCGCCGAGCTTCGGCATCGCCGTGCTCGTCTACGGCACGATCGTCTCCTCGGTCGTCGCCATGGTCATCGCGGTTCCGGTCGCGGTCGCCATCGCCCTCTTCCTCACCCACTACGCCCCGCGCCGGCTGAGCGGCCCGATCGCCTACGTGATCGACCTGCTCGCCGCCGTGCCGTCCATCGTGTACGGCCTGTGGGGCGCGCTGGTCCTCGTCCCGCACATGGACGGGCTGTTCGGCTGGCTGGACAGGTACCTCGGCTGGACCGGGATCTTCTCCTGGGACGGCGGGGCGCCCCGCTCGATGCTCACCGTCGGCGTGCTGCTGGCGATCATGATCCTGCCGATCATCACCAACGTCAGCCGTGAGGTCTTCCGGCAGGTGCCGCGCATGCACGAGGAGGCCGCCCTGGCCCTCGGCGCCACCCGCTGGGAGGTCATCCGCATGTCGGTGCTGCCCTTCGGCCGCTCCGGCGTGATCTCCGCCTCGATGCTCGGTCTCGGCCGCGCGCTCGGGGAGACGATGGCCGTGGCCACCGTGCTCTCCCCGACCTTCGACATCAAGGCCAGCCTGCTCGACCCGGGCGGCGGCACCTTCGCCCAGAACATCGCCAGCAAGTTCAGCGAGGCGACCGAGTTCGGCCGGGACGCGCTGATCGCCTCCGGTCTGGTGCTCTTCGTCATCACCCTGCTGGTCAACGGAGCGGCCCGGCTGATCATCGCCCGCCGCAAGGAGTACTCGGGGGCCAACGCATGAGCACCGCAGCGACGTCCGGCAAGAACGGCTCGACCAGCCTGCGCGGCGCCTCCCTGCCCCGCTGGACGCCGTGGGCGATCGCGGCCGCCTCGCTCGCGCTCGCGGTCGTCGTCGGCCTGGCCGGCGGCCTCGGCAGCCACGTCCAGTGGGGCCTGATCGCCGCCGTCCTGTTCGTGCTGGGCACCTACGGCGTCACGGCCCGCGTCGAGGGCCGCCGGCAGGCCAAGGACCGGGTCATGACCAGCCTGGTCTGGGTGGCCTTCCTGCTCGCCGTGGTGCCGCTGGTCTCCCTGGTGTGGGTGACCGTCAAGCGCGGTGTGAAGGTCCTCGACGTCTACTTCCTCACCCACTCGATGGGCGTGGTCGCCGACACCGAGCCGGGCGGCGGCATCTACCACGCCATCATCGGCAGCCTGGAGCAGGTGGGACTCGCCACCCTGATCGGCGCCCCGGTCGGCGTGCTCACCGCCGTCTACCTGGTCGAGTACGGCCGCGGCGCCCTCGCCCGCGCCGTCACCTTCTTCGTGGACGTGATGACGGGCATCCCGTCGATCGTCGCCGGTCTGTTCATCCTCAGCCTGATGCTGATGACCAAGACGCAGCCGTTCGGCTTCGCCGGCTCGCTGGCCCTGGCCATCCTGATGATGCCGGTCGTGGTCCGCTCCACCGAGGAGATGCTCAAGCTCGTCCCGAACGAGCTGCGCGAGGCCTCCCTCGCCCTGGGCGTTCCGAAGTGGCGCACGATCCTGAAGGTGGTCCTGCCGACCTCGCTGGGCGGCATCACCACCGGCATCGTGCTGGCCGTCGCCCGCATCGCGGGCGAGACCGCGCCGGTGCTGCTGCTGGTGTTCGGCAACCCCTTCATCAACACGAACCCCTTCGAGGGGGCGCAGTCCTCGCTGCCGCTGTACATCTACCAGCAGTACGCGAACAGCGCGGGTTCGGGAGCGGCGTACGACCGCGCGTGGGCGGCCTCGCTCACCCTGATCGCCTTCGTGATGATCCTCAACCTGGCGGCCCGCGGCATCGCCCGCTGGAAGGCCCCGAAGACCGGTCGCTGACGCGGCCATGCAGCGACCGACTGTTTGGAAGTGACGAAGTAATGGCCAAGCGAATCGACGTGAGCGGGCTCACCGCGTACTACGGCTCCCACAAGGCGATCGAGGACATCTCGATGACGGTCGAGCCGCGTTCGGTGACGGCCTTCATCGGGCCGTCCGGCTGCGGCAAGTCGACGTTCCTGCGCACCCTGAACCGGATGCACGAGGTGACGCCCGGCGGCCGGGTCGAGGGCAAGGTGATGCTCGACTCCGAGGACCTGTACGGGGCCGGCATCGACCCGGTCAACGTCCGCCGCGAGGTGGGCATGGTCTTCCAGCGGCCCAACCCCTTCCCCACCATGTCGATCTTCGACAACGTGGCGGCGGGCC
Source organism: Streptomyces sp. NPDC093260 (assembly GCF_040683715.1). Lineage (NCBI taxonomy): Bacteria > Bacillati > Actinomycetota > Actinomycetes > Kitasatosporales > Streptomycetaceae > Streptomyces > Streptomyces sp. NPDC093260. The sequence goes on from NZ_JBFBEK010000003.1 coordinate 20,167, forward strand.
TGCGGCTGAACGGCAAGTACAAGAAGAGCGAACTGAACGACGTCGTCGAGAAGTCGCTCAGGGGCGCCAACCTGTGGAACGAGGTCAAGGACCGGCTCAACAAGCCCGGCTCGGGCCTCTCGGGCGGCCAGCAGCAGCGGCTGTGCATAGCCCGCGCCATCGCGGTCGAGCCGAAGGTGCTGCTCATGGACGAGCCCTGCTCCGCGCTCGACCCGATCTCGACCCTCGCCATCGAGGACCTGATCGGCGAGCTGAAGGAGCGCTTCACGATCGTCATCGTGACGCACAACATGCAGCAGGCCGCCCGCGTCTCGGACCGCACCGCGTTCTTCAACCTGGCCGCGGTCGGCCAGCCGGGCCGCCTCATCGAGATCGACGACACCGAGCGGATCTTCTCCAACCCGTCGGTGCAGGCCACGGAGGACTACATCTCCGGCCGCTTCGGCTGATCCGCCGGGGCTCTCGAGTCCCCTCACGGTGCTGCATGGCGGTGCCGCCGTGAGGACGCGGAAAGGCCCGCCCCCGGGTGACCGGGGGCGGGCCTCTCCGTACTCCTGCGGTACTGCGGTACTCCTGCGGTCCCGTGCTCCTACAGGAACAGCAGGTTGATCACGGAGAAGGCGGCGGCCGCCACGAGCGCCGCGGCCGGCATGGTGATGAACCAGCCGAGCACGATGTTCTTGGCCACGCCCCAGCGCACCGCGTTGACCCGCTTGGTCGCGCCCACGCCCATGATCGCCGAGGTGATCACATGGGTGGTGGAGATCGGCGCCTTGAACAGGAACGCCGTGCCGAACATGATCGACGCGCCGGTCGCCTCGGCGGCGAAGCCCTGCGGCGGGTCCAGTTCGATGATCTTGCGGCCCAGGGTGCGCATGATGCGCCAGCCGCCCGCGTAGGTGCCCAGCGACAGCATCAGCGCGGAGACCAGCTTCACCCACACCGGGATCGGGTCGCCGTAGGTCTCGACGCCGCCGATGACCAGCGCCATCACCACGACGCCCATGGTCTTCTGCGCGTCCTGAAGGCCGTGGCCGAGGGCCATGCCGGCCGCCGACACGGTCTGCGCTATGCGGAAGCCGCGCTTGGCCTTGTGCGGGTTGGTCCGCCGGAAGATCCACATGATGGCCGTCATCACCAGGTAGCCGCCGACCAGGCCGACCACCGGGGACAGGAACATCGGGATGATGATCTTGTCGACGACCCCGGACCAGTGCACCGCCGTGCCGCCGGCCAGGGCCGCGCCCACCAGACCGCCGAACAGGGCGTGCGAGGAGGACGAGGGCAGGCCGAAGTACCAGGTGACCAGGTTCCACACCACGCCGCCGAGCAGGGCGGCGAACAGGATGCCCATGCCCTGGCTGCCGGTGGGGGTGTCGATCAGGCCCTCGCTGACCGTCTTGGCGATGCCGCTGCCGAGGAAGGCGCCGGCGAGGTTCATCACCGCGGCCATCGCCAGCGCCGCGCGCGGGGTGAGCGCGCGGGTGGAGACGGAGGTGGCGATGGCGTTGGCGGAGTCGTGGAAGCCGTTGGTGTACGCGAAGCCGAGGGCGATCAGGATGGTCAGTATCAGAGCGAAGGTGTCCATGGACGCCTCAGGACTCCTTGACCGCGATGGTCTCCACCGTGTTCGCCACGTGCTCGAAGGCGTCCGCCGCCTCTTCCAGCACGTCCACGATCTGCTTGAGCTTCAGCACCTCGATCGCGTCGTACTTGCCGTTGAACAGGTGCGCGAGGAGCTTGCGGTGGATCTGGTCCGCCTGGTTCTCCAGCCGGTTGACCTCGATCCAGTACTCGGTGAGGTTGTCCATGGTCCGCAGGTGCGGCATGGCCTCGGCGGTGAGTTCCGCGGCCCGTGCCAGCACCTCGATCTGCTGCTCGACGCCCTTGGGCAGTTCCTCGACGTTGTAGAGGACGACCAGGTCGACGGCCTCCTCCATGAAGTCCATGATGTCGTCGAGGGACGAGGCGAGGGTGTAGATGTCCTCGCGGTCGAAGGGCGTGATGAAGGAGGAGTTCAGCTGGTGGAAGATCGCGTGGGTCGCGTCGTCGCCCGCGTGTTCCGCGGCCCGCATGCGCTCTGCGATCTCGCCCCGGGCGGAGGAGTCCGCCCCGAGCAGTTCCATCAGGAGCTTGGAGCCCGTGACGATGTTGTCCGCGGACGCGGCGAACATGTCGTAGAAGCTCGTCTCCCTGGGGGTCAGACGAAAGCGCACGTGTGGTCCTCGGGGTGCTTCGGTTTCGGTCAGGGTGATGCTAAGCGCATCATCCGGCCACGGCTAAGGGGCCGTCCCCAGTGTCGCCCATCAGGCACAGTGGTCGGCACGGGGGCGGACCAAGGCCCCGGTACCCCGGAAAGTTCGTTACGATATACCGGGCAGGGGTATGTCTGCCCATTCTGTTCCAGCAGGAGGACGCGATGACGACCACCGAGGCCGGCGCGACGGCGCCCTGCGAGAGCGGACAGGGCGGGCACGAGCACGCCACCTACGGCTACCACAAGCAGAAGGACGAGCACCTCAAGCGGCTGCGCCGGATCGAGGGCCAGATCCGCGGCCTCCAGCGGATGGTCGACGAGGACACCTACTGCATCGACATACTCACCCAGGTCTCCGCCTCCACCAAGGCCCTGCAGTCCTTCGCCCTGCAACTGCTGGAGGAGCACCTGCGGCACTGCGTCGCCGACGCGGCCGTCAAGGGCGGCGCCGAGATCGACGCCAAGGTCGAGGAGGCCACGAAGGCGATCGGCCGGCTGCTGCGGACGTGAGCTGCGCGACGCGGTGACATGAACCACGGTGACGTGTGTCACATCCGGTCGGCGTCGGGCCGGGGATCACGGACCGGCGCCGGGCCGTCGCCCCGGGTCACCGTCCGGTGTCGGTGCGTCGCTCCTCGGTCACCCTCAGCACCTCGTCGATGCACTCCAGGCTGAGCCGCCCCCGGGCCGCCGAGGCCGCGATGATCAGCTCCCCGCACAGTTCGATCTCGGCGAGGGCCACGTGGTCCTGAACTGCCGTACCGCCGACCGGAGCCACGCGCGTCACCTCTCCTCTGCCGTCACCGGCCTGGGTCCTGGCGCCGGATTCCCGTCGTCTGCCCGGAGGGCAGGCCGCGCGGCAGGCGGGAATCCGGCGACAGGACCCAGAGTAGGGAGCGGGGTATGCCGTGCGCATGGCACGGAAGGGCTAGTTCGCCTCGGCGATGCGGCCCGTGTAGATGTCGTGGGCGCGCGGCAGGGCCACGGTGACCGGGGTACCGAACGCGAACAGCAGCGTCGTGGAGTCCACCGCCACCGGGCTGCGGCTGCGGCCGTTGACGAAGGAGAAGCTCTGCCGGAGCTTGCGGACGCGGCCCCGGTCGTCCAGATAGACCTCGAACGGCACCTCGTCCGTGGCGAACCCTTTCGCCGCCGCCCGCAGCGCCGCCTGCTCGGCCCCCGACGCGCTCTGCGCCGCCAGCGCCAGGTCCGCGGTCCCCTTGAAGTGCCGCACGGCCACCCCCGCCACCTCGGTCCGCCCCAGGTACGTCGCCTCGCGCGTCCCGCGCAGCACCCCGGCCGCGATGTACGGGTCGGTGGCGCCGCCGGTGACGAGATTGCCGTCGCTCAGCGTCGCCGTCGCCACCCGCACCCACTTGTCGGCGGGCACGCCCGCGCCCCGGTTCTTCATGAACAGGGCGCCCGGCGCGAGGAGTTCCACGATCGGCACATGCTCGGCGGCGCCCGTCGGGTCGGCCGGCAGGACCACGGTGAGCTGTCCGAGCTGGTGCCGGAAGTCGTAGGCGCCCTCGCCGCGGATCGTCACCCGGGTGCCGCCCGTGGCCATCTCCATCGCCGTGCGCGCCTGGGAACTCCCCGCCGTCAGCAGTGCCTCGGGGGCCTGGCGCAGGGTGCGCACCGGGTCGTCGGCGGGACGGGAGTCCTCGGAGGCCGCGCCCACGCCGGCGCATCCCGAGGCGCCCGCGCAGAGCAGCAGCCCCGCCGCGAACACCGCGCCGTCCCTCAGCCGTCGCTGCCGCTTGGCCATCGCCTGCCTACCCCCAGCCGGTACGTCCGTCACGGGCCCCCTCCTCGTCCGGATAACGACGGGTGGGGAGCCCCGTCACGCCGGGGCGGCCGCCATGGCCGACCGCAACCGGCCGTTCACCCGGGCTGGGTAGCGTGGTGGACGTGGCGCAGCAGGACGGGCACGGCCCGGGTCAGGACCAGCGGAACGCCTCTGAGGACGAGGGGCGCCCCGACCATCGCACGACGACCGCCGAGCAGGGCCGTTTCTGCGTGGCCCGGTGCAGCTGCGGCTGGCGCGGTCCCGCGCGCCGGGCGCGGAGCCTGGCGCGTACGGACGCGGAGGGGCATCTGGGGGGTTCCTGAGGGGCCGTCGTAAGGCTCCTGGCGCCTTGGCTTCCGGGCTGCTGCCGGCGGGAGTCACAGGAAGACGGCTGGGGGCGGCGGAGCGGGCTCAGCCGGTGGTCGCGGTCCGCTGCTGCCAGCACTGCTGGAAGGTGAACCGCGCCGCCTCCACCTCGTGCCGCTGGTCGGCGTGGAGCACGCCGAGCGCGTACGCCGTCGCCGGGGCGATGCGCGGGGTGCGGGCGGCGGCGGCCGCGGCCGCCGCCGCCTCGGAGGCCTCCCGGTGCCGGTCCAGCGCCTGACCGGCCGTCAGCAGCCGCGCGTCCGCCGGAGCGTCGGGGACCTCGCCGCCGCGCAGCGCCTCGCGGGCGTAGCGGTGCAGGCGCAGCAGCAGGCGGACCTGGTGCCAGGGGGCGTCCTGCGGGTGCGGGGCCGGGTCCGGGGACAGGCCGTGGACCAGCGCCTCCGCGTTGTACGGGTGCCCCGCGGTGACCAGGGGGAGCACGGCGACGGCGTCGGCCAGGCGTTCCTCGGCCGCGGCGGCCAGCGGGCGCAGGTCCGCGGTCTGCGCGGCGGGGGCGAGGGGGACGTCGCTGGCGAGTACGGCGACCTTGTCGGCGACCGCGTGGAAGCGGGCGGAGCCGAGGGCCTGGAGGGCGGTGGAGTGGGCCCGGGTGCGGGCGAGGGTGAGCTGGCGGTCGAGCAGGGCGCCGGCTTTGGCGGCGCCGACGGTGAGGTTGCCGCGACCCTCCGGCGGTGCGGGGCTCCCGGCCGGAGGGGCGGGGCGGGAGACGGTGCTCGCCGCTGCCGCGGGTGCCGCTGCGCCCACTCTCCCCCGAGCACCTCCGACAGCGTCCGGTGCGGGCGGGGCCCCCATCGCCCCAGCGGCACGACTGCCCGCGGCCACGGGAGTGTCACGGCCGGCCGCGGCCACGTCGACCAGGGTGTCCGTGGCCGGCCCGGTCCGGGGGGAGAGGCGGGTCAGGGCCTGGAGCAGGCGGTCCAGGCGGGACTGGTAGGCGTGCTCCAGCGCCAGCGTGCCGGACAGCCAGGCGAGTTCGGGGCGGAGTTCCTCCGCCCAGGTCTCGTCCAGCAGCGGGCGGAAGGTGTGCAGGCTGCCGCTGATGCGGCGGGCCGAGCGGCGCAGGGCGCGCGCCGCGTCGACGGACTCCGCCGGGCCGCCGCCGGTCTCCTGGTGCAGCCGCAGGGCGCGCAGGAACTCCGTCGCCTGGCTGCGGAGGTACGCGGCGAGGGCGTCGGCGGGCACGGGCGCGGCGGCGGCCGTGGGGTCCGTCGGGTCAAGGTGTCGCTGTGCCACGCCGGCGCCTCCGGGCGTCTATGAGCATCTCCTGGATGTTGCGCAGGGGCTGGCCGTCCGGGTCCGTCGCGTGCCGGGTCCACTCGCCGTCCGGGCCGAGGTGCCAGGAGGCGGTGGTGTCGGACATCCCGGTCTCCAGCAGCCGGTTGAGGGTGGCCCGGTGGCCGGGGTCGGTGACCCGGACCAGGGCCTCGATCCGGCGGTCGAGGTTGCGGTGCATCATGTCGGCGCTGCCGATCCACACCTCGGGTTCGCCGCCGCCGCCGAACGCGAAGACGCGGGAGTGCTCCAGGAAGCGGCCGAGGATGGAGCGGACGCGGATGTTCTCCGACAGGCCGGGGACGCCCGGGCGCAGGGCGCAGATGCCGCGCACCCACACGTCGACGGGGACGCCGGCCTGCGAGGCGCCGTACAGGGCGTCGACGACCGCCTCGTCCACCATGGAGTTGACCTTGATGCGGATGAACGCCGGGCGGCCGGCGCGGTGGTGCTGGATCTCCTTGTTGATGCGGGAGATCAGGCCGTCGCGCAGGGACTTGGGGGCCACCAGCAGCCGGCGGTAGGTCTCGCGGCGGGAGTAGCCGGAGAGGCGGTTGAAGAGGTCGGAGAGGTCCGCGCCGACCTGGGGGTCGGCGGTGAGCAGGCCCAGGTCCTCGTAGAGGCGGGCGGTCTTGGGGTGGTAGTTGCCGGTGCCGACGTGGCTGTAGCGGCGCAGCGTGTCGTCGCCCTCCTGGCGGACCACCAGGGACAGCTTGCAGTGGGTCTTCAGGCCGACGAGGCCGTAGACGACGTGGCAGCCGGCCTCCTCCAGTTTGCGCGCCCACTTGATGTTGGCGTGCTCGTCGAAGCGGGCCTTGATCTCGACCAGGACGAGGACCTGCTTGCCGGACTCGGCGGCGTCGATGAGCGCGTCGACTATCGGGGAGTCGCCCGAGGTCCGGTACAGGGTCTGCTTGATGGCGAGGACGTCGGGGTCGGCGGCGGCCTGCTCCAGGAACGCCTGCACGGAGGTGGAGAACGAGTCGTAGGGGTGGTGCAGCAGCACGTCGCGGCTGCGCAGCGCGGCGAAGATGTCCGGCGGGGAGGCCGACTCGACCTCGGCGAGGTCGCGGTGGGTGCCGGCGACGAACTTCGGGTACTTCAGCTCGGGCCGGTCCAGGCTGTGGATGCGGAACAGGCCGGTGAGGTCGAGGGGGCCGGGCAGCGGGTAGACCTCGGCCTCGGAGATCTTCAGCTCGCGCACGAGGAGGTCCAGCACCTCGCGGTCGATGGACTCCTCCACCTCCAGGCGCACCGGGGGCCCGAAGCGGCGCCGCATCAGCTCCTTCTCCAGGGCCTGGAGGAGGTTCTCCGCGTCGTCCTCCTCGACCTCCAGGTCCTCGTTGCGGGTGAGGCGGAAGGTGTGGTGCTCAAGGACCTCCATGCCCGGGAACAGCTCTTCCAGGTGGGCCGCGATGACGTCCTCGAGGGGGACGTAGCGGCCGGGGGAGCTCTCCAGGAAGCGGTTGAGCAGCGGCGGGACCTTGACGCGGGCGAAGTGGCGGTGGCCGGTGACCGGGTTGCGCACCACGACGGCCAGGTTGAGGGAGAGGCCTGAGATGTACGGGAAGGGGTGCGCGGGGTCGACGGCGAGGGGGGTCAGCACGGGGAAGATGCGCTGGCGGAACAGGGTGAACAGGCGGGCCTGCTCCTTGTCCGTCAGCTCGCTCCAGCGGACCAGGTGGATGCCCTCCTCCGCGAGGGCGGGGGCGACGTCCTCGTGGTAGCAGGCGGCGTGCCGGGCCATCAGCTCCCGCGAGCGCGCCCAGATCATCTCCAGCACCTCGCGGGGCTGGAGCCCGGAGGCGGAGCGGGTGGCCACGCCGGTGGCGATACGGCGCTTGAGGCCGGCCACGCGGACCATGAAGAACTCGTCCAGGTTGCTGGCGAAGATGGCGAGGAAGTTCGCCCGCTCCAGCAGGGGGGTGTTCGGGTCCTCGGCGAGTTCGAGGACCCGTTCGTTGAAGGCGAGCCAGCTGCGTTCGCGGTCGAGGAAGCGGCCCTGCGGCAGTGCGTCGGCGTCGTCCGCCGACCCGTCGTAGCCGTCGAGGTCGGCGTCGATGTCGGGGTCCAGGTCGGAGACCGCGGGCGCCACGGTGTGCGGGCGGTGGGCGGCGATCGCGCCCACGGAGGGCTGGACCGGCTGGACCTGTGCTGCCTGGGCGTCTGACTGGCTCATGAATCCATTCTTCCGCGCCGGGACGGATCCAGGCGCGTCGGAAAGCGCGGGCGGGAGCGCGGCAGCGGGCCCCTTCGGGGGCGGCGGGGGCTCGGGCGCGGCGGGCTTCATTGAGCGAGCGTCGCAAGCCAGTCTGAATCACCGGTTACGGCGACATGACGTGCGGGATAGCGGGGTGCGGCCTGCGGGTTCCGGCGGGCGGGGACCGGACCGGGCGGGGGTTCCCGGCCCGGCCCCCGGGCGCGTTCCCGGCCCGCCGGCTGCGGCCGCCGGCGCCGGGCCTTCGGCGCCAGGAGGGCTCCGGTCCTGGCCCAGGGCTCGCGGTGATCCGTCAGTACGCGGAGTTCACGTTGTCGATGGAGCCGTAGCGGTGGGCGGCGTAGTTGGCCGCGGCCGTGATGTTGGCGACCGGGTCGGTGATGTTCTGGGAGGTGCCCGCGACGTGGTACGCGTTGAAGGTGGGCTGGATCACCTGGAGCAGGCCCTTGGACGGGATGCCCTTCTGGGCGTTGACGTCCCAGTTGTTCTGGGCGTTCGGGTTGCCGGAGGACTCACGCATGATGTTGCGGTGCAGGCCCTCGTAGCTGCCGGGGATGCCCTTGTCCTTCATGATGGCCAGGGACTGCTTGATCCAGCCGTCGAGGTTGTCGGCGTAGCCCTTCGTGCCGGTGCCGGCCTGGCCGTCGTGAGCGGCCGAGGCCACGGTGGCGGCCCGGACGGGCTCGGCGGCCTGCGCGGTGGTGGGCATCAGGGTGATGGCGGCGGCCGCGGCGCCCGTGGTGGCGATGCCGGTGAGGGCGAGGGTGCGCAGGCGGGCGGTACGGCGGGTACGGGTGGCGGTCATGAGGGGGAACACTCCGGTGGGGATCGTCGTCGTGGCGCCGGCGGTCGTGGTCCGAGGCCGGCGTCGGGGCGGCGGCGCCCCGCGCTGGTTCCCGAGCCGGTGGGCCGCGGCGTGATCCGCGGGGCCCGTGCCGTGGCTCGGAGCAACGACAGCCATGGTTAGCGGCGCGTCGGGCGGGGCGCAAAGGTGTGACGTACTACCCCGCTACGGAGCCCGGGACGTACCGGTCCCGGGTCTGCCCGCTGCTGGTGCCGGTCCGCCCCTACGACCCGCGGTAGGACGTGATCCGGCTCCTATGGGGGGCGTCACGGAAATCGAGCCGGGCCGGCGGGCCGTCGGCGTCTCCCGGCCCCGGTCGCGGGCGTCGCGGACCGGGCCCGCCGGGCGTCGGCCGGGGCGTGCCACGGCGGCTGTACGCACGGCCGGGTACGGCCCGTGGGGTCGGGCCGGCGCGGCCTCCCTCGGGATTTCCGGAAGATCGGGGCCCGGCGGTGAACCGGACGGGCGGGCTCGGCCGATGAGGAGATGTGAGCGGAACCAGAAGCGACGGGGAGCTGCTGCGGCGCATCGCCGCGGAGCGCGACCGGCGCGCCTTCGAGGAGCTGTACCGGCGGTACGCGCCGTGGCTGGCCGCGCGGCTGCGCGGCCGGTGCGCCGACCCCGCGATGGTCGACGATGTCGTCCAGGAGACCTTCCTCGCCGTCTGGCGCGGCAAGGCCGTCTACCGCGAGGACGGCGACGTGGCCGGCTGGCTGTGGCGGATCGGTGCCCGGCGGCTGATCGACGCGCTGCGCGGCGACGGAGCCCGCGGCCGGCTGCGCCAGGCGCTCGCCCGGCTGCGCCACCGCGACGAGGCCTCCGCCGAGGAACGCGTGCTCGCGGGCGTCGAGCACGGCGACCTCGCGGGCGCCCTCACCCGGCTCTCGCCGGAGCTGCGGGCGGTGCTCCAGGCCACGGTGATCGACGGGCTCACGACCCGGGAGGCGGCCGTCCTGCTCGGCATTCCGCCCGGCACGGTCAAGACGCGGGCCATGCGCGCCCGCAAGCAACTGCGGGAGGCGCTGGCATGAGCGGCGACACCGGCCCTCGTAGGGCCTGGCACCTGGCCGAGGAGGACCTGCGTGCCTACGACCGGGGCGGGCTGGCCCCGCCGCTGCTGTGGTCCGCCGACGCCCATCTCGCCGGCTGCGGCGGGTGCCGGGAGCGGCTGGCCGCCCTCGCCGACCCGGCCGTGCTCGACGCGGGCTGGGCCCGGCTGGACGCCGAGCTGGACGCGCCGCGCCCCGGCCTGCTGGAGCGGCTGCTGCTGCGGTTCGGCGTCGCCGACCACACCGCGCGGCTGCTGGCCGCCACGCCCGTGCTGCGCCGCTCCTGGCTGCTGGCCGTGACCGCCGTGCTGGTCATGACGGTCGCCGCCTCCGAGGCACTGCGCAGGGCCGACTCGCCGACCCTGTTCCTGGCACTGGCCCCGCTGTTGCCGCTGGCGGGGGTGGCGCTGGCGTACGGGCCCGCGCTCGACCCGACGTACGAGATGGCGGTGGTCGCCCCGGTGCACGGATTCCGGCTGATGCTGGTGCGGACGGTGGCCGTGCTGACCGTGGGGCTCGGCATCAACGGGCTCGCCACCCTCGCCCTGCCCGGCTACGGACTGGGGGCGCTGGCCTGGCTGCTGCCCGCGCTCGCCCTCACCGCGACCGGGCTCGCGCTGACCCCGCGCCTGGGGCCGGTCCTCGCGCCCGCCCTGACCGGCGGCGGCTGGGTCGCGCTGCTGGCGGTGGCCGAGGCCAGGGGACACGGCGACACGCCGCTGCCGCCGTTCACCCCGGCCGGCCAGACCGCCGCCGCGGTCGTCGCCGCCCTGGCGATCGGCCTCCTCTTCCACACCCGCGACCGCTTCGACTTCGCCGCTCGCACCCCGGGCGGTCCGCAGGGAGGTGTGCGGTGACCCGCGCCTGTCCTGCCCGGAGCCGGGCGCTCGCGTGCCCCGCGCCCGTCCGGCCCTCCGGTGGCCCTGCGGGGAGGTACGCGCTGGCCCGCGGCCCCGTCTCGCCCGTACCCGGCGCGGGCGCCGCGCGGCGCCCGCCCCGCATCCGCCCCGCCCTCGCCCCTGGCGGCCCCGCCGCCCCGCCCCACATCCCCACCGCCCGCATCCCCACCGCCCACGACGTCGCCGACGTCGCCCCTCCGCACGGGAGTGCCTCGTGACCGTCACCGTTTCCGCCTCCGGGCTCAGCGTCCGCTACGGCGGCACCGTCGCTCTCGACGACGTCGGGCTGCGGCTGGAGGAGGGGATCACCGCGCTGCTCGGGCCCAACGGGGCCGGCAAGACCACGCTGCTGCGGGTCCTCGCCACCGCCGTGCCCGCCGACCGCGGCGCCTTCACGGTCCTCGGCCACGACCCCGGCACCGTCGCGGGCCGCCTCGCGGTGCGGCGCACCCTCGGGTATCTGCCGCAGAACCCCGGCTTCCACCCGGACTTCACGGCGTTCGCGTTCGTCGACTACGTGGCGATCCTCAAGGAGCTGACCGACCGCGCCGCCCGCCACGGCGAGGTGCGCCGCGTCCTGGAGGAGGTGGACCTCGGTGACGTCCGGGGCCGCCGGATCAAACGGCTGTCCGGCGGTATGCGCCAGCGCGTCGCCCTGGCCGCCGCCCTGGTCGGCGACCCCGGTTTCCTCGTCCTGGACGAGCCCACCGCCGGGCTCGACCCCGAGCAGCGGATGCGCTTCCGGGATCTGATCACCCGCACCGGCGAGGGCCGCACCGTCCTGCTCTCCACCCACCAGACCGAGGACGTCGCGATGCTCTGCCACCGCGTGATCGTCATGGCCGGCGGCCGCGTCCGCTTCGAGGGCACCCCCGCCGAGCTGACCGCGCGGGCCGCCGGCCGGGTGTGGTCCAGCGCGGAACGCGACCCGGGCGCCCGCGCCTGCTGGCGCACCGGCACCGGCGCCTTCCGCAACGTGGGGGACGCGCCCGAGGGCGCCGACCTCCTCGAACCCACTCTGGAGGACGGCTACCTGCTCACCCTCGACGGCACCGGGGCGCAGGTGAACGCCCGATGACCGCGACCGTCGCCACCCCGCCCGAGGCCGTGACCCCGGCCGCGCCTTTGGGCGGCCCGCGCACCCGGGCGATCCTCGCCCTCGCCCTGTTCGAGGCGCGCGAACTGCTCCAGCAGGTCATCGTCCTGGTCTTCTTCGTCGTGTACACGGCCGCCATGCTCTGGGCGACGTTCTCCGGGCACCCCGGCTGGCACGAGCTGACCGGACAGGAGGGCATGGCGGACTACCCCGCCCTCCAGGACGCCGACCGGGCCACCCAGACCAGCTCCGTGCTGCTCGGCCTCGCCGTGTTCGTCTGCGCCAACCGGGCCGTGCTGCGCTCCCGCCGCCACGACACCGACCGGCACTTCGGCACCCTGGTCATGGATCCCTGGCGGCGCACCCTCGCGCACGCCCTCTCCGTCGTCCCGTTCGCCCTGTACACCGGTCTGCTCGTGGCCGTCCGCTTCGGCTGGACGGCGCTCAGGCCCGGCGCGGTCGGCCACGGCTCGGTGTCCGAACTCGCGGTGGCCCCGCTGACGGTGCTGCTGTGCGGGGTGGTCGGCGTGCTGCTGGCCCGGCTGGTCGCCTCGGGCTTCGCCGCCCCGCTCCTGACGGCCGCCGCGTACGTCGCCGCCCTGGACTTCATGGTGTTCACGGACGCCCCCTGGTCCCGGTGGCTGTCCCCGGTCGTCGGCGAGGCGGGCGCCGACCCGGTCCCCTCCGACCTGGTCGGCCGCCCGGCCGCCTGGCACGCCCTCTACCTCACCGGCCTGATCGCGCTCGTGCTGTGCGCCGCCCTGCTGCGCAGCGGCGGCCGCACCACCGCGATCAAGGCGGTGACCGTCCTCGCGCTCGCCGCCACCGCCACCGGGATCGCCGGCCAGTCCGCGGGCCCGTCCGCCGCGCTCCGGGCGGCCCGGGCGAAGGTCTCCGAGCATCCGGAGAGCGTCGAGACCTGTGCCGTGCGCGGCGCGACGACGTACTGCGCGCTGCCCGAGTGGACCGGCCGCACCGCCGACTGGGCGAAGGCCGCCGACCGCGTCCGCTCCCTCGCGCCCGCCGCCGTGGCCGCCCGGCCGCTGACCGTGCGGCAGCGCGTGGAGGCCCGCTACGGCCTCGACAACGACCCCTCCTACGACCCGCTGACGACGCCCGGCGCCGTCACCGTGGGCACCCGCTGGGGCGGCAACCGCGTCCCCGAGTTCTCGGCCGGGCTGGCCTCCGTGCTGGTCGCGGGCGACGAGAAGGCCGGCGGCGAGGTGTGCGACGGCCGGGTCGTGACCGTCATGTGGCTCGCGCTGGGCGCCGCTCCCGATCCGCTCGGCGACCTGCGCCACGTCCGGCTCGACGACAGCACCGAGGGCGGCGCGTACGTCCTGACGCCGACGTCCGGGCTGATGATGAGCGCCGGCCAGACCACGGTCGTCAAGACGCTGCTGCAGCGCCCGCGCACCGAGGTCGCGGCGCAGGTCAAGGCCCACTGGGCGGAGCTGACCGAGCCCGGCGTCTCCACGGTCCGGGCGGCGGAACTGCTGCACGTCCCGGCCACGGGCCTCGGCGGAGCGAAGGGCGACTCGTGCGCGGCGTGAGGGAGGACGACGAGGCGGGGGCGGACGCCCCGCGAAGTGCGACCGGGCCGCGGGAGGCTGCGCGCGCCACGGCGGGTACGGCTCGGCCGCGTGAAGCGGGGGAGGCCCCGGGGAGTAGGGCCGTGCCGCGCGAGGCGGCGGGCGCCCCGGGGGGCACGGCCCTGCCGCGGGCGCTGGTCCCGGTGGTGTGGCGGGTGCTGCCCTGGCGGGTGCTGGGGGCCGCGGGCGTCCTGGGCGTGGCGATGGCCGCCGGGACCCGGCTGCCCGGGCACGAACCGGACGCGATGACGGGTCTCCTGGTGCTCCGGCTGGCCGCGCTGGTCGGCGGGCTGGCGCTGGCGTTCCTGTTCGACGACCCCGCCCGGCGCACCACCGAGGTGGTCCCGGTGCGGCGGCCCGTACGGGCCGGGCTGCGGCCGGCCCTCGTCGCGCCCCTCGCGGCGGCCTGGTGGACGGCCGTGCTGTTCCTCGTGCCCGCCGCCGCCCGGCCGCCGGCCGGCGCGATCACGCTGGAGGCGGCCGCGGTCGGCGTGAGCGCCGTGGCCCTGGCGGCGGCGTCGGTACGGCTGCGGGGCGAGCCCGATCCCGGCGCGGGCGCGGCGCTCGCGCTGCTCGCGCTGGCCGTGGCCGTCCTGCTGCTGTCGAGCCGCTGGCACCTGCTGGTGCCGCCCGGCGACCCGAACTGGGCCGAGGCGCACCGGTGGTGGGCCGGGCTGCTGGTGGCGGCCGCGCTGCTGTGCGCCGCCTGCCTGCCGGAACCCCTGCACCGCCTCCGCCGCACCTCCCGCACCCGTCGCACACCGGGCCCGGGCGCGCCCTCGCCGCACGGCGCCTGAGGCCCGTCGCGCGGCGCGGCGCCTGAAGCCGGATCCCCGGCGCGGAGTGTGAGGCCCGGTGCGCGGCGGGCGGCACGGCCGAAGCCCGGTGCGCGGTACGGCTGGTACGGCATCCGGCCCGCGAACCGCCTCATGCCGGGGGACGCGCGGCCCGCCGCCTCGGCCGGCGACCGGGCCACCGGGAGCCGCCGTGTCGGGCGCGGCGCCCGAGCCCCGCTCGCGGTACGTTGCCCGGGGCCTGCGGCCGGTCCCACCGGGGCCCGCGTCCCGCCGTGGACTGCGGTCCGCCCCGACCTCCCTGACGACGGGCCCGGGGCCGCCGGGCCCGAGGCGCGTCCAGCACCCGGGCGAACGGGCCCCCGGGGGGCGAAGCCCAGGCCCCCGCAGGGCCCCTCAGGTCTCCGTGCGGTACATCAGGTCCGTCTCGTACGTCGTGAAGCCGAGGCGTTCGTAGACCGCCACCGCCGCCTTGTTGTCGGCGTCGACGTACAGCATCGCGGTCGGCAGGCCCGCCGCGGCGAGGTGGCGCAGGCCGGTGATCGTGAGGGCCTTGCCGAGGCCGCCGCCCTGCGCGCCCGGGCGCACCCCGACGACGTACACCTCGCCGAGCCGCTCCTCCGCGTGGACCTTGGTCCAGTGGAAGCCGACCAGCCGGCCCGCGCGTTCGGCGAGGAAGAAGCCGTCCGGGTCGAACCACGGCTGGGCCTTGCGGTCGTCGAGGTCCCGCTGGGTGAGGGAGCCCTGCTCGGGGTGGTGGGCGAACGCCTCCGCGTTCACCGCGAGCCAGGCGGCGTCATCCTGACCGGGGACGAAGGTCCGTACCGTCACGCCCTCGGGCAGCGTCGGCTCGGGCAGTTCGAAGTCCGTCAACGGCCGCCGCATCTGGCGCAGTTCGCGGAACAGGGTGAGGCCGAGGACCTGCGCGAGGTGCCGGGCGGCGGAGTGCCCGCCGTGCGCCCACACCCGAAGTCGCTTGCCGGAGGCGGCCAGCAGCGCCGAGCCGAGCGCCCGGCCGTGTCCGTGGCCGCGGTGCGCCGGGTGGACGACCAGTTCGGCGGCGGGCGCCTCCACGGGGTCGGTGTCCTCCAGCTGCGCGTAGCCGACGAGTTCGCCGTCGACGCTGAGCAGCAGATGCGACACGCCCTCGCGGGCACCACCGCGCAGTTGCAGCCGGCCCTGTTCGGACACCGCCTGCCGGCCGTCCTCGCGGGCCGCGGCCGCCAGCAGTTCGAGCACGGCGTCGGCCTGTTCCGGGGTCGGCTCGGAGACGGTCTCGAGCCGGCGGGCGATCGGTGCGGTGGCGTCGCTGGTCATGGTCCAGAGGGTACAGAGCGGGGGCCTTCCCCCGGCAGTGGCGGTTCGGCAGGACGCACCACCACCGCCCGAGGGGGAAAGCCCCCGGCTTCCGGCGCCCGGCATGCTCGTGCCCGGGACAGGCCCCGGGCCCCCGGCCTCAGCCCCGGCCCCCGACCTCCGGCCTCAGCCCCGGCCCTCGGCCTCAGCCCCGGCCCCCGACCTCAGCCCCGGCCCCCGGCCTCAACCCCGGCCCCCGACCTCCGGCCTCAGCCCCGGCCCCCGGCTTCCGGCCTCAGCCCCGGCCCTCGGCCTCAGCCCCGGCCCTCGGCCTCAGCCCCGGCCCTCGGCCTCAGCCCCGGCCCCCAGGGCCAGGGCGGCTCGGGCGGCTCAGGCGGTGCCCGGCGTCTCCGGCGGCGGTACGGGCGCCCCCGGCAGCCGTACGGTCGCCACCGTGCCGCCGCCCGGGGCCGGGGCCAGGCCGACCTCGCCGCCGGCCTGGCGCACCGTGCGGGCGACGATGGACAGGCCGAGGCCCGAGCCGGGCAGCGCGCGGGCGCTCGGGGAGCGCCAGAAGCGGTCGAAGACGTGTGGGAGTTCGTCCGCGGCGATGCCGGGACCGTGGTCGCGGACGGTGAGGACGCCGTCGGTGAGCCGTACCTCCACCGTGCTGCCCTCGGGGCTGAACTTCACCGCGTTGTCGAGGATGTTGACGACGGCCCGCTCCATCGCCGCCGGTTCCGCGCGGACGAACCAGGGCTCCACGTCCGCCGTGATGGTCAGCTCGGGGCCGCGCAGCCGGGCCCGGCGCAGCGCCGCCTCCACGGTGTCCTGGAGCGCGATCACCTGGATGCGCTCGCCGCGCTGGCTGTCGGAGCGGGACAGTTCCTGGAGGTCGCCGATGAGCGAGGCCAGTTCGGTCATCTGCGCCTTCACCGAAGCCAGCAGCGCCTTGCGGTCGGCCTCGGGCAGCGGGCGGCCGGTCTCCTCGCTGCGGGTGAGGAGTTCGATGTTGGTGCGCAGGGAGGTGAGCGGGGTGCGCAGTTCGTGCCCGGCGTCGGCGATCAGCTGCTGCTGGAGGTCGCGGGAGGAGGCCAGGGAGGAGGTCATGGAGTTGAAGGAGCGGGACAGGCGGGCGATCTCGTCCTCGCTGTCGTCCTCCACGGGGATGCGGATGGTCAGGTCCTCGGTGCGGGCCACGTGCTCGACGGCCTCGGTGAGCCGGTCCACGGGCCGCAGACCGGCGCGGGCCACCGCGAGGCCGGCCGCGCCGGCGCCGACGACGCCTATCCCGGAGACCAGCAGCAGGATCAGCGCCAGGTCGTTCAGGGTCCGCTGGGTGCTCTCCAGCGGGGTGGCGATGAGGAGGGCGGTGCCGGGGAAGAGGTGCGGCTCGGTGCCGAGGCCCTGGGTGACGATCAGCGGGAGCGTCAGCACCCGTACGGAGGTGCCGTCGCTCGCGGTGCCGTTGCGCAGCACCTGCACCCCGTCGCGGCTGCCGCCGTTGCCGATCTCCTGGATCACCCGGCGGTCGGAGGCGGTCACCTTGACCACGCCCGCGGAGTTGGAGGAGACGCAGGCGGTGCCGTCGGCCCGCACCAGCTGGAGGTAGTAGTTGCCGCGGGTGCGCAGTTCGCTCGGGGAGCCCTGCGGGGTCTGGGCGCAGTCGCTGAGGGCGCCCACCACGTCGGAGTAGTGCTGCGGCTGCTGCGTGGCCTGCCTCAGGTCCTCGTCGACCTGGGCGTACAGCCGCCCGCGGACGATGAACCAGCACGTCACCGACACCACGGCGACGCCGAACGCCACCGCGGCCGCCACCAGCAGCGCCAGCCGGGACCGCATCGGCAGGGCGCGGTAGCGGCGTACGGCGCCCTTCACTCGGCGCCGCCCTGCCTGAGGACGTAGCCGACGCCGCGCACGGTGTGCACCAGACGCGGTTCGCCGCCGGCCTCGGTCTTGCGCCGCAGGTACATCACGTACACGTCGAGGGAGTTGGAGGAGGGCTCGAAGTCGAAGCCCCAGACGGCCTTGAGGATCTGCTCGCGGGTGAGGACCTGGCGCGGGTGGGCCATGAACATCTCCAGGAGCGTGAACTCGGTGCGGGTCAGTTCCACCGGGCGGCCGCCGCGGGTGACCTCGCGGGTGGCCAGGTCCATGCGCAGATCGCCGAAGGCGAGCACGTCGCCCTCGTCGGCGGCGCCCGCCACGGCCGCGGCGTAGGAGCTGCGGCGCAGCAGGGCGCGGATACGGGCGAACAGCTCGTCCAGCTCGAACGGCTTGACCAGGTAGTCGTCGGCCCCGGCGTCCAGGCCGGTGACCCGGTCGCCGACCGTGTCGCGGGCGGTCAGCATCAGGATGGGGGTGGTGTCGCCGGTGCCGCGGATGCGGCGGGCGGCGGTCAGGCCGTCCATGCGGGGCATCTGGATGTCGAGGACGACCAGGTCGGGCCGGTAGGCGGCGGCCTTCTCCAGCGCGTCCGCCCCGTCGACGGCGACCTCGGTGTCGTATCCCTCGAAGGCCAGGCTGCGCTGGAGCGCTTCGCGCACCGCGGGTTCGTCGTCGACGATCAGGATGCGCTGGGGGTCACGGTCGCGGTCGCCGTCGGCGGGGCTCATCGGTGGTCGTTCCTCGGGTCGGGGGGCGGCTGGGGGCGGTCGGTCGGTCCCGGCGGGACGCTCTTCAGGCTCGCATGTTTCCCGGCCGCCCCGTGCCCTTCAAGCCGCCATGGCCGTCAGCCGGCGCAGCGGCACCTTGTGGCGGTGCGGGCGCGCGGGCGGCGTCCGCAGCCCCATCAGCTGGGGCACCTCGGCGGCCTCGGGGATGCGGTGCGCGGCGAGGACGGGGCGTTCGGCGGGGTCGGACTCGGACCCGGTGGGGTCGGGGTCGGCGGGAGCGGCGGGGGCCGGGGCGGCGGCACCCGTCGGGACGGTGGCCGTGGCGGCGGTGGCCGGGCTGGGGGTGCGGCCGGCCGGCAGGCCGTCCGGGAGGCAGTCGGCGAGGCCCTCCACCGGCAGGTTCGCCGGGCTGTGGAGTTCCTTGGCCACGGCCAGGGGGAGGGCGACGCCCGCGGGAACGGTCACACCGACGGTGTCGGCCTTCTCGTGCGCGATCTGCTGGATCATGACGTACTCCTGTTCGCCGTGTGTGGTCCCCCCAGGAGATGGCTCCCTCAGCTCTGGGAGCCCGAGCGCAGCTTGGCCAGGTCGGCCTTGACGGTGTTGATCGGGATGGCGAAGCCGAGGCCCACGCTGCCCGCGCCGGAGGAGTCCGAGCCACTGGCCGACGACGACGAGTACATCGCCGAGTTGATGCCGACGACGGCGCCGTTCATGTCGATCAGCGCGCCGCCGGAGTTGCCCGGGTTGAGGGACGCGTCGGTCTGGATCGCCTGGTAGGTGGTCGTGGAGGAGCCGGTGTCGCCGTTGAACTGCCGGCCGCCGAACTGGAACGGCCACTGGTCGCCGCCCTGCCCCTGCCCCTGGTCCTGGCCCTGGCTCTCGTCGGTGGACACGGTCACGTCCCGGTGCAGCGCGGAGACGATGCCGCTGGTGACGGTGCCGGTCAGGCCCTCCGGGGAGCCGATGGCGACGACCTGGTCGCCGACCGCGACGCCGTCGCTGTCGCCGAGGGCGGCCGCCTTGAGGCCGGAGGCGCCCTCCAGCCTGATCAGGGCGAGGTCCTTGGAGCTGTCGGTGCCGACGACCTGGGCGGTGTAGGTGCGGCCGTCGCTGGTGCGCGCCTTGACCGACGAGGCGCCCGCGACGACGTGGTTGTTGGTGACGACCTCACCACCGCTGCTGATGACGACGCCGGAGCCCGTGGAGGTGCCGTCGGCGAGGGCGGCGGTGATCTCCACGACGCTCGGGCTGACCGCCTTGGCGATCGCGGAGATGCTGCCCCGCTGGCTGGTGGGCACCACGCTGGTACCGGAGGAACTGGCGACGGCCGTGTCCTTGCCGGTCAGCTCCTGGAAGGCGAACGCGGTGCCGCCGCCGACGGCCGCCGCCGCGATCGCCACGGCGGCGAGCAGCGCGAGCGGCCCCTTGGCGCGCTTCCGCGCAGCGGGAGCGGGGGAGGGAGCCGGTGCGGCCGGCGGGAGAGCGGTGCCGCCGCCGTGACCGCCGTGGCCGTACGCGGCCGTCGGCGCGGTGGCCGGGGGCTGCGCCGGAGGGTAGGCCGGCGGGGCCGGCCACTCCGGGTCCACGGGGGTGGAGGCGTGCTGCTGCCGGTACGCGAACGGGTCCTGCCCGTCACCCTGGGGGTGCTCGTACTCGCCGGTGCGGCGGATGCTCTCGGTCATGTCATTGAGAGTGACCCGGGATCATGAGAGCTTCCTGAGGCCCCGCTGAGAAGCCCGACAGAACCTCGTATGCCCGATATAAGGACGGCACGCGGGCCCTGGCCGGCGAGGGCGTGCCCCCACCGCTCAGGGCGTCGCTATGCGCAGCCGCACGACCTCCGTACCACCAGCCGCGACGGGAACACCTTCAGCCGCTCGCGGCGGGAGCCCGCGACGCGCAGGCCGTCGTCCAGGACCAGGTCCACCGCGGAGCGGGCCATCGCGGAGCGGTCGGAGGCGACCGTCGTCAGCGGCGGGTCCGCCAGCGCCGCCTCCTTGATGTCGTCGAACCCGGCCACCGCCAGCTCGCCCGGCACGTCGATGCGCAGCTCGCGCGCGGCCCGCAGCAGGCCGATCGCCTGGTCGTCGGTGGAGCAGAAGATCGCCGGCGGCCGGTGCGGCCCGGCGAGGACCTCCAGGCCCACCCGGTAGGCGTCGTAGCGGTTGTACGGGGCCTCGAACAGCCGGCCCTCGGTCGGCAGGCCGGCCTCGGCCATCGCGCGCCGCCAGCCCTCGACGTGGTCGGAGACCGGGTCGCCCACCGCCGGGGTGTCGGCGGTGCCGCCCATGCAGGCGACGTACTCGTAGCCGTGCTCCAGCAGGTGCCGGACGGCCAGCTGCGCGCCGCCGAGGTCGTCGGTGACGACGGCCACGTCGTCGATCGCCTCGGGCCGCTCGTGCAGCAGCACCACCCGGGCGTCCCAGGCGTCGATCTCCGCGGCGGCCAGGTCGTTGAGCGCGTGCGAGACGAGGATGAGCCCGGAGACGCGCATCCCGAGGAACGCGCGCAGATAGTGGACCTCGCGCTCGCCGACGTAGTCGGAGTTGCCGACGAGAACCATCTTGCCGCGCTCGGCGGCGGCCCACTCGACCGCGTGCGCCATCTCCCCGAAGAAGGGCTGGCGGGCGTCCGGGACGATCAGGCCTATGAGGTCGGTGCGCCGCGAGGCCATCGCCTGCGCCACCCGGTCGGGCCGGTACCCCAGTTCCTTGATCGCGGCGAGAACGCGCTCGCGCGTGGCCGGGGCGACCGGCCGGGGTCCGTTGTTGATGACGTAGCTGACCACGGCGGTGGAAGTCCCCGCCAGTCTCGCCACGTCGTCCCGAGTCACCTTTGCCACGCGCGGAGTCTACGCGGATGGACCCGCCTGCGGGCAGGGCGTGTCACGCCTTGGATGTGCGGCGCAACGCCCTGCCGTACGCCCGTCACGCCTCCGCGGAGACCTCCGTGCGCGCCGCGCCAGCCGGGCCGGCCGCGGACTCGTCCGCCTCGCCCCGGTTCGCGTCGTCCGGCCCGTCCGCGCGGCCCGCCTTCGGCTTGGCCTTGCCCTTCGCCTCGTCCGCCGTCCGGTCGGCCTTCTCGGGGGTGACGAACCGGTAGCCGACGTTGCGGACCGTGCCGATCAGCGACTCGTGCTCGGGGCCGAGCTTGGCGCGCAGCCGCCGTACGTGCACGTCCACGGTGCGGGTGCCGCCGAAGTAGTCGTAGCCCCACACCTCCTGGAGGAGCTGGGCGCGGGTGAAGACGCGGCCCGGGTGCTGCGCGAGGTACTTCAGCAGCTCGAACTCCTTGAAGGTGAGGTCCAGCACCCGGCCCTTGAGCTTGGCGCTGTAGGTCGCCTCGTCCACGGAGAGGTCGCCGTTGCGGATCTCCATGGGGGAGTCGTCGCCGCCGATGTGCTGGCGGCCCATCGCCAGCCGCAGCCGGGCCTCCACCTCGGCGGGGCCGGCCGTGTCCAGCAGGACGTCGTCGATGCCCCAGTCGGCGGTGACGGCCGCGAGGCCGCCCTCCGTCACGACCAGGATCAGCGGACAGCCCGGCCCGGTGGAGCGCAGCAGCTGACACAGGCTGCGCACCTGCGGCAGGTCGCGCCGCCCGTCGATCAGGATCACGTCGGCGCCCGGCGTGTCGACGAGCGCGGGGCCCTCGGCGGGGGCCACGCGTACGTTGTGGAGCAGCAGACCGAGGGCGGGAAGCACCTCCGTCGACGGCTGTAGGGCGTTGGTCAGCAGCAGCAGAGAACTCATCGCGTCCCACCTGCCCGGGTCACGCGTTCTTCGTGCACGGTTCGCTCGTCCATGGCGTTCGGTTCCTCCTCGGGTCCCTGCGAGGACGTCTGCGGCACTCATCGTCGCTTCGTCGTGGTGCGGGTCCCGCGCCCCTGGGACCCGCCGCGGATCCCGGGAATCCCGGAGGAGCCCCAAGAGCCACCGCGCCTCCGGAACGCCCGTACACCTGCGGTTTCCCGCGTCGTATACAACGCTTCCCGAAAGCACAAAAGGACCCGGGGGCTTCGCTGCCCGAGTCCTCTTCCGAGCAGAATAGCCGACATGAGCGGGGATTCGGCAGGTCATGTGGCGCGTTCGACGACGGCACCGGGGCCGGGGGCGGCGCAGCGGACACGTGTCAGGAGGTTTCTGCGCACCGCCGACGGGGTGGCGGTCGACGCCCTCTACGAGCCCGGGGCGGCCGGGCGGGGGGTGGCCGCGGGACATCCAGGCGACCCCTCGGGGACATCTGACGTCGATCACGTGTTCGTGATCGCGCACGGTTTCACGGGTGATCTGGACCGGCCGCACGTACGCCGGGCGGCGTGGGCCTTCGCCCGGCACGGGGCCGTGGTGACCTTCTCCTTCCGCGGGCACGGCGCCTCCGGCGGGCGCTCGACGGTCGGCGACCGGGAGGTGCTGGACCTGGCCGCGGCGGTGGCGTGGGCGCGCGGCTTCGGGCACGCGCGCGTGACGACCGTCGGCTTCTCCATGGGCGGCTCGGTGGTCCTGCGGCACGCGGCGCTGTACGGCCCCGGCGGCGAGCAGGGCCCGGCGGCGGGGGAGGCGGCGGGCGCGGAGCCGGGGACGGGGACGGCGGGGCGCGCGGACGCGGGGACGGCGGGCCGTCCGAAGACGGAGGCGCGAACGGAGGCGGACGCGGCGCGCACGGACGCCGTGATCTCGGTGAGTGCGCCGGCCCGCTGGTACTACCGGGGCACGGCCCCCATGCGCCGCCTGCACTGGCTCGTCATGCGTCCCACCGGCCGCCTGGTCGGCCGCTGGGGCCTGCGCACCCGCATCCACCACCGCGAGTGGGACCCGGTCCCGCTGTCCCCGGTGGCGGCGGCCGCCCGGATCGCGCCCGCGCCGCTGCTGATCGTGCACGGCGACCGGGACGCCTACTTCCCGCTCGACCACCCGCGCATGCTGGCCGCGGCCGCCGGTGACCACGCCGAACTGTGGCTGGAGCCCGGCATGGGCCACGCCGAGAACGCGGCCCCCGACACCCTCCTGGACCGCATGGCGCTCTGGGCGATCGCACAGGCGGGCTAGCCTGGCCCCTGTCCATGGCCGGTTCACCACCGGACGACCGACGACTTTCGAGGAACGGGATGGCAAAGGTCACGGTGCGCTACTGGGCGGCGGCGAAGGCCGCGGCCGGGGTCGCCGAGGAGCCGTTCGAGGCGGAGACGCTCGCCGGGGCGCTCGACGCCGTGCGCGAGCGGCACCCGGGCGAGCTCGCGCGCGTCCTGCTGCGCTGCTCGTTCATCGTCGACGGCGATCCGGTGGGAACGCGCGGGCATGAGACCGTACGGCTGATCGAGGGCGGCACGGTCGAGGTGCTCCCGCCGTTCGCAGGAGGGTGAGCATGACCGACCGGCCGTATGAGACGCCGCAGGAGGGCGCGTATGGGACGGGCCCCTACGAGGGCTACGACCCGTACGCACAGCAGTACCAGCAGCAGTACCCGCAGGGGCAGCAGCACCAGTACCAGCAGCACCCGCAGGGGCAGCACGTGCAGGGGCAGCACCCGCAGGCGCCCGCGCAGCAGTACCCGCAGGACCACTCCCAGCAGTACCCCCAGCCACAGCAGCCGCAGCAGCACTCCCACCAGCATCAGGCGTGGCCCGGGCAGCAGCAGGCGTACGACGATCCGCACGCCGACCTGCAGTACACGCAGGAGTGGCAGGGGCAGACCTGGGAGACCCAGACCTACAGCCGTATCGACGCCACGGCGGAACCGGCGGCCCCCACGGCCTACATGGCCCCGCTGGACCACCCGGACCACCAGACCCCCGCTGCCGCGCCCGCCCCCGCGCAGCCGCAGGCCTCGCAGCCCCAGGCGGCCCGCCCGCAGACCACGGCGGCCCCCGCGGCCCCCACCGACACCTCCGGCGGCTACGGCCCCGCCACCCTCGGTGGCAACGCCCGCGTCACGGACGCGCAGCGGGCCCGGGCCGAGGGCCGTTCGCCGATCATCGAGCCGGGCATGCAGCCCGCCGCGCTCACCGCGCTGCTGGGGCTGCTGCTGGCCGGTGCGGCGCAGGTCGGCACGTACGCGCTGGTGGTCCCGCTGGTGCTGCTCCAGGCCGTGACGGCCGCGGGCTGGTTCCGGCTGAACGGCATGTGGCCGGCCCGGCAGGGCATCGCCCTCGGCTTCGCGGGCGCGCTCGTCTGCGACGCGGCGGTGCTCGGGGCGGGCCGCGAGCACGCGCCCGCGGCGATCCTCGGCACCCTCGGCGTGTGGGTGCTGCTCTCCCTCGTCCTCCAGCTGCGTTCGCACGCCGACCCGGACGAGCGGATGTACGGCCTGATGGCGACCGTCGCGGCGGCGGCGCTGGCGATCATCGCGACCGGGTACCTCGCGGGCGGCGCGGACGCGGTCACGGTCGGCGCGGTCTCGGTCGCCGTGGCGGTCCTGGCCCGCGCCCTGCCGCTGCCGACGGCGGCCTCGGTCGTGGTCGCCCTGCTGGCGGCGGCGGGAGCCGGCATCGCGGTGGGCGGCATGACGGACCTGGGGACGAAGGGCGCGGTGCTCGGCGCGGGCGCGGCGGTGTGCGCGCTGATCGGCCACCGCGCGGCCAGCTACGACTACCCGTCCCGTTTCGTCCACTTCACCGCCGGCGTCGCCCTGCCCCTGACGGCCGCCGCCCCGGTGGTGTGGGTGCTCGGCCGGGCCATCGGGTGACCGCCGGGCCATCGGGTGACCCGGGTGGTTGCCGGGCCATCGGGTGGCCCGGGTGACCGCCGCAGGTCATCGGCGGTGACTGTCACAGGTGATCGACAATTCGCCGGTCCGGTTGACGGCCGGGGCTAGGCTCGCGGCGGGCGGCCGGCCGGTCGCCGGGGACCCAGAGTGGGGGAACACCGGATGCGCGCGCTGCGAGTCCTTCTGATCGTCGTCGTGATCCTGGGAGTGCTGTTCGTCGTGGTCGACCGCGTCGCGGTGTACTTCGCGGAGGACCAGGCGGCGGACAAGCTCAGGACCACGCAGAACCTGGCCGAGACCCCCGACGTGTCCATCAAGGGCTTCCCCTTCCTCACCCAGGTGGCGGGTGGCGAGCTGGACGACGTCGAGGTCGGCATCAAGACCTACGAGGCGGACACCGGCAAGGACGGCCAGAAGATCCGCATCGACGATCTGAAGGCCGACATGCGGGACGTGACGTTCTCCGGCGACTACAGCTCGGCCACCGCTGCCAGCGCCACCGGCACGGCGACCATCTCCTACAGCGAGTTGCTGAAGACGGCCAGGTCGGAGCCGACGCAGCTGCTGCCCGGCGTCACCACGCAGGTGATCGGCCTGTCCGACGGCGGCAACGGCAAGATCAAGGTCGCCCTCAAGGTCTCGGTGCTGCCCCAGCCGGTCTACGTGCTGAGTTCGGTGGCCGTCCACGGCAACAGGATGAAGGTCACGGCCGACGGCCTGCCCAAGTTCGGCGGTCTGAGCCTGGCCGAGGACCGGGTCCGTTCGATCACCGACTTCCAGCAGGCCATCGACCAGCTGCCCGGCGGCATCCAGCTCGACTCGGTGCGGGCGGCGTCGGACGGCGTCGAGATCGCGGTGAAGGGTTCGAACGTCAAGCTGGCCGGGTAGCAGGCCTGGTGTCCGCCGGCCCGGCGCCCGCGCGGACACCGCCGTCCACCGGACGGCAGACCGATGGTCCGACAGGCGAGACGTCCTCGTCCGCACGGCAGATGCGCAGGCCGTCACCGGGGCCCGGCGGCGTCGAGGGCGGCCGCGGCACGCCCTCCCGGAGCAATCCGGTCCCACCATCCGGACGATCCCGTCTCATCATGCGACACGCCGGTGACATGGCCGCCTGTCCCTCCCTACGATCGTCACCATGAAGCGACAGGCGGATCTCACGAAGCGGCGGGCAGTGGACCTGTGCCGCGTTGCCGCCATGCTCTGTCGCTCTTTCTGAGCGGGGGCTCCGCCTCCGCATCCCCGCCGGCCCCGCCGCCCGATCCGGGGCCGTCCGCGCGCCACGCACACCGACGCCGGTCCGTGCCCGCGCGCGCCCCTCGCACTCGCACGCCCCGCCGTAACTGCCCCGGAGGAGACAGAGCATGAGCCGCAGCGACGTACTGGTCGACGCCGACTGGGTCCAGGAGCACCTGGACGACCCGAGCATCGCCATCGTCGAGGTGGACGAGGACACGTCCGCGTACGACAAGAACCACATCAAGAACGCCATCCGCATCGACTGGACGAAGGACCTCCAGGACCCCGTCCGCCGCGACTTCGTCGACCAGGCCGGCTTCGAGAAGCTGCTGTCGGAGAAGGGCATCGCCAACGACCACACCGTGGTCCTGTACGGCGGCAACAACAACTGGTTCGCGTCCTACGCCTACTGGTACTTCAAGCTGTACGGCCACGAGAACGTCAAGCTCCTCGACGGCGGCCGCAAGAAGTGGGAGCTGGACGCCCGCGAGCTGGTCGACGGCACCGACGTCCCCGAGCGCCCGAAGACCGAGTACAAGGCCAAGCCGCAGGACACCTCGATCCGCGCCTTCCGCGACGACGTGGTCAAGGCCATCGGCGTGCAGAACCTGGTCGACGTCCGTTCGCCCGACGAGTTCTCCGGCAAGCTGCTCGCCCCGGCCCACCTGCCGCAGGAGCAGTCGCAGCGCCCGGGCCACGTCCCGTCCGCCGCGAACATCCCGTGGTCGAAGAACGCCAACGACGACGGCACCTTCAAGTCGGACGAGGAGCTGAAGAAGCTCTACGCCGAGGAGAACGTCGACCTGGCCAAGGACACCATCGCCTACTGCCGCATCGGTGAGCGCTCCGCGCTGACCTGGTTCGTGCTGCACGAGCTGCTCGGCGTGCCGAACGTCAAGAACTACGACGGCTCCTGGACCGAGTACGGCTCCCTCGTGGGCGTGCCGATCGAGCTGGGCTCCGGCAAGTAGTCCCCCGACCCGACCGACCCCCAAGACCCCTCAACAGGAGTACGACATGTGCGGAGCGAAGGCCGGCGGCCCCGACGCCTCGACGATCAAGCCCGGTGAGACGACGATCCAGGGCCAGGTGACCCGCGACGGCGAGCCCGTGACGGGGTACGTCCGCCTGCTGGACTCGACCGGCGAGTTCACCGCGGAGGTCCCCACCTCCGCCACCGGCCAGTTCCGGTTCTACGCGGCCGAGGGCACCTGGACCGTCCGGGCACTGGTCCCCGGCGGCACCGCCGACCGCACGGTCGTGGCCCAGAAGGGCGGCCTCGCGGAGGTCGCGATCGCGGTCTGAGACCGCGGTCCGGACCGTGGTCCAAGGCCCCGGTCCACCGCACTGAGCGCGGAAGGGCCGCACCCCTCGGGTTGGACGCCTGGGGTGCGGCCCTTCGGCATGCCCGCCCCGGGGCCGCCGCCCTACTCTGGAGTCATGTACGCACGTCGGCGGCATCAGTACTTCGCCATGATGGGCACCTGCGTCACGCTGTTCGTCCTGGCCTGGGGCGTGGTGCGCATCTGGTCGGTGCCCGCGGCGGTCGGCATGTGCCTGTTCGCCATGGTGATCCCGCCGGTGGCCGCCATCGTCGCCAACCGCCGCGGCCCCGACGACCGCTGGTGGGACGACCCGTCCGGCGACCCGAAGTCCGACGAGTGGTGGGACGAGCTGGACGGAAAGAGACGCCACTGACGCGGGCGCCGGCTCAGTAGACGAGCGCCTGCGTCTCCTCGCCCAGCGCCTCCTGCACGAAGACCTGCGCCCCCGCGATCCGCACGCCCTCCAGCACGTCCTGCTCCGTGATGTCGCGCCGGGCCGCGCACTGCGTGCACAGGGTGATGCGGCCGGCCGCGAGGATCGAGTCGATCAGATCGGGCAGCGGGGCCGCGTGCGGCAGCTCGAACTCGGCGGCGCGGCCGGGCAGCGCGAACCAGGACGACTCCCCGGTCAGCCACAGCGAGACGTCCACGCCGCTGGCCACGGCCACCGCCGCGACCGTGAACGCCTGCGAGCACCGCTCGGGCGCGTCCGCCCCCGCCGTCACCTTGATCACGAGCTTCTTCGCCATGCCGGAAGCGTAGCCGCCGCCACGGCGGCCAGGAGACTGGCGAGGCAGAGGAGGGCGAGCAGGCCGGACCAGAAGGCGCCGTCGCGGCGGTGCCGGCCGCCGCGCCCGCGACCGCGGCGGTGCGGGCGGCCGCGCGTCATCCGTCGTGCTCCTGCCGCCGGTGGCGGCGCAGCAGGACGTTCGCGTCCGTCTCCGCGCTGCCGTCGCCCTCCGCGCGGGCGATGTGCCGTTCCGCGTCCAGCGCCTCGCAGACCGCGCAGCCGCGCACGGGCAGCGGCGGGCGGGTGGGGGCCTCCGGGCCGGCGGCCCCCGCCCGCGCCGCCCGGGTGCGGTCGTTGGCCGCGCGGACGCCCGCGGTGAGGCGCTCCTCGGGCGTCGCGGGCCGCAGCGCCGCCGGGTCGGCCTGCCACTCACGGCCACCGCCGACGGGCCGGAGCAGGGCGTAGGGGCCAGAGCGGTCCCGGTACTCGCCGACCGCGGCGCGGGCCGGGTCGTAGAGGAGTACTCCGGGTTCGAAGGATGCTGCGGACTCCGCCCTCATGATTTCGCTCCATTCATCCAACTTCTATACGGAATGAGACAGTTGCACTACTCTGCGTGGTGTGGGCTGTATCGAGGATGGCCCGGCTACGGGGGCGGCACACCGTTGACGAGCGGTTCTTCGTCGCCCGGGAGTGTTAGTTCCACAAATTCCACAGCGATGGGCGTGGAGGGGACGGAGGGTGCGATGCCGCCGAGGCGGGTGATCACGGGCCGGAGCCAGGAACCGAGGCAGCGGTTCACGGAGGAGTTGCGGTCACTGCGGGCGGCGAAGGGGGATTCGCTGCGCGAGCTGGGCGACAAGGTCGGCTGGGACTGGTCCCTGTTCGGCAAGATGGAGAACGGCCACACGCTGGGAAGCCCTGAGGTGGTTCAGGCACTCGACCAGTACTACGAGACGCCGGGCCTGCTGCTGGCCCTGTGGGAACTGGCGGTGGGCGACCCGTCGCAGTTCAAGGAGCAGTACCGGCGGTACATGCTGCTGGAGGCGGAAGCGGTGAGTCTGTGGCAGTACTCGGTGAGCAGGCCGCCGGGGCTTCTCCAGACTGCCGCTTACGCGCGTGAAGCGCTTGAGGCTGGCGGACTCAGAGGGAAGGAACTGGACCAGCAAGTAGAGGCACGCATTGGGCGGAGAAGCGTAGTCGAGGGCGATGGAGCGCCACCGTTCCGGGTGATCCTCTCCGAGACCGTGCTCCGCAATTCACTGCGTGACCCCTATGAGTGGCGCGAGCAGTTGGAGCACTTGGTGGATGCGTCAGAGCGTCCGAACATCACCCTCCACGTCCTGCCCTTCGGTACAGGCCTGCACGGCATGGACAGCACAGACACCATGTTCCTGCGTTTGTTGGACGGTCGTACCGTGGCCTACGCGGAGAACGACGTACGAGGTGAATTGATCGAAGAAACAAGCAAGGTTGAGCACTTGCACCGCACCTATGATGCCGTACGTGACTCGGTGCTGAACTCGGCGGAGTCGCGGAAACTGATCTTGCGGACGTTGGAGGAACTGCCGTGCGAGCCATCGACCTGACCAGCGTGACATGGCGCAAGAGCAGCTACAGCAACTCGGACGGCGGCAACTGCGTCGAGGTCTCTGACGACCTCCTGAACACCGCCGAGTGGCGCAAGAGCAGCTACAGCAATCAGGACGGCGGGGCCTGCGTCGAGGTCTCCGACGACTTCCTGAACGCCGCCGAGTGGCGTAAGAGCAGCTACAGCAACCAGGACGGCGGCAACTGCCTCGAAGTCGCCGACAACCTCCCCTCCGTCGTCCCCGTCCGGGACAGCAAGGACCCCGCCCGCGGAGCGCTCCTCTTCCCCGCCGGGGTCTGGAACCGGTTCGTGAGCGGGGTGAAGGACGGCGGGCCGCGGGGCTGACCCCGCACGGCGCACCTCGTAGAGAGGGCCGGAGCCCGGCCGACTAAGCTGGGCACCGGCCCTCTGCGTACGCACGTACCGCACCGCGCTCGACAAGGAGCAACCGTGGAGATCTTCTTCGAAACCCTGCTGGTCCTGGTCTGCGTCGGCGTCCTCGCCTTCGCCTACCTGACCGTGAAGAAGCTGTACCAGGGCCAGCGCTGACCCCGAACAGGAACCGCCGCTCATGATCGAGATCCCGTCCGACCTCCACAAGGACCTGGTACCCCTCGCCTTCCTGCTGGGCGACTGGGCCGGTGCCGGTGTGCACGACTTCCCGGGCTCCGAGAAGTGCAACTTCGGCCAGGAAGTCACCTTCTCCCACGACGGCCGGGACTTCCTGGAGTACCACTCCCGTACCTGGGTGCTGGACAACGACGGCAACAAGGTGCGCCCGCTGGAGACCGAGTCCGGCTTCTGGCGGATCGGCCCCGACCGCAAGGTCGAGGTGACGATGACCCGCGACGACGGCGTCATCGAGATCTGGTACGGCGAGATGGCCGACAAGAAGCCGCAGATCGACCTGGTCACCGACGCCGTCGCGCGTACCGCCGACTCCGCCCCCTACACCGGCGGCAAGCGGCTGTACGGCTACGTCAAGAGCGACCTCATGTGGGTCGGCGAGAAGCAGACCCCCGAGGTCGAACTGCGCCCCTACATGTCCGCGCACCTCAAGAAGGTCGTCACCCCCGAGGAGGTCGAGCGCTGGGCCAAGGCCCTCCCGGACGACCTGCCGGACGACGGCATCGCCTTCTTCAAGTAGCCGCTGCCCGGACAGTCGCCGTCCGAGTGGTCGCTCTTCGCGTACCCGCCCTCCGGTGGTCCTAGACTCTGGGGTGTGGTGAGCACCGACTGGAAGAGCGACCTCAGGCAGCGCGGCTACCGGCTGACGCCGCAGCGGCAACTCGTGCTCGAAGCGGTGGACACCCTGGAGCACGCGACCCCCGACGACATCCTGGGCGAGGTGCGCAAGACCGCCTCGGGGGTCAACATCTCCACGGTGTACCGGACCCTGGAGCTGCTGGAGGAACTGGGCCTGGTCAGCCACGCCCACCTCGGCCACGGCGCCCCCACCTACCACCTCGCCGACCGCCACCACCACCTGCACCTGGTCTGCCGGGACTGCGAGAACGTCATCGAGGCCGATGTCGAGGTGGCCGCCGAGTTCACCGCCAAGCTGCGCGAGCAGTTCGGGTTCGACACCGACATGAAGCACTTCGCGATCTTCGGCCGGTGCGAGGACTGCACGCTGAAGAGTTCAACTACCACGTCGTAGGCTGGCCGTATGAAGAGCCCCCTGCTGTCGCTGCCCGGCGCCGTCGCCGCCGAGGGCGTGGACGAAGGCGTCGCCGCCCACTACGGCGACCTGTTCCGCGAGCAGCGCGCCCTCGCGGACGGCACCGGCTTCGTCGACCTGTCCCACCGAGGCGTCGTCACCGTCTCCGGCGAGGACCGGCTGAGCTGGCTGCACCTGCTGCTCACCCAGCACGTCAGCGAGCTGCCCGCCGGCCGGGCCACCGAGGCGCTGATCCTTTCCGCGCACGGCCACATCGAACACGCGCTCTACCTCGTGGACGACGGCGAGACGGTCTGGGCGCACGTGGAACCCGGCACCCAGGAGACGCTGATCGCCTACCTGGAGTCCATGAAGTTCTTCTACCGGGTCGAGGTCGCCGACCGCACCGCCGACTTCGCCGTCGTGCACCTGCCGGCCGGCTCCATCGCCGAGGTCCCCGACGGCGTCGTCGTCCGGGAGACCGCGCACGGCCGCGACCTGTTCCTGCCCCGGGCCGACCTGGAGGCGTACGCCGAGAAGGCCGGACCGCCCGCCGGGCTCCTCGCCCACGAGGCCCTGCGCGTCGAGCAGCACCGCCCCCGCCTCGGTTTCGAGACCGACCACCGCACCATCCCGCACGAGCTGGGCTGGATCGGCACCGCCGTGCACCTCCAGAAGGGCTGCTACCGCGGCCAGGAGACCGTCGCCCGGGTGCAGAACCTCGGCAAGCCGCCGCGCCGCCTGGTCTTCCTGCACCTGGACGGCAGCGACGTGCACCTGCCGCCGCACGGCACGGAGATCCGCCTCGCCGACGAGGGTCCCGACGGCCGCAGGATCGGCGTCGTCACGACCTCGGTCCGGCACTACGAGCTGGGCCCGGTCGCCCTCGCCGTGATCAAGCGCAACGTCCCGGTGGACGCCCGGCTCACGGCCGGCGACACGGCGGCGGCCCAGGAGACCGTCGTGGAGCCGTAGGACTCACACGTGCGTACGGCCGGCGCCTCTCTTCGCGAGGCGCCGGCCGTACGGCGCTCACAACTCCAGCAGCACGGTGAACGGGCCGTCGTTCGTCAGCGACACCCGCATCTGCGCGCCGAACCGGCCCGTCGCCACCGTCGCGCCGAGTGCCCGCAGCCGCGCGACCACCTCCTCGACGAGCGGCTCGGCGACCTCGCCGGGCGCCGCCGCGTTCCAGGTGGGGCGGCGGCCCTTGCGGGCGTCGCCGTACAGCGTGAACTGGCTGATCACCAGCAGCGGGGCGTCGACGTCGCTGCACGAGCGCTCCTCGCTCAGCATCCGGATCGACCACAGCTTGCGGGCGAGCTGCGCCGCCTTCTCCTTGGTGTCCTCGTGGGTGACCCCGACCAGGACGCACAGCCCCTCGCCCTCGATCGCCCCCACCGTCTCGCCGTCCACGACGACGCTCGCGCCGTCCACCCTCT
The DNA here is from genome assembly GCF_040683715.1 of Streptomyces sp. NPDC093260. NCBI lineage: Bacteria > Bacillati > Actinomycetota > Actinomycetes > Kitasatosporales > Streptomycetaceae > Streptomyces > Streptomyces sp. NPDC093260. Next base: position 52,967 of record NZ_JBFBEK010000003.1, read on the forward strand.
GCACCACTGCACGCATGCCGACCATGATGCCGCGCGACCGGACGCGCTCCCCCGGCGGGCCGGTGCGTCCATATCGTGCTTCTTTCTGATCCGTAACCCCCCATCTGGGGGTGATCGGGCGCACTCGTTCACATACGGGCCGCTTGGGGTGGCACGATGCTTCCGTACGCGCCGGTCGAGGGGACGGTTGAGGCTCATGAGCACATCGAGTACCGAGCAGCAGGCGCAGCCCGGAGCGCTTTCGCCGCTCCACGCGGCGGTCGCGGAGGCCCACCGGCCGCCGGTGCAGCGCACCGACAGCCCGCCGCTGCCGTCCGAACCGACGGTCGCCGGATCGGCCCCGCTCGCGGAGGCGGCACCGGCCGCGGACCCGCTGCCGGCCGCCGACGCCGCCGAGCCCGACCTCACCGCCGCCAGCCTGCCCGAGCTGCGCGCCCTGCGCCGGCGGGCGCAGCGCGACGAGGCCGACCTCAGCTATGTACGGCGGCTGCTCCAGGGCCGGATCGACATCCTGCGCGCGGAACTGGCCCGGCGCGGCGCGCAGGCCGGTAAGAGCGCCGCTCCCGCCTCCGGGACCGGCGGCGGGAGCGGGACCGGGGACGGGCCGGAGGGCGCGCCCGGGTCCGGGGCGGCCGGGGCGGGGCTCACCTCCGTCGTGCACGCCGGGCAGGGTCCCGTCGTGGACCGGCTCGCGGAGATCCTGAAGGACGCGCCCGCCCGGCAGCGCTCCTCCGCCCGGCACGTCACCCTCGGCACCCCGCAGAGCGAGGAGGTGCGGCGGCTGGCCGCGGAGATGCTCGGCGAGGTCGAGCTGTCCGACCTGGACGCCCGCACCGATCTGGAACTCCGCGCGGCCATGGGCCGGTTGGTGCGGTACGAGCAGCAGGTGTCCCGCCGCAGGCAGCGGCTCCAGCGCACGGCGGACGAGTGCAGCGCGGAGATCGCCCGCCGCTACCGCGACGGCGAGGCCCAGGTGGACGACCTGCTGACCTGAACCGGCGGCAGCCGCCGCCCGGCCACGACGGCACGCGAAGGTACGGGCGGTGCGGCCCCCGGAAAACCCCGCGACACCCCCGCCCGCCTCCGCCTAGCGTCGGGGCCATGACTGGCGCCCACCCCCGCATCGACGTACGACCCATCACCGAGACCGAGATCCCCGACTGGATCCGCGCGCTGAACACCGGCTTCCTGCGGTCCCCGGCCGTCGCCGAGACCGAGATCGCCGACCGCTCGTCCTACCTGGTGCCCGCGCGCACCCTCGGCGCGTTCGACGACGGCCGCTGTGTGGCGACGTTCCGCTCCTTCGCGCAGCAGCTGACCGTCGTCGGGGGCGCGACCGTCCCCACCGCCGCCGTCACCAGCGTCACCGTCACCGCCACCCACCGCCGCCGCGGCCTGCTGACCCGGATGATGGGCCAGGACCTGGCTGCGGCGAAGGAGCGCGGCGACGTCGCCGCCACCCTGATCGCCGCCGAGTACCCGATCTACGGCCGCTTCGGCTTCGGCCCCGCCACCTGGGCCGCCCAGTGGACGGTGGACCTGACCCGGGCCGGTCTCGACGCGCGCCGGCCGGCCCCCGAGGACGGCGGCCGGATCGACCTCGTGGACGGTGACGACGTGCGCAAGCTCGGTCCCGAGCTGTTCGAGCGGCTGCGCCGCCTCCAGCCCGGCGCGGTCGACAGGAGCGACCGGTGGTGGCAGATCAGCACCGGTGCGGTGCGCCTGGACCGGCAGCAGTGGACCGAACCCTTCTACGCCGTCCACCGCGCGGCGGACGGCACGGTCGACGGCCTGGTGACGTACGCGTGCGACGACACCTGGGGCGACGCCAAGCAGCCGTTGAACACGGCCACGGTGCGGGACCTGATCGCGGTGACCCCGGCCGCCGAGCGCGCCCTGTGGCGGTACGTGTGCTCGATCGACTGGGTGGTGCGGGTCAAGAGCGGCTGGCGGGCCCCCGACGACATGCTCCCGCTGCTCCTGCCGGACCCGCGCGCGGCGCAGATCACCACGCAGGCGGACTGGCTGTGGGTGCGCATCCTCGACGTCGCCCGGGCCTTGGAGGCGCGTACCTACGACGCGGAGGGCGCGCTGGTGCTGGAGGTCGTGGACGGGGCCGGGCTGGCCGGCGGGCGCTGGCGGCTGGAGGCCTCGACGGCCGGGGCGTCCTGCACGCCGACGACCGCGAGCGCCGATCTGACGCTGGACGTGCGCGAGGTGGCGCCGCTGTGGCTCGGCGACGAGTCGGCGGTGCGGCTCGTGGCGCTCGGCCGGGTGCGGGAAGAACGAGCGGGCGCCGCCCGTGTGGCCGACGCCCTGCTGCGTACGTCCAGGCGGCCGTGGTGCCCGGACATCTTCTGATCGCTCCTTCCTGCCTCCGGCGGTGACAGGGATGACGAATCCGTAGCGTGCTGCCGCAGCGGTGGTGCCGGTACGGCGAGTGGTGCTGTTCTGTTGTGGCGGTGCGTGGTGACGGTCTTCGGTTGTGGCTGTGCCCGCTGTTCGGTTGTCGGTGTTCGGTTGTGGCTGTGCGGGTCGTGCCGGTGCGGACCGGGTTCCCGGCTCCCCTCCAGGAGAGGAACCTGGTCCTGCGGCGTCTCGTCTGTCACCCTGGTGGCCAACCGACGAAGGTCTGAACCATGTCGTCCAAGTTGGCTACCAACTTCCTTCTTTCTTATCTCCACTTGGGCGGGCCGCATAACCACCTTGCGGTGAACTTCCTCAGGATGGCGGGAAGTTGCTCCCTGCTTCCCGCCGGCCTGCCCGCTTCCCCGGTGAACCGCCCCGCGGGCCGTGACCCGGGGGCCGGAACCGGCCAAGGTCACCGCACCGACCCGGCGAACAGGGTCAGCAGCACCACCGCCCCGGCGAAACCCACGGCCGGGTTGCGGGCCTTGACGCCGACGGAGAGCAGCAGCAGTCCGACGAAGCCCCACGTGCCGTACTTCCACTGGACGATCTGTTCGAGGCCGGCGGCGGAGAGGGCGGACAGGAGAGCGGGAGCGAGCACGGTTTTCCCCCTTCGGATGTGCGTGTGCGGAACGGGACGGAGCACTTGGCGGGCGAGGAGCTGAACTCTCCGCCAACTGAACCGAGTTGGTAACCAACTCTGCTGAAGTTGTCCCCACTTGGCTGCCAGTCCTAAACAACTCCCAAACAACTGCCGTGAGATGGATCAAAGTTGTAGCGTTTTGGTCGTGACCCAGGAGAACGCGCAGGAGACCGCGCAGGAGCACACGGCGGTGAACGGAAGCCGGCGCAGCCCCTCGGCCCAGGAGATCGCCGAGACCCTGCGCGAGCGGATCCGCTCGGGCGACCTCAAACCGGGCGACCGGCTGCCCACCCAGGCCGAACTCGCCGACGAGTTCGGGGTGGAGCGGGGCGCCGTCCGCCAGGCCCTGCGGGCGCTCCAGGACGACGGGCTGCTCAGCAACGTCAGCAAGGGCAGCCCCCCGAGGATCGCCGAGGCCGCCCCCGTGCGCGAGGAGCCCCAGCCGGCCCTGGTGGGCCTCGCCCCGCGGCTGACGGACGCGTTCGCGGATCGGCGGGTGCGCATCGACGTGGTGTGCCACACGGCGGAGACGCTGATGGTGGCGCTGAGCGAGCCGATGCGGCTGATCCACGAGGGCCGGCTGCGTCCCGAGGGCATCGAGGTGCGCGTCCTCGTCCCGTCCCGGGACATCTCCCTCGCCTTCCCCGTCTCCGTCACGGGCGACGGGGAGGAGGACACCGCGATCCACCGGCGCTGGCTCCAGATGCGCAACGCGCAGGCGCAGGTGCTGCGGCACAACCTCATGTCCCTGCGCTCCACCCACGGCATCGACGTCCGCGTCACCTTCCGCGCGCTGCCCTTCACCCCGCCGGTCAAGCTCTACCTGCTCAACGGCGACGAGGCGCTGCTGGGTTACTACACGCTCACCCGGCGGGAGGAGGGCTGGGGCGAGGAGGTGCTGGACATGTTCGACGCACTGGGCTCCAAGTCCCTGCTGTTCTCCTTCGTCCGCAGCGCCGGCCGCCGCGACGCCGTGTTCGTCGCCGAGTCGCAGAAGTGGTTCGACGCCCTGTGGGACACCATCACGACGGAGCTGTCGTTCGCGTAGCCGCGGTCACGGCCCCGTGGTCGCCGTCCGGCGTCCACAGGTCCTGGTGGCGGCGGGGGCCTGGTGGCCGCAGGTCCTCGTAGCCGTCGTCCGGCCGGAACGGTAGTGGCGCGAGCGGTCCTGGAGCAACGGGATTTCACCGCACTAGGGTCGCGGACGTGATCACTTCGAGTACGGGAACCGGCCCCGCCGTCAGCGGCTTCCGGGACGTCCCCACCACGACCCTCGCCGATCTGCTGGGTCGCGCCCACGTCATGGACATCGGCATCCGCCCGCTGTGGGGGCCGGTGCCGCGCGTGGCCGGACCGGCGTTCACGGTGCGGTGCCCGCCCGGCGACAACCTGATGCTGCACGCCGCCATCCACCGGGCCGCCCCCGGTTCGGTGATCGTGGTGGAGTCCGGCGACCTCGACCACGCGCTGGCCGGCGGCAACGTGTGCGCGGTGGCGCAGCGCCGGGGCGTGGCCGCGTTCGTCGCCGACGGGCTGATCCGCGACCTCGGCGAGGTGCGGGACGCCGGCTTCCCCGTCTTCGCCCGCGGGATCATCCCCGTCCCGGGCGCCAAGTCGGTCGTGACCCCGCTGAACGAGCGGGTGCGCTGCGGCGGGGTCGAGGTCGAGGCGGGCGATGTCGTGGTCGCCGACGAGGAGGGCGTCGTCACGGTCCCGGCCGCCCGCGCCGAGGAGATCCTCACCGCCGCCCGCGCCCGGCTCGCCAAGGAGGCCACCCAGACCCTGGACGACTGGGAGACCTCCCACCGAGCCCGCATCGACGCCCTCCTGCACGAGGCCGGCTACGAGACCGGGGCCTGAGGCCTCGACGCCCCTGTGCCGCCACGACGTCGGCGACCGCACAGCCGACGTCGGCCGGGGCGCCGGACGCGCGGCGACAGCCGCAGCGCCTCGGGCGACAGCCGGGACGCCTCGGCGAACGCCCCGATGCTCAGCAACCCGCTACCCGCCCCCCTCACCCCGGGCGCTCCGCCCGGTCCGACCGATGCCGCGGCTTTCCCCGCCGGGAAGGCCGAGGCAGGGCGGACGGTTCCGGGTCGCGCCCCAGGGGCGGCGCGCGCTGTTGCAAGCGGTGTGCTTGCAATTGTTAGCGGGGTGGGTGCATGGTGGAGGCATGGCATCGCTCAATGTCGGCAATCTCGGTGAGTACCTGCGCGAGCAGCGGCGCAACGCGCAGCTGTCGCTGCGGCAGCTCGCCGACGCCGCCGGGGTGTCCAACCCGTATCTGAGCCAGATCGAGCGCGGGCTGCGCAAGCCGAGCGCGGAGGTGCTCCAGCAGGTCGCCAAGGCGCTGCGGATCTCCGCCGAGACGCTGTACGTACGGGCCGGCATCCTCGACGCCGAGCGGGACCGGGACGAGGTGGAGACGCGCGCCGTCATCCTCGCCGACCCCACGCTCACCGAGGGGCAGAAGCAGGTGCTCCTCCAGGTCTACGAGTCCTTCCGCAAGGAGAACGGGTTCGGGGCCGGCAAGGCCGCCCGCGGCGACGGCGCGGGCGGGACGGGCGCGGCCCCTTCCGGCGGCCCCGGCACCGTCGCCGGCGGTGGCGGCGGCGCCACCGGCGACGACGCGGACGACGTGCACATCGAGAGCGACGGCGACGGTCCCGGCGGCGTCATACGCCCCGCCGCCGTTCCCGACCCGGACGGCGGCCGTTCCGGGGCCGGCGCCGGGCGCCAGGCCCCCAGATCCGGCGGCGGCGCCGGGCCGCGGGAGGCGGCCGGCTGATCCGCCGGCCGGCCCGCCGAGGCGGCCGGTGCGGCGGCCGGGCGGACCACCGCGGCGCACCACGCAGACCACAACCCTCAGCCGAAAGCGATCCGGGAGGATCAACACCATGGCCATCACCGACGACCTGCGCAAGACCCTCAGCGACCCCAAGCCGCTCTACTTCGCCGCCGGCACCGCGGACCTGGCCCTGCGCCAGGCCAGGAAGGTGCCCGCCCTGGTGGAGCAGCTGCGCGCCGAGGCCCCCGCGCGGATCGACGCCGTGCGCAACACCGACCCGAAGGCCGTCCAGGAGCGGGCCACCGCACGCGTCAAGGAGACGCAGGAGACCGTCCAGACCCGGGTCACCGGCTTCCTGAACTCCCTCGACACCGACCTGAAGAAGTTCGGCACCAACTTCGACGCCGACCTGAAGAAGCTCGGCGAGACCGCCCAGGACCTCGCCCTGCGCGGCGTCGGCGTCGCCGCCGAGTACGCCGTCAAGGCCCGCGAGACCTACGACAAGCTCGCCGAGCAGGGTGAGCAGGCCGTGCGGACCTGGCGCGGCCAGGCCGCCGAGGGCATCGAGGACATCGCCGAGGGCGTGGAGGAACTCGCCGTCGCGGTCGAGCCCGAGCGCGAGCCGAAGCCGCGCCCCGCGGCCGCCGCGCCGGTCCAGCCGGTCAAGGCGGAGGAGTCCAGGGCGGCCGCGGCCAAGGTCACCGAGGTCAAGGCCGCCACCGCCCCGACGGCGAAGAAGGCCGCGACCGCTCCGGAGGCCAAGAAGGCCCCGACCCCGCGCAAGAACGTGGCCCCGGCCGGGAAGAAGACCACCCCGCCCGCCAAGTAGTCACCGGTCCCGGCCCGGCCGCGGGGGCTGCGTCTCCCCGGCGGCGGGCGGGGCGCGTCACCCGTACGGGCGACAGGTGTGCGGGCCGGGCACCCTCGGGGTGCCCGGCCCGTTCTACGGGTACGGTGACGGGACGAGTCGGAGAGAACGGGCGGTGGACGGCATGCTGATGTTGGGCTTCGCGGGCTTCCTGGGGATCATCAAGATCGTCCTCATGGCCCTGGCCGCGTTCGGGCTGTTCGACGCGGCGTTCCGGCGCGAGGACGCCTTCCGCGCGGCGGACAAGCAGAACAAGGTGTTCTGGCTGGTCATCCTGGCGCTGGCGCTGCTCGTGAGCTATCTGTTCTCGATCATCGGCATCCTGCCGGCCATCGGCGCGGTCGCGAGCATCGTCTACATCGTGGACGTACGGCCCGCGCTCAAGCAGGTCTCCGGCGGCGGCAGCCGCTGGGGCCGCAGAGGCGGCAGCAGCAGCGACGGCCCGTACGGCCCGTACAACGGCGGCCGCTGAGCACTCCGCGCACGGGCGGTGACGGCGGCGACCCGAGCCGCCCGGCGGCGAGCCGGTCACCGCCGTGGCGACCGCTTGGACGACCGCCGGGTCGCGATGCCTCGGCGGCGCGCCCCGATACGGTGACCGGCGGCGTGCCCCGGCCCGGTGCCGGCTTCCGGTCCGGTGCCGGCTTCGCGTCCCGCTACGGCTGCCGGTCCAGGAGGACCACCGCCACGTCGTCGGTGAGGTCGCCGCCGTTGAGTTCGCGGGCCTCGTTCACCGCCTCCCGTAGCAGTTCCTCGCCGCGCAGGCCCTGGTCCAGCTGGCGGCGGACCATCTCCAGCATCCCGTCCTGGCCGAGCCGTTCGCCGTCCACGCCGCTGCGGCCCTCGATCAGGCCGTCGGTGTAGAGCATCAGGCTCCACTCGGCGCCCAGCTCCACCTGGGTCCGGGGCCAGCGCGCTCCGGGCAGCAGACCGAGGGCGGGTCCGTTGTTCTCGTACGGCAGCAGCCGGGCGGGCCGGCCCGGCGTGATGACCAGCGGGGCGGGGTGACCGGCCAGGCACAGTCCGGCGCGGCGCCCGTCGGGCGCGATGTCCACCGTGCACAGCGTCGCGAAGATCTCGTCGTCGGCGCGTTCGTGCTCCAGCACCTGCTGCAACGTGTTCAGCAGCTCGTCCCCGCACAGCCCCGCGAGCGTCAGCGCCCGCCAGGCGATCCGCAGCTCCACGCCGAGCGCCGCCTCGTCGGGACCGTGCCCGCAGACGTCGCCGATCATGGCGTGCACGGTGCCGTCGGGGGTGCGCACGGCGTCGTAGAAGTCGCCGCCTAGCAGCGCGCGGGAGCGGCCGGGGCGGTAGCGGGCGGCGAAGCGCAGCGCCGCGCCGTCCAGCAGCGGCGTCGGCAGCAGCCCGCGCTCCAGCCGGCGGTTCTCCTGCGCCCGCAGCTTGCCCTCGGCGAGCCTGCGCTCGGCGCTGTCGGACCGCTTGCGCTCCACCGCGTACCGGATGGCCCGGCTCAGCAGCGGCCCGTCCAGCTCGTCGCGCAGGAGGTAGTCCTGCGCACCCACCCGTACCGCCTCGGCGCCGCGCTCGGCGTCGCCGGAGGCGGTGAGCGCGAGGACGGCGTGCCGGGGCGCGAGTTCCAGCACCTGCTTGAGCACGGCCAGCTCGTCGTCCGCCCCGCCCGCCCGGCCCGGCGCGGGCAGCGCGAGGTCGAGCAGGATGCAGTGGACGTCGTCGGTGAGCAGCCGCCCGGCCTCGGTGAGGTTGCGGGCGGTGCGGATACGGATGGGCTTGCCGGAGGAGTCGATCAGTTCGGGCACGATCGGCGAGCCGCCGGGATCGTCCTCGATCAGCAGCAGGGTCAGCGGTGCGCTGCCGTGGGCATGGTGGCCGCCGGAGCGGCTGTCCTTCTCTACCGTGGTGTCCTTCGTGGCTTCCCCGTGCGGGGCCGGTGCCGCGGCGGGGCCGGCGGCGCCGTGGGACACGGTCTGCGCCTGGCCGCTCTCCGCGGCCGGGATCGCTCGCTGCCGGGGTACGGGCACGGGCATCGTCCTGGGTTCCTTCCCTCCCCCCGAGGGCGTGGTGGGTACGAGGGACCTCGCCCCACCGACGGGGACCATAGCGGTAGTCGGCGCCGCAGCGGAATGGTGTGAGGCACGTCGCTCCCGCCGCGGCCTCTGTCATATGCCGCGATCCCTACCGGAGTTGGACAGCGCGACCGGGGCCGGGGGATGACGTAGCTCACGCCGCCCCCTGGTGCGGCGGGGGGCTCGGGTGCGGTGCGTCACATGGTCCAGGTCACCGGGTGGCCGGCTTCCCGGAACCCGTCTCCGCGTCCGGCCGCACCACGCCCAGGATCGGCATCTCGCCCGCGCCCGCGAGGGTCACCGTGCGACCGGGGCGCGGGGCGTGCACGATCCTGCCGTCGCCGACGTACATCGCGACATGGCTGGCGTCGCCGAAGTAGATGATCAGATCGCCGGGGCGCATGTCCTGCACGGCCACGTGCGGCAACTGCTTCCACTGCTCCTGCGAGGTGCGCGGGATGGGCCGCCCCGCCGCCGCCCAGGCCTGCGAGGTCAGCCCGGAGCAGTCGAACGTCTTCGGCCCCTCCGCGCCCCACTCGTAGGGTTTGCCGATCTGCGCGGTGGCGAACCCCACCGCCTTCGCGCCCGCCTCGGTCGCCTCGCCGCTGACGTCCTTGAGGACGCCGGTGCCCAGCCAGGCCGTCTGCGCCTGCGCCGCGGCCTCCTTCTCCAGCTGCGCCAGCCGCTCCCGCTGCCGCTTCTCCAGCGTGTCCTGGAGCTTCTCCGCCTCCTCGATCCGCTCCTGGACGCGTTTCTGCGCGGCGGCCTTGGCCTTGCGGTTGGCCTCCAGGTCCTTCAGGCGCTCGGCGGCGTCGTCGGCGTACTGCCGCAGGTCCTGCTGGGTGCGGGTCATGTCGTCGATCAGGCCGCTGGTGGCCCGCTGCCCCTGGATCACCAGTCCGGCGCTGTCGAGGAACTGCTGCGGGTCGCCGCTGAGCATGAACTGCACCTGGGGCGGCAGCCCGCCGGTGCGGTACTGGTCGCGGGCCGCCGCGCCGGCGCGGTCCTTGAGACCGTCGAGCTCGCGCTGCCCGGCGGCGATCTTCTCGTTCAGATCGGCGATCTCGGCGGACTGCTTCTTCGTCTTCTCCTCGGCCGCGTTGTAGGCGTCGGTGGCGACGGCGGCGTCGTGGTACAGATCGTCCAGTTTCGTCCGGACCGCTTCCAGGTCCTTGTCCGGCGGGAGTGTGACCGAGGGGGAGGGGGAGGGTGAACCGGACGGCGAGGCCGGCGCGGTGGACGTCGGCGCCGGGTCGGGTCGCACGCTCGCGAACGCCGTACCCGGCGCCCCCAGCAAGGTGACCGCGCAGACCACGGTCACGGCCGCCGCGAGCACAGTGCGCCTGCCCCGTCCCATACCCCAGCCCCCAAAGCTGATTTACCGTCAGTAACTTAACCGCGTCTGGGGGATCGTGCCATGCCGCCGCGCAAAACGACAGAGGCCGTCACGATCCGGGTCCGCCAAAGCCCCACCCGCGCCCCACCCGTGACGATCTCCCGCCTGTGTGACGAAGGGCGCACGGAGATCGTTCCCCGCAGTCAGGGCCACAGCGAGACGTGGCCCGCCGACGCCGGGAGCGCGCGTCCGGCCCGTCTCACCGCGGCCCGCGCCCCCTTCGGTCGTGTGCCGCGCCCTTCAGCCGCGCGGCGCCAACGCCCCCCACGCCACCGTCACTTCGCCCTGCCGCCAGCGCTTCGGCCCGTCCGTCACCGGCCAGTCGGCCGTCAGACCGCGCACCGCGCGCATCCAGCGCTGCCGGGCGCCGTAGGAGGCGTAGGGCGCGGCGGCGGCCCAGGCGCGGTCGAAGTCGCGCAGGAAGGCGTGCACCGGCTCGCCGGGGACGTTGCGGTGGATGAGCGCCTTCGGGAGGCGTTCGGCGAGGTCGGAGGGCCGGTGCAGGGAGCCGAGGCGGGTGGCGAAGGTGACCGTGCGGGGGCCCTCCGGGCCGAGCGCGACCCACACGTGCCGCCGCCCGATCTCGTCGCAGGTGCCCTCCACCAGCAGCCCGCCGCGCGACAGCCCGTCCGCCGGGGCGAGCCGCGCGCACAGCCGCTCCCAGACGCCGGCGACCTCGGCCTCGTCGTACTGGCGCAGCACGTTCGCCGCGCGGATGAGGTGCGGGCGCGGCGTGACCGGCACCTCGAAGCCGCCGTGCCGGAAGACCAGTCCGTCGCGCTGGTACGGCAGGGCGGCCGCGACCCGGGCCGGCTCGATCTCGACGCCCACCACGCGCGCGCGTGACGCCACGGTGCGCAGCCGGTGCAGCAGTTCCACGGCCGTCCAGGGGGCGGCGCCGTAGCCGAGGTCGACGGCCACGGGATCGGTGGCGCGCCGCAGCTCGGCGCCGTGCACGGCGGCTATCCAGCGGTCCATGCGGCGCAGTCGGTTCGGATTGGTCGTCCCGCGCGTCACCGTTCCCACGGGGCCTGTGGCGCGGGTCGCTGCGCGGGATGTCATGGATACGAGGGTATGGGGGCACTCGGTGCAGGACGTACGGCGTGTGGCCGCCCCGAGGCCGGCACGCACCCCAGTATCGAACGGTTGACCGACTCTCGGTAATGATTCGGCAAAAGTGCCGGCGTTGGGATGGAAGCGGGCCCGTCCGGCGTTGCCCCCGAAGGGCGCGCCGCGACCCCTGTCCGGCATGTCCGCGACAGCAGCAGAGAGGAACGCCACGTGAGCCAGTACGTCAGCAGGCTCGGGCGTCGCTCCGCGTCGGCTCCCGCGCGGCTGCGGCTGTACCGTCGCCCCCGGCGCGTCGCCATGCTGTCCGTGCACACCTCACCCCTGCACCAGCCGGGCACGGGCGACGCCGGCGGCATGAACGTCTACATCGTGGAGCTGGCCCAGCGGCTGGCCGCGCAGGGCGTCGAGGTGGAGATCTTCACCCGTGCCACCGCCGGCGGCCTGCCGCCCGCCGTCGAACTCGTCCCCGGCGTCCTGGTCCGGCACGTGGACGCCGGCCCGTACGAGGGCCTGGCCAAGGAGGACCTGCCGGCCCAGCTGTGCGCCTTCACCCACGGCGTCATGCAGGCATGGGCCGGTCACCGCCCCGGCTACTACGACCTCGTCCACTCCCACTACTGGCTCTCCGGCCACGTCGGCTGGCTCGCCGCCCAGCGCTGGGGCGTCCCCCTGGTGCACGCCATGCACACCATGGCCAAGGTCAAGAACGCCAGCCTGGCCGAGGGCGACACCCCCGAACCGGCCGCCCGCGTCATCGGCGAGACCCAGATCGTCGCCGCCGCCGACCGGCTGATCGCCAACACCGACGAGGAGGCCGAGGAACTGGTCCGGCACTACGCCGCCGACCCCGCCAAGGTCGCCGTCGTCCACCCCGGCGTCAACCTCACCCGCTTCCGCCCCGGCGACGGCCGCGCCGCCGCCCGCGCCCGCCTCGGCCTGCCCGAGGACGCCCTGATCCCCCTGTTCGCCGGCCGCATCCAGCCGCTCAAGGCCCCCGACGTCCTGCTGCGGGCCGTGGGCGTCCTCCTCGACGAACGCCCCGACCTGCGCTCGCGCATCGTCGTCCCGATAGTCGGCGGCCCCAGCGGCAGCGGCCTCGCCAAACCGGAGGGCCTCCAGAAGCTGGCGGCCCGGCTCGGCATTGCCGACGTCGTGCGGTTCCGCCCGCCCGTCGGGCAGGACCAGCTCGCCGACTGGTTCCGGGCCGCGTCCGTGCTGGTCATGCCGTCCTACAGCGAGTCCTTCGGCCTGGTCGCCATCGAGGCGCAGGCCGCCGGCACCCCCGTGCTCGCCGCCGCGGTCGGCGGCCTGCCGGTCGCGGTGCGCGACGGCGAGACCGGATTCCTCGTCCAGGGCCACGACCCGGCCGCCTACGCGCGCGTGCTGCGCGACTTCGCCGACACGCCGCACCTCGCCGACCGCATGGGCGCCGCCGCCGCCCGGCACGCGCGGTCCTTCGGCTGGGACTCCTCGGCCGCCGCCACCGCCGACGTCTACACGGCCGCCCTGCACGCCCACCGCCGTCGCGTACGCTCCCCCCATGGGTAAGGCGATGGGCGAAAGCGAGCAGCAGCGGGCGGCACAGGTCATCGAGGCCGCGCTGAAGGACGCCGAAGTGGAGTGGGAGAGCCCCGAGCCGGGCACCTACGTCGTCAAACTCCCCGGCACCCGCAAGCTGTCGACCACCCTCCAGATGATCGTCGGCCGCCACTCCCTGTCCCTGAACGCCTTCGTCATCCGCCACCCCGACGAGAACGAGGCGGGCGTCCACCGCTGGCTCCTGGAGCGCAACCTCAAGCTGTACGGCGTCGGTTACGCCGTCGACCACCTCGGCGACGTCTACGTCACCGGCCGTCTGCCGCTGGCCGCGGTCACCGCCGACGAGGTGGACCGCCTCCTCGGCCAGGTCCTCGAAGCCGCCGACGGCAGCTTCAACACCCTGCTGGAGCTGGGCTTCGCCTCCGCGATCCGCCGCGAGTACGCGTGGCGGGTCTCGCGCGGGGAGTCGACGCGGAACCTGGAGGCGTTCGCGCACCTGACGGAACGCCGGGGGGAGTGACGGGGATTTCGCCCCGTCGCCGTCCTCCGCCCGGTCAGCGGGCGCGGTAACGGCCGGGAGTGACCCCGACCAACTTCCGGAAGTGCCGGGTCAGATGGGCCTGGTCGTAGAAGCCGGTCGCCGTGGCCACCTCGGCCGGCGGCATCCCGGCCAGGAGCAGCCGCCGGGCCCGCTCGACCCGCCGGGACAGCAGGTACTGGTGCGGCGCGATGCCGTACGCCCCGCTGAACGCCCTCACCAGATGCGCCGGATGGGCGTGCACGGCAGCCGCCGCCTCGTCGAGGGTGAGGCCCTGCGGCACCCGCTCGTCCAGCAGCTCCCGCAGCCGCCGGGCCACACCGGGGTCCGGCCGCGGGACCTCCGGCGCGCCCCGAGGCCGAAGACGGGCGCGCAGCCGCTCGCCGACCAGCGTCAGCCTGCTGTCCGCCTCCAGCTCCTCGCCGGGCAGCGCGAGCGCGGTGTGCAACTGCGCCACCCGCCGTCGCAGCACCGGGTCCCGCAGCCCGGGCCCGTCCACGGCCGCCCCGATGAGGTCCTCGCCCAGCCGGCTGGAGTCCAGGTACAGCACCCGCTTGCGGAAACCGTGCGGGGTGGCCGGGGAGCCGTTGTGCGGCACGTGCGGCGGCAGCAGGGTCACCGTGTCGAGGGGGGTGCCGTGCTCGTGCCGGTCCAGGTCGTACCGTACGGCCCCGTCGTCCACGATCAGCAGCGTCCAGGCGTCGTGGACGTGCATCGGATAGGCGTAGCCGGTGAACTGCGCGTGGAAGACCTCCACCACGCCCGGAACGCGCGGGCGCCAGGCGGAGACGCTGCTCGAGATGCCGCCCCGGGACGGCCAAGCGGGCCGGGCGGCGGACTGGGCGGCCATGCAAAGAACGTACAAGACCACGCCGCGGGCCGTCCGCGAGGCTTCCGGCATGCCTGACATGCGTTTCGACACGAAGATCGCCGTACTGCTGCGCGAGGACCTGGAGTCCTGGCAGCGCCTGAACGTCACCGCCTTCCTGGTCAGCGGCCTCGGCACGACGGTCCCCGAGGTGATCGGGGAGCCGTACGCGGACGCCGACGAGGTGCCGTACCTGCCGATGTTCCGCCAGCCGGTGCTGGTCTTCGAGGGCGCCAAGGAGACGCTGACGGCGGCGCACGGACGCGCGCTCGCGCGCGCCCTCCCGCGCGCCGTCTTCACCTCCGACCTCTTCGCGACGGGCAACGACACGGACAACCGCGCGGCGGTGGCGGCGGTCCCGACCGCCGACCTTGATCTGGTGGGCCTGGCGGTGTACGGCCCGCGGAACGCGGTGGACAAGGTACTGAAGGGGGCACGGATGCACCCGTGAGGCGGGGGCGCATGCAGGGGCGGGGGGAACTGCCCAAACGGGGCGAGGCGGGGGCGCATTGAGGGGCGCGGGGAACTGCGCACAAGGGGGTCTGGGGCGAAGGCCCCGGGGACGGGAAGGGCAGGGGCGGCGGGGGCGAGACACCCGCCCCGGCCCACCCGACCCCCGGGCCCCCGGCCCCCACCCGGCCCCCGGCCCCCACCCGGACCGGCTCAGACCCGTCGGCTCAGACCGCGTCGGCCTCGGCGGCGCGGGCGAGTCCGGGCGCGGCGGCCGCCGCAGCGGAGGGCGCCCCGGTGGTCGGCGCCGCAGCGGAGGGCGCCCCGGTGGTCGGCGCCGCAGCGGAGGGCGCCCCGGTGGTCGGCGCCGCAGCCTCCTCGACGCCGCTGGCGTCAGCCGCCCCCTCCGCGGGCAGCCGCCGCATCAGCACCCCGTAACCGACGCCGGCCGCCGTCCCGACGACCGCGCACATCCCCCACAGCCACACCGCGCCCAGCCGGTCGATGACCGCCCCGGACATCAGCGGAGCGACGAGCGCGGCCAGCGACCAGGACAGGGTGTAGACCCCCTGGTAGCGGCCGCGTCCCTGAGCGGGAGAGAGACGCACGACGAGCCCGGTCTGCGTCGGAGCGTTCACCATCTCGCCGATCGTCCACACGCACACGGTGAGCGCGAAGACGGCGACCGACCCGGCGAAGGCGGTGAGCCCGAAGCCGTACCCGGCGAGCAGCGAGGAGACGACGAGCAGCCGTCGCGGGTCGCGGTGCTCGATGAACCGGGTGACCGGGATCTGTAGGGCGACGATCAGGACGCCGTTGACGGCGACGGCGAAGCCGTAGTCGGCGGGTGTGAACCCGGCCCGGCCCATCGCGACCGGCAGACCGACCGACCCCTGCTGGAAGACGAGGGCGACCAGGAAGGACAGCCCGACGACGGCCATGAACCGCCGGTCGCGCAGCACGGTGCCGAGCCCGACCCGGTCGCCCGCGCCGTCGCCCGGAGCGCCGCTCCCGTGCGCCTTGTCCGGCCGGGACTCGGGCAGCTTGAGGAAGACGACGAGGGCGCAGGCCATGGTCATCCCGGCCTCGATGAGGAAACCGGCGCGGTAGCTGAACTCGGCGATGAAACCGGCCGCCATGGAGGAGACCGCGAAGCCGAGGTTGATCGCCCAGTAGTTGAGCGAGAAGGCCCGCACCCGGTCCTCGGGACGCACGATGTCGGCCATCATCGCCTGCACGGCGGGCCGGGAGGCGTTGGAGGCCATGCCGACGAGGAAGGCGACGGCGGCGATGGAGACGGGGTCGTGCACGAAGCCGAGGAGCGCGACGAAGACGGCCGTGGAGGCCTGCGCGACGAGGAGGGTGGGCCGCCGCCCGAGCCGGTCGGCCATCACGCCGCCGCCGAGGGAGGAGATCACGCCGCCGAGACCGTGCAGGGAGGCGACGAGACCGGCGTAGGAGGCGGAGTAGCCGCGGTCCAGGGTCAGGTACAGCGCCATGAAGGTGGCGACGAAGGCGCCGAGCCGGTTGACGAGGGTGCTGGTCCACAGCCACCAGAACGCGCGGGGCAGGCCGGAGACCGTCTCGCGAGCGGCACGTCTGAGCGCGGAGACGGACATGGAGGACCCCCGGATGTAAGCGGCTGCGGCGACGAGCACAACTTACGAGTGGACGCTCCGCGGAGGCCACCCAATTAACAGATCCCGTCAACCGTCGAGGTCGCGGCCGCAACGGGGGCGGGAGGGGACGCCCGTCTGTGCTGCACCGGACCTCAGCCGGCGGCCGCGGGGGCGTCCGCCCACCGGGCACACGGGCGGCGCGCCGTATGCGTGGATTAGGCTCGGAGACATGGCCGACGCACCGTACAAGCTGATCCTCCTCCGCCACGGCGAGAGCGAGTGGAACGAGAAGAACCTGTTCACCGGCTGGGTGGACGTCAACCTGACCGCCAAGGGCGAGAAGGAGGCGACGCGGGGCGGCGAGCTCCTCAAGGACGCCGGCCTGCTGCCCGACGTGGTCCACACCTCCCTCCAGAAGCGCGCGATCCGCACGGCGCAGCTCGCGCTGGAGTCCGCCGACCGCCTGTGGATCCCGGTCCACCGCAGCTGGCGCCTGAACGAGCGGCACTACGGCGCGCTCCAGGGCAAGGACAAGGCGCAGACGCTGGCGGAGTTCGGCGAGGAGCAGTTCATGCTCTGGCGCCGCTCCTACGACACCCCGCCGCCGCCGCTGGACCGCGACGCCGAGTACTCCCAGTTCTCCGACCCCCGCTACGCGACCCTCCCGCCGGAGCTGCGCCCGCAGACGGAGTGCCTCAAGGACGTCGTCGTCCGGATGCTCCCGTACTGGTTCGACGCGATCGTCCCCGACCTCCTGACCGGCCGCACGGTCCTGGTCGCCGCCCACGGCAACAGCCTGCGCGCCCTGGTCAAGCACCTGGACGGTATCTCGGACGCCGACATCGCGGGCCTCAACATCCCCACGGGCATCCCCCTCGCCTACGAACTCGACGCCGACTTCCGCCCCCTGGTCCCGGGCGGCACCTACCTCGACCCGGACGCGGCAGCCGCGGCCATCGAGGCGGTCAAGAACCAGGGCAAGAAGAAGTAACCTCGGCTGCTCTTCCTGAGGCCCCCTGTCCGCGACGGCTCGCGGCGGGGGGCTTCGGCATGCCGGCGCGCTGCGCCGTCACGTCGCTGGGAGTTGGTGGGCGAGGACGTAGGCGTCGGCGGCCACGACGGTGTCGCACACCTCGACGGCTCGCCTCTCGGTGTCGTGGGCGGTGCGGATGAGGTGGATGACGGGGACGCCGGAGGCGAGGCGCAGGGTGCGTACCTCGTCCGGGGTGGGCATCCGGGCGCGGATCTCCTCTCCGAAGTGGCCGAGGCGGTGGCCGGGTTCTTCTGGGCGGGCGCAGATGCCGCCGGGGCCGGGGTTGCGTGCTCGGAAGGCGGTATCGGCGGTCTGCGCCGGGTCGGCGGGGCTTTCGTCCGCGTTGGCGCTGTCAGACAGGCAGTGGCCGTCGCCCCGGAGGAGTGCGTCCGGGCGTTCCGCTAGGGCGCCGAGGCCCGCCCGCGTTAGCGTGGCGGTGTGTGGACTGGCCGGCGGCGGAGGAGCCTGCGCTATGGAGATCGTTTCGTCGCGGAAGATCACCCCTTTCCTGATGTTCGAGGGGCGGGCGGAGGAGGCCATGGGCTTCTACGTCTCGCTCTTCGATGACGCCGAGATCGTCGGCATCACCCGCTACGGCGCCGACGGGCCCGGCGCCGAGGGGAGCGTGCAGCACGCGACCTTCTCGCTCGCCGGTGAGCAGTTCATGTGCATCGACAGCCCGGCGAGACATGACTTCACCTTCACTCCCGCCGTCTCCCTCTTCGTGCAGTGCGCGGACGAGGCCGAGATCGACCGGCTCTACGCCGCCCTCGGGCAGCAGGGCGCGGAGCTCATGCCGCTCGGGGACTACGGTTTCAGCCGCCGGTTCGGGTGGGTCAACGACCGGTTCGGTGTGTCCTGGCAGCTGAATCTGCCCGCCTGAGCCACCGGCCCCTCGTTCCTCGGTGAAGAGGCGTCCGGTCGTCACGGGCTCGCCGCGGCGTCCGTCTCCCTTCCCGCCCCCGGCAGCAGCCACACCCCCGCCCAGCAGCAGGCCCGTACGACGACGGCCGCCGTGATCGCCGACCACACGCTCGCCACCCCGACGTCGCTCAGCCAGGTGATCAGGTACCAGACCAGGGTGTCCTGGGTCACGCCCACGATCGCCAGGATGAGCAGGAGCACCGGCGCCTGGCGGGGGCTCTGCGGGGTGGACCAGATCGCCGTGCCGACGCCGGCGAAGATGACGAGGGACAAGAGGTAGCCGAGCAGCGGGCTCCCGTCGGCGTCGGTGAGTGTGATGCCGGGGAGCGCCGCGGCCAGGGCGACGCCGGGCAGCAGGGCCAGTTGCTGTCTTCTGGTGTCTTTCACGGTGCGGACTCTGGCAGGTGCCGTTTTCGGCCGGAAGAGCCGCGGACCGGGCTGGAGACAGGTTGTTACGCCGCCGTCGGCTTCAGCGGCGGCGTCGCCTTCGCCCGTACCGGGAAATCCTGCCGGGGCCGTGGGTGGGGGGATGGCCCCCTCCCCGTGACAGGACGGCGGGGAGGGGGCCATCGGGCCGGCTGGGGTCAGCGCCGGCCGTCGTGGTGTTCGAGGTGGCGCGGGCCGGGCCGCTCGGCGTGGTGGGCGCCGGGGTGCTCCGCGTGGCGCGGGACGGGGCGGTTCACGTGGCGCTGGTCGCCCCAGGCGAGGGAGTCCACGAAGCGGTGGTTCGCGTCGCGCAGGGTGGCGGTGTCCGCGTGCCTGTCCCAGACCGCGGTGCGGCGGTCCTGGTAGAGGTCGGTACGGGTGTCGTGGCCGTAGCCGGTGTGGACGCGGACCGTGGTGTGGCCGCCGAGGCGGTAGTGGCGGAAGGTGTAGGTGTGACCCTGCCTGTCGGACAGCGTCCAGCCGTTCAGGTTGACGTCGCGGCGGGTGTCGTTGCTGATCGTCACCCACTCGTTGTTGAGGGAGCGGTTGGAACGATGGGCGCGGGTCTCGTCGTCGAGGTGCAGACCGCTGATCACCACACCCTGGCGGTGCGGGGCGTGGTCGGCCGCGGACGCCGGCAGCGTCGCCATCCCGACCAGCGCTCCGGCCACGGCGGCGGCTGCGGTCAGGCGGCGGGCGGTCACAGAGACGGAAACGGACACAGGCTCTCCCTGCTTGGTGCGAGCGCGCCCCCGGTCGCGGATCTCGCCGCGTCCGTGGATGCGCTGTGTGCGGGTGGCGGCCGGGTTGGCCGCGCCCTCACACTGTGTCCGTCCCGCGGCGGAATACGTCGGGTTCCCGTCCTGTGTTACCTGTTGTGCATATTTCTGTGACTCTTGGGTGTAGCGCCCATTTACGTGGTGTACGGGCGGTGTTGACGGTCCGTCGGGAGCCTCGGCCTTGTGCGCTTTGGGCTCGGGGCGGCGGTCGCCAGGGCGCGCCACCCCGGGCCGGTCGGCGCCGTCACCCCTGAGTGGGTAACGCGCCCTGCCGGGGAAGCGTCCCCCGGACGGGTGTCGTGCCGGCGCGGGGAAGCGGACGGGGGCGTACGCGGTGCAGGGCCCCGGCGACATGCGCCGGGGCCCTGCGATGATCTGCGACGGCGTACGGGCGTCGACCTGCGACGGCGTACGGGCACAGGCCTGTCACGCCGTACAGGCGTACGCGCCCCTACGGGCGGCGTGCCCTGGTCAGCCGCACTGACAGGCGCCGCCCGACTGGCAGCCGCAACCGCAGCCCGAGCCGCAGCCGCAGGCCGCCAGGAGCGGGAGGATTCTGGGCTCGGCGGGCTGCTCGGTCTCTCGGGTCTGGGTGGGGTCGGGAGCGGTGCTGGGGGATTCGGCCATGGGTCCCTCCTAGAGGCTGAGTGCCTTCGCCCATTTCATGCCCGCCGCGCCGGGCGCATCAACGGCGCACAGTGGCTCGCGCCCGCCCGCACCCCCCGGCGGCCCGCACCGCCGCTGCCCGCAACCCTGCGGCCCCCAGCCTGCACCCCCCGCGGCCCGCAGTCCGCAACGCCGCAGCCCGCGCCCCCGCGACCCGCGCCGGAGAACACCGCCCCGAGAACGGCCGGAGGCCTACGCCCCCTCCACCCCCGCCCCGCTTCCCGTCCCCGCCACCGGCGGGATGTCCTGCTGCTGCAACTCGTCGGCGTGCTCACCCGTGACCAGGTAGACCACCCGCTTGGCGACCGCGACCGCGTGGTCGGCGTAGCGCTCGTAGTAGCGGCCGAGCAGGGTGACGTCCACGGCCGTCTCGATGCCGTGCTTCCAGCGGTCGTCGATCAGGTGCTGGAACAGGGTGCGGTGCAGCAGGTCCATATCGTCGTCGTCCTGCTCCAGCTGGAGCGCCAGGTCTACGTCCTTGGTGACGATCACCTCGGCCGCCTTCGCCATCAGGCGCTGCGCGAGCTGGCCCATCTCCAGGATGGTGGCGTGCAGGTCGTGGGGGACCGCCCGCTCGGGGAAGCGCAGCCGGGCGAGCTTGGCCACGTGCTGGGCGAGGTCGCCCGAGCGCTCCAGGTCGGCGGACATCCGCAGCGAGGTGACGACGATCCTCAGGTCCGTCGCCACCGGCTGCTGCCGGGCCAGCAGGGCGATGGCCCTGGCCTCCAGGTCGTGCTGGAGCTCGTCGACCTTCTTGTCGGCCTCGATCACGCTCTCGGCCAGCTTCAGATCGGTGTCGAGGATGGCGGTCGTGGCGCGTCCGATCGCCGACCCGACCAGCCGGGCCATCTCCACCAGACTGTCGCCGATCGAGTCCAGTTCCTCGTGGTACGCGTCCCGCATCTTCGGTTCCCTCTCGTGCGTGCGTCTTCGTCCGGGGTTGCAGGGGCTGCAGGATTGCAGGGGGCTGCACTGAGTGCGGGGCGGCGGCCCGCCGGTCACGGCCGGCGGAACCCGCGGTGCCGGCCGACGGCCCCGCCGCCCGCCGAGGCGACGGACGGCCCCGGCGCCCGCTACGGCGGCCGGTGGCGCGAACCCCACGCTCCCACGCTCCGGCCTCCACGCGTCCGTTTCCGTCATCCCAAATGAACCGTCACTGGCCCCAAGGTGAACTCTGGGCGACGAGTGTTCGAGGTCGCACTCGGATGGGTGCGGTCCCGTCATACCCCGTGCCTAACCTGGAGGCATGGACGTGAACGCGGCGGTCGCCGCAGCGGCAGCGATCGCCGGAGTGCTCACCGGCGTCATCGCCATGCTCGCGTTCCGCTTCAGCGAGCGCGAGCAGAAGCGTCCCACCCGCACCTCCCTGCACACCGACGCGGTGCTGCCGCCGGGCGTGGACACCGTGCTGTCCGTGCTGCGGTCCTCCGCCGTGGTCCTCGACGAGGGCGACGCCGTCGTCAAGGCCAGCTCGGCCGCGTACGCCCTCGGGCTCGTCCGCGGCGGCAAGCTGGCCGTGGAGCCGATGCTCCAGATGGCCCGCGACACCCGGCGGGACGGGGAGATACGCCAGGTCGAGTTGGACCTGCCGCGGCGCGGCACCGGGCGCGGCGAGGCCCTCGCCGTCTCCGCGCGGGTCGCCCCGCTCGGGTCGCGGCTGGTGCTGCTGCTGGTGGAGGACCTCACCGAGGCCCGGCGCATCGAGGCGGTAAGGCGCGACTTCGTCGCCAATGTGAGCCATGAACTGAAGACCCCCGTGGGCGCCCTCTCCCTGCTCTCCGAGGCCGTCATGGACGCCTCCGACGACCCGGAGGCCGTGCAGCGGTTCGCCGGGCGGATGCAGATCGAGGCGACCCGGCTGACCAACCTCGTGCAGGAGCTGATCGACCTGTCGCGGGTGCAGAACGACGACCCGCTGGAGGACGCCGAGCCGGTGCGCGTGGACGAACTGGTCGCCGAGGCCATCGACCGTTGCCGCCACCAGGCGGGCACCAAGCAGATCACCATGGCCGCCGGAGGTACCGCGGACCTGCATGTC
This sequence comes from Streptomyces sp. NPDC093260, assembly GCF_040683715.1. Lineage (NCBI taxonomy): Bacteria > Bacillati > Actinomycetota > Actinomycetes > Kitasatosporales > Streptomycetaceae > Streptomyces > Streptomyces sp. NPDC093260. Next base: position 75,067 of record NZ_JBFBEK010000003.1, read on the forward strand.
TGGGGCAACCGCGGCCAGCTCGCCGCCGCCCTCGGCAACCTCGTCGAGAACGCGGTCAACTACTCACCGGCCCGCACCCGCGTCGGCATCGCCGCCCGCCGCATCACCGCACCCGGCGGTGATCTGGTCGAGCTGGCCGTCACCGACCAGGGCATCGGCATCTCCGACAAGGACAAGGAGCGCATCTTCGAGCGCTTCTACCGCGTCGACCCGGCCCGCTCGCGCGCCACGGGCGGCACCGGGCTCGGGCTCGCGATCGTCAAGCACGTGGTCGCCTCGCACGGCGGGGAGGTCACGGTGTGGAGCGCCGAGGGTCAGGGCTCCACCTTCACCCTGCGGCTGCCGGAGGCGGCCGCGGCCCGCGCGGCCCGCGACCGCGTCCGCGACCGGGCGCAGCAGCACCCCGCCCTCGGCGACGAGGCCGGGCAGCCCCCCACCGACACATCCCCGTACGAACCGCTTCCCGCCCCGGAGGTCCTTCCGTGACCCGAGTGCTCGTCGTCGAGGACGAGGAGTCCTTCTCCGACGCCCTGTCGTACATGCTCCGCAAGGAGGGCTTCGAGGTGGCCGTGGCCGCCACCGGCCCCGACGGACTCGACGAGTTCGAGCGCAACGGCGCCGACCTCGTCCTCCTCGACCTGATGCTGCCGGGCCTGCCCGGCACGGAGGTGTGCCGTCAGCTGCGCGGCCGCTCCAACGTCCCCGTGATCATGGTGACCGCCAAGGACAGCGAGATCGACAAGGTGGTCGGTCTGGAGATAGGGGCCGACGACTACGTCACCAAGCCCTTCTCCTCGCGCGAGCTGGTGGCGCGCATCCGTGCGGTGCTGCGCCGCCGCGGTGAGCCGGAGGAGGTCACTCCGGCCGCGCTGGAGGCCGGCCCGGTCCGGATGGACGTCGACCGGCACGTGGTGACGGTGTCCGGCTCCAAGGTCGATCTGCCGCTCAAGGAGTTCGACCTCCTGGAGATGCTGCTGCGCAACGCCGGCCGGGTGCTGACCCGGATGCAGCTGATCGACCGGGTCTGGGGCGCCGACTACGTGGGCGACACCAAGACTCTCGACGTCCACGTCAAGCGGCTGCGCGCGAAGATCGAGCCGGACCCGGGTGCGCCGCGCTTCCTGGTCACGGTGCGGGGCCTCGGCTACAAGTTCGAGCCGTAGGCCGCTCCCGGACCGGCCCGCGTCCGGCCCCGACGACGCCCGAGGGCGGCGCACTCCCCGCAGGGAGCGCGCCGCCCTCAGGCGTACGCAGGCGGCGGGGGCCTCAGGGCCGCCCGGTCAGTGGCCGGCGACCGACTGGGAGGCCGAGTCGCTCGGAGCGGCCGGGTTGCCCGAGGCCGTCGGCGAGCCGGACGCGGAGCCGTTCGAGCTCGGAGAGCCGGACGGCGACTCGCCCGTCTTCGGCCGGCCCGCGGAGCCGGTGGAGGCGCTCTTGGAGGCGGAGGGCGAGGCGCCCGGCGCGGCCGGAATGTTGCTCGGGCCCCACTTGTCGAAGTAGCTCTCGGCCGGGACGACGAAGGCGCGCAGGCTCACGTCACCGGTCTCGCTGAAGGTGAAGGTGATCTTCTGCGCGTTGCCGTCGGCGACGTTGCCGCCGGGGGAGGGCAGCACGGCGGAGGCGTTGCCCTTGCCGCCGATGATCAGCGAGCCGCCGGCCGGGACGGTCAGCTTGCCGTTGCCCTTGCCCTTGCCCTGCGCGGGGCTGAGCTGCGCGGTGCCGTCGCCGTCGACGCGGATGGCGTCGAGGGTCTGGTCGTGGTCACCGCCGTTGAAGACGGTCGCGGAGATGACGGCCGGGCCCTTGGTCTGGGTGCCGGGCTGCGTGATGACCACCGCGTTCTGGACCTTGATGGTTCCGACCGTGACGGCCGCGTTGTCCGGCTTGACCTCGAGCGTCTGGGCATCGTTGCCGGCGCCGCACGCGGCGAGCGAGGCGATCGAGAACGCGATGGCGGCGGCGGCGAGGGCGCCGCGTCGAAGGCTGCTGCTCACGGCGGCGGCAACTCCTTGAACGTGGGCGGTACAGGGCGACTCCCTTATAAAGCCGCCCTAAGTGTCTGTCAGCGGCCTTAGGTTACCGAGCCGTTCCCGAGCCCCCGCACCCGACCCGCCCCAGCACGCCCCGGGGCACCCGGACACGCCTCCCGCGACGCCTTCCACACGGCCGTTCGGGGGGCCCTGCGGGTGTCTCCCGCGGAGGCCGTTCGAGGGACTGGACGCCGTCCGGGGGCGGCGCGCACCGTGCCCGCGATGCCGTCCCGCCGCGCATTGGCCGCCCCGCGGCACGCCATTCGCATAAGCGCCGTCCGCCGGCCGGACGGAAAGCGCCGCGCGGCATACCGGACGGCATACCCGCCGGTATACCCGGCGCCAAAGCCGCCGCCCTTACCCGGGGCCTTCCGCCGCGCCCTCGCTCAGGGATTTCCCGGCACGGAATGCGCGCCCCTCGGGAAGCCGGTACGGAACCCGGCGGGGAAGGGACTGCCGAACCCGTGGGGAAGCGACCGCCGAAATTGATCACGGCCCTCAGGGACGCCCCGGCGCCATGGCGTGATCAATTTCGGATTCGTCCCGAACGCGACGTGGCTCACCGAACGGAGTAGCGGAAGTCGGACACATGGAACCGGACAAAACGGGACGTTCGGCCGTTTGGAGGGGCGGCCGGATGCGTGTAACGTGTGCGTTTCTCCCTGTGCGGGAAGCCCCTCCGACCTGCGAATACCCGCCCCGTCTCGGCCCGGCGACCCCTTCCGAAGCACGTTCCGGTTGCTGTTGTCAAGCCCCGAGATATGCCCTGACCTGCGAAAACGCCATTCAGAAGACGCCGTATCCGTGTTACCCTGGATAGCCACGGAAGGGGTACCTGTCACATGACGTTCAAGGTTGGCGACACCGTGGTCTATCCCCATCACGGGGCCGCGCTGATCGAGGCTATCGAAACTCGCCAGATCAAAGGCGTGGACAAGACCTACTTGGTGCTGAAGGTCGCCCAGGGTGACCTGACGGTACGTGTGCCAGCGGACAATGCGGAGTTCGTCGGCGTGCGTGATGTGGTCGGTCAGGACGGGCTGGACCGGGTCTTCGAGGTGCTGCGCGCTCCGTACGCCGAGGAGCCCACGAACTGGTCGCGTCGTTACAAGGCAAATCTGGAGAAGCTCGCCTCCGGCGATGTCATCAAGGTCGCGGAAGTCGTGCGTGACCTGTGGCGTCGTGAGCGCGAGCGCGGTCTCTCCGCCGGTGAGAAGCGCATGCTCGCCAAGGCTCGCCAGATCCTGGTGAGCGAACTCGCCCTCGCGGAGAACACCAACGAGGACAAGGCCGAAGCCCTGCTCGACGAGGTGCTCGCGTCCTGACGCGCGAGGTGCCCTGACACGGACCCGGGCGGCCACGACGACCGCCTCCGTCCAGCGCAGCGCAGCACAGCACTGCCGCGGTGCCCGATGACTGGAACGCAGTCGCCGGGCGCTGCGGCATGTCCGCATCCACCGCCGAAACCCACGGCGCCGGAGTTCCCAGGGCCACCTGGTGTTCCCCGGATGCCCCGCAGGACACCGGCGCACCACTCGGCGCGGCAGCCCGACGACGACTCGACGTCCCGGCGGGGCGTACGCGCCTCGCGGCGTGATGAGCGGCAGGTACCCGCACGCGCGGCGGACATGCCGCACGGCGAGGGAAGTCCCCCCGATACTGTGTGCCGGGCCCGGGCAGTCCGCTCGACCGGGGTCACGGAAGGGTCCGGTCAAGGCGTCGCGCCCGGCACGGTGTGGCCATACCCACGTAGGCACCGCCGCCAAACCGGCGCCTGACGGGCGGACGACGCGGACCGGCGGCACGGCCTCCAGCACACGACCCGGACAGGAACCGATGTCTGACGAATCGCGCCCCTCACCCGCGGCCGGCCGGCCGGGAACCCCCGTCGCCGCCGTGATCCCGGCCGCCGGCCGGGGGGTACGCCTCGGCCCGGGCGCGCCCAAAGCGCTGCGCACGCTGAGCGGCACGCCCATGCTGATCCACGCGGTGCGCGCCATGGCCGCCTCCCGCGCGGTCTCCCTGGTGGTGGTCGTCGCCCCGCCCGACGGCGCCGCCGAGGTCAAGTCGCTCCTGGACGCGCACGCGCTGCCCGAGCGCACGGACTTCCTGGTGGTGCCCGGCGGGGAGAGCCGCCAGGAGTCGGTGCGGCTCGGCCTGGAGGCGCTGCCGCCGGGCCACGACATCGTCCTCGTGCACGACGCGGCCCGCCCGCTGGTTCCGGTGGACACCGTGGACGCCGTCATCGAGGCCGTACGGGACGGGGCGCCCGCCGTCGTGCCGGCGCTGCCGCTGGCGGACACCGTCAAGCAGGTCGAGCCGGCCTCGGCGCCGGGCGGCCCCGAACCCGTCGTCGCCACGCCGGACCGCTCCCTGCTGCGCGCCGTGCAGACCCCGCAGGGCTTCGACCGCGCCACGCTGGAGCACGCTCACCGGACGGTCACCGGTGACGTCACCGACGACGCGAGCATGGTCGAACAGCTCGGCGAGCGGGTCGTGGCCGTGCCCGGTCACGAGGAGGCCTTCAAGGTCACCCGCCCGCTCGACCTCGTCCTCGCGGAGGCGGTCCTGGCCCGGCGGAGGCTGAACGATGGCTTCTGAGCGCACCCCGGACGCGAACCCGGACTCCACCGCCCCCGTCGTGCTGCCCCAGGTCGGCATCGGCACCGACATCCACGCCTTCGAGGACGGCCGCGAGCTGTGGTGCGCCGGACTGAAGTGGGAGGGCGAGGGGCCGGGGCTGGCCGGCCACTCCGACGCCGACGTCGTCGCGCACGCCGCGTGCAACGCGCTGTTCTCCGCCGCCGGGCTCGGTGACCTGGGCCAGCACTTCGGCACCGGACGCCCCGAGTGGTCGGGCGCCTCAGGCGTCACCCTGCTGACGGAGGCCGCGCGGATCGTGCGCGCGGCCGGCTTCCGGATCGGGAACGTCGCCGTGCAGGTCGTCGGCCCCCGGCCGAAGATCGGCAAGCGGCGCGAGGAGGCGCAGAAGATCCTCTCCGAGGCGGCCGGCGCGCCGGTGTCGGTCTCCGGCGCGACAACCGACGGACTGGGCTTCCCCGGCCGGGGCGAGGGACTGATGGCGGTGGCCACGGCCCTCGTGGTGCGCGTGGACCGAGGGCGTGCGAGGGTACGCGCTGAACGACCAGTGATCGAGACCGCTGACTGATCAGCGATCGAGGACCGGAGGGTGCCCCCATGTCCGCCGTACTGTCCGACCGGCTCAAGAACCTTCTCGACCGCCCCGTCTTCATCGTCGTCGGCACCGTCCAGCCCGACGGCAGCCCGCAGTTGTCGCCGGTGTGGGTGAAGCGGGACGGCGACGACCTTCTCGTCTCCACCACGGTGGACCGCCGCAAGAAGAAGAACCTCGACCGCGACCCGCGGGTGAGCGTCGTGGTCCAGAACCCCGACAACCCCTACGAGTACGCCGAGATCCGCGGCATCGTCGAGATGACCACCGAGGGCGGCCAGGCGCTCATCGACGAACTGTCCCTGAAGTACACCGGCAAGAAGTACGCCGAGTTCAACCCGTCCTCGGCGCAGGACGCCGAACGGGTGGTCGTCCGCATCCGGGCCCGCAAGGTCGTGGGCAGCCTGTAACCCCGCGGCGACGCCTCGTCCGGAGGCCTCCGGCCGTCCGCAGGGGCGGGCCCGGAGGCCTCCGCCCGTCCCGGGCGGCCGGGCCGGGACACGAATACACGCCCTTGTGCCCAAGGGGCGCGAGGCACTCCCCGCGGCCCACTACCCTGGAGTGGTGACTATTCGCCTGTACGACACCAGCGCCCGGCAGATCCGTGACTTCACCCCGCTCAAGCCGGGCTGCGTCTCGATCTACCTGTGTGGTGCCACCGTGCAGGCGGCCCCGCACATCGGTCACATCCGGTCGGGGCTGAACTTCGACATCATGCGCCGCTGGTTCGCCCACCGCGGCTACGAGGTGACGTTCATCCGCAACGTCACCGACATCGACGACAAGATCATCGCCAAGGCGCACGACCAGCACCGCCCGTGGTGGTCCATCGGCTACGAGAACGAGCGCGCGTTCAACGACGGTTACACCGCCCTCGGCTGCCTGCCGCCCACCTACGAGCCCCGCGCCACCGGCCATGTGCCGGAGATGGTCGAGATGATGCAGAGGCTCATCGACCGCGGGCACGCCTACGCGGCCGACGGCAACGTCTACTTCGACGTGCGCTCCTTCCCCGGCTATCTGGAGCTGTCCCGGCAGGAGCTGGACAACCTCCTCCAGCCCTCCGGCGAGGGCGAGACCGGCAAGCGCGACCCGCGCGACTTCGCCATGTGGAAGGCCGCCAAGCCGGGCGAGCCGACCTGGCCCACCCCGTGGGGCGAGGGCCGGCCCGGCTGGCATCTGGAGTGCTCGGCCATGGCGCACAAGTACCTCGGCAGCGCCTTCGACATCCACGGCGGCGGCCTGGACCTGATCTTCCCGCACCACGAGAACGAGATCGCCCAGGCCAAGGCCTACGGCGACGAGTTCGCCCGGTACTGGGTGCACAACGCCTGGGTCACCATGGCCGGCGACAAGATGTCCAAGTCGCTCGGCAACAGCGTCCTGGTCTCCGAGATGGTCAAGCGGTGGCGGCCCATCGTGCTGCGCTACTACCTCGGCACCCCGCACTACCGGTCGATGATCGAGTACAGCGAGGCGGCGCTGCGCGAGGCGGAGTCCGCGTTCGCGCGGATCGAGGGCTTCATCCAGCGCGTGGTGGAGAAGGCCGGACCGGTGGAGCCCTCCGCCGAGGTGCCGCCCGCCTTCGCCGAGGCCATGGACGACGACCTCGGGGTCCCGCAGGCGCTAGCCGTCGTGCACACCACCGTCCGGCAGGGCAACAGCGCGCTGGCGGCCGACGACAAGGAGGCCGCGGTGGCCCGGCTCGCCGAGGTGCGGGCCATGCTCGGCGTCCTCGGTCTCGACCCGATGGACGAGCAGTGGGCCGGCGAGGGCGGCGACCGCGGCGAAGACCTGCACGGGGTGGTGGACACCCTGGTCCGGATGGTGCTCGATCAGCGCGAGGCCGCCCGGGCGCGCAAGGACTGGGCGACCGCGGACGCCATCCGCGACCAGCTCGGCCAGTCCGGTCTGGTCATCGAGGACAGCCCGCAGGGCCCCCGCTGGAGCCTCGGCCCCCGCTGAGCCCGCCCGCGGTCCGCAGGACCGCCGTGCCGCCCGGCCCCGCCGGGCGGCGCACTCCACAGACGTGACAGACGTACGCGATGACGAACGTGCGTACGACGCTTTCGACAGACAGGTAGATCATGGCCGCGAACAACCGCCGCATGTCCGGCAAGAAGGGCGCGCAGGTCGGCAGCGGCGGCAAGCGGCGCCGTGGCCTGGAGGGCAAGGGCCCCACGCCGCCCGCCGAGATGCGCAAGGGACACGCCAAGCAGCGCGCCGCGCAGGCCAAGTCCCGCCGCGCGCAGGGCGGCCGCCCGCAGCAGCGCAGGGGCGGGGGCCGCTCGGCCTCCGAGCTGGTCGTCGGCCGCAACCCGGTCGTCGAGGCGCTGCGCGAGGGCGTGCCCGCCACCACGCTCTACGTCCAGCAGTTCATCGACAACGACGAGCGGGTGCGCGAGGCGCTCCAGCTCGCGGCCGAGCGCGGCGGCATCAACCTCATGGAAGCGCCGCGCCCCGAGCTGGACCGGATGACCAACGGGCTCAACCACCAGGGTCTGGTCCTCCAGGTCCCGCCGTACGAGTACGCCCACCCCGAGGACCTGGCCGACGCCGCCGCCGACGCGGGCGAGGACCCGCTGATCGTGGCCCTCGACGGGGTGACCGACCCGCGCAACCTCGGCGCGGTCGTCCGTTCCGTCTCCGCCTTCGGCGGGCACGGCGTGGTCGTCCCCGAGCGGCGCGCGGCCGGCATGACCGCCGGCGCCTGGAAGACCTCGGCCGGCACCGCCGCCCGTACGCCGGTCGCCCGCGCCACCAATCTGACGCGCGCGCTGGAGCAGTACCAGAAGGCGGGCCTCACCGTCGTCGGCCTGGCCGCGGACGGCGAGGCCGAACTCGGCGACCTGGACGCCCTGGAGGGGCCGGTCGTCATCGTCGTCGGCAGCGAGGGCAAGGGCCTGTCCCGGCTCGTCGGCGAGACCTGCGACGTGCGGGTGCGCATCCCGATGCCGGGCGGCGCCGAGTCGCTGAACGCCGGTGTGGCCGCGGGCATCGTCCTGTACGAGGCGGCGCGCCGACGCGGCTGATCCGCCGGCGGCGGCCGTCCGCTCCGGGCGTCCCCGCCGCCGTACGACGCGCCGGAGCGGGCGTCCGAACGGGAGTGCGGTGGTTCACCTGCTCGGGTAAACGTGGCAGGTCGCCGCGTCCTTGACGCGGTCCGGACAGATCCGCCGGGTCACGGCAGTGTCCTAACTCCACGTCACTCGGTTAGATGAGTGTGGACACCAGAACACCCCGCACACCCACGGGGGACCGCTCGTCGGGATACGACGACGCTCCCGCGCTGAGCATGGTGAAGGTGCCGAGCGATCCGGCGCAGGTCATCGTCTCCCACGCCAGCTTCCGCGTGCAGTTGGGCGCCGCGTCCTGGCGCGCCCGGTCCCCTCGGCCCGCCCCGTCCCAGGGCGTCGCCGACACCGCCCGGGTGCCCGCCGCCGGCCTGGCCGGGACCGCCGCCCCCCGCCGCCCCCTCGTCTGGAGCGGCCGGTCCGCCCCCGACGACACCGGCGCCCACCGGCTGCTGCAAGCCGTGCGCAGCGGCAGCGTGGGCTACACCGAGGAGTCCGCCGCCGACGCCGGGGCCACCCAGGTCATCCCGCGTATCGACGCCGGCTCCGGCCGGGGCGCGGGCGGCGGCTCCTACGACACCCTCGACCAGACCGTCGGGATGCCCGCCGTCGGCGGCCCGCACGGCCCCGACACCGGCGACACCCGGCTGCTCCCGCACATGCGCACCGCCGAGTCCGGCTACGACTCCGGCGGATACGGCGGCGCCGGCTACGCCACGCCGGGCGGCGCACCGCCCCCCACCCGCCTTGGCCACCCCGACGGCTACGTCTACGACGGCCAGGCGTACGACGGCGCCTACGACGACGAGCCCTACGGCCCGGACGAGACCCTGGAGGACGGCCGCCGGCGCGGCCGGCGGCACAGCGACGACCCGGCCCGCCACGCCTACTACCCCGGCCGCCGGATGAACCTCGGCGTGGTCCTGCTCCCACTGCGGATCTTCCTCGGTTTCATCACCGTCTACGCCGGCATGGGCAAGCTGTGCGACCCGCTCTACTTCGACGGCGGCAAGCGCGGCTCCATGGTCAAGTGGCTCAACTCGCTGCACCCCTGGGAAGCCGCCGAGCCGCTGCGCCAGTTCGCCCTCCAGCACCCGGTCGGCTCCGGACTGGTCATCGCCTTCCTCCAGGTCATCGTCGGCGTGCTCACCATCCTCGGCTGCTGGCAGCGGGTCGCCGCGGTGTTCGGCGCGCTGCTGTCGGCCGCGCTCATCGTCACGGTCACCTGGCGCACCCTGCCCGTCTACGACGCGCCCGACATCATCTACCTCGCCGCCTGGTCGCCGCTGATCATCGCCGGCGCGCCGGTCTACTCCGTCGACGGCCGCCTCGCCGCGTCCGCCTGGCGGCGGCTGGGACCCCGCGCCCACATCTGGGACCTGCGCCGGTACGTGCTGCGGCGCGGCGCGCTGCTCACGGTGGTCGTCACCGGGCTCACCCTGCTGACCGGATCGCTCCTCGGCGACGCGGTGCGCGACGCCGACCAGGTGGTCACCCCCCGGCCCGGCGACGCCCCGCGCAACGCGCAGCCCGGCTCGCCGCTGCCGCGACACTCCGACGGCAAGCGGCAGGGCACGTCGCCGGCCGCCCCGGCCGCGCCGAGCCGTCGCGGTACGACGGCCGGTCCGTCCGGCGGCCCCGCGACCACGCCGGGCACGGCCCGTGAGAGCGGCGCCACCGCCGGCGCCCCCAGCCAGACCCAGGGCACCACGGGCCACACCACCCCGCGCCACTCAGCCCCGGTGCGGCAGGCGCCCAGCACCAGCGCGGGCCCGACCTCGGGCGGCGGCGCGAGCGGCGGCTCCGGTCCGGGCGGCGACTCGGGCTCCGCCGGCGGCACGTCCTCCGGGCGGCCGGGACTGGTGGGCGGCCTGCTGGGGTAGCGCCGCGCACGGCCGGCCGCGTGGGGCGTTCCGTGCCACGACGAGAAGGGGTCCCGCACAGAACCCGTGCGGGACCCCTTCTCGTTGCTGTCGTGCTGTCGTGCGGTGGTGGGGCGTCAGGTACGGCCCGGGGCGGCCAGTTCCTTCGCGGCCTCGGTGAGGTCCTTCGCGGTGTCGATGGCCCGCCAATAGGCGCCCTGAGGGATCGGGAAGCCGGCCAGGCGGAGTTCGCGGGCCAGCCGCGGGAACGTGGTCCGCTCGTGGTCGCCGCGCTCGGGGAGCAGATCGGCGAAGCCGGGGGAGAAGACGTAGACGCCCGCGTTGATCTCGAACGTGGAGGGCGGGGCCTCGATGAAGTCCGTGATGTGACCGAACCCGTCCGTCTGCACGGCGCCCCACGGGATGCGCGGCCGGGCCAGCGCGAGGGTCGCCACCGCGTCGCGCTCGGTGTGGAAGTCCGCCATGTCGCGCAGCGAGAACCGGGTCCAGATGTCGCCGTTGGTGGCGTACCAGGCGCGGTCCGGGTGGGGGAGGTGGGCGGCGGCGAACTTCAGGCCGCCACCGCGGCCGAGCGGCTCCGTCTCCACGGCGGTGGTGACGTTCACGGGCAGCGCGGCCGACTTCAGCCACTCCTGGAGGACCTCGGCGAGGTGGCCGCAGGAGATCACCACGTCCGTGACGCCCTCCTCGGCGAGCCAGGCGAGCTGGTGCCCGATGATCGGGGTGCCCGTGCCGGGGATCTCGACCATCGGCTTGGGCCGGTCGTCGGTGTAGGGCCGCAGCCGCGATCCTTGGCCTCCGGCCAGGACGACGGCTTGAGTGGGGCGCGAAGCCGCATTCGGATGGGTCATGGGGGCACTGTACGTGCCCGTACGCGACCGCTGTCCGGGGGCGGCGGGGCGGGGCGGGAGCGGGGCACGAGGGGCCGTGCGGGGGAGCGCGGGGGCCGGGGACCGACCCCCGGCCCCTCAGCTGTGCGGGGCGAGGACGCCCGAGGCGAAGGAGGTGTCGCAGACCGGGCGGGCGTACGACTGGGCGCGGGAGGCGCCGTAGAGGCGGACCGCCGCGCGGCCGAGGGTGCGGGCGATCGACGTGCAGTGCCGGGCCAGGGACGGGCGGTCGTCGACCGCCTGCTGGAGGTGGGTGAGCGCGACGCCCGGGTCCTTCTCCTGCAACTCCGTCAGCAACCGGTCGCGCAGCACGTCCTGGGGGGCGCGGGCGCGGGCCGGGGTGCCGGCCACCGACGTGTCGGACGCGGTGAGCACCGAGGACGAGGAGTCCCCAGACCAGTCGACTCGGGTGACCGCGAGGGTCCCGGAGAGCACCAGGACGACGGGCAGGACGAGGGCGAGGGAGCGGCCGATCCGGCGGGCGGGGCCCCGGCCGCGTCGCGTGGGGTGGGTGGTGGAGTGCTTCACGCGTCGCAGCGTAGCCCCCGGTAATGATTTGGCGACATTTAGTCACCCCTTCGGGGGATCCGGACCTGCGGCGCGCCGGGCGCCATGTTGACGAACATCGCTCGAAATGTCCGGTGCCGTGGGGTATTCCGAGGAAACGGGAAAGGGCCCCGCACCAGCTCGCGGGGCCCTTCTCGTCAACCTGAGCGAATCGCCCCGGGATGTCCCGAGGTTTCAGCCGTAAGGGTGTCAGTCGGAGAGACGCTCGCCCGTGGAGGTCGAGAACACATGGGTCTCGCCCGGCCGCGGCACGACGTGCACGGTGGCGCCCTTCTCCGGGACGGCGCGGCTGCTGACGCGGACCACGAGGTCCTTCTGCTCGCCGCCGACGCTGACGGTGCCGTAGATGTAGCCGTCGGCGCCGGTCTCCTCGACCACGTTGACCGAGACGGCGAGGCCGGCCGGCTCGTCGGTGGTGTCCTTGGACAGGGAGGCCGCGGCCGCGCCGCCGCCCAGCTCGACCACGTCGAAGTGCTCGGGGCGGACGCCCACGGTCACCGTGCGGTCGCCCTTGTCGGCGGCGGCCTTGAGCGCGTCCCGGTTGACCGGCACCACGCTGTTGCCGAACTTCACGCCGCCGTCGATGATCGGCACGTCGATCAGGTTCATGGCGGGAGAGCCGATGAAGCCGGCGACGAAGACGTTGGCGGGCTTGTCGTACATGTTCCGCGGCGAGTCCACCTGCTGGAGGATGCCGCCCTTGAGCACGGCCACCCGGTCGCCCATCGTCATGGCCTCGACCTGGTCGTGGGTGACGTAGACGGTGGTGATGCCGAGGCGGCGCTGGAGCGAGGCGATCTGCGTACGGGTCGACACGCGGAGCTTGGCGTCGAGGTTCGACAGCGGCTCGTCGAAGAGGAACACCTGCGGGTCGCGGACGATGGCGCGGCCCATGGCGACACGCTGGCGCTGACCGCCGGAGAGGGCCTTCGGCTTGCGGTCCAGGTACTCGGTGAGGTCCAGCATCTTCGCGGCCTCTTCGACCTTGCGCCGGATCTCCGTCTTGTTGACGCCGGCGATCTTGAGCGCGAAGCCCATGTTGTCGGCGACGGTCATGTGCGGGTAGAGCGCGTAGTTCTGGAACACCATGGCGATGTCCCGGTCCTTGGGCGGCAGGTGGGTGACGTCGCGGTCACCGATGCGGATGGCGCCGCGGTTGACGTCCTCCAGCCCGGCGAGCATCCGCAGCGAGGTGGACTTGCCGCAGCCGGACGGGCCGACCAGGACGAGGAACTCGCCGTCCGCGATGTCGATCTCCAGAGCGTCGACGGCGGGCTTCTCGGAACCCGGGTAGATCCGGGTCGCCTTGTCGAACTGCACAGTGGCCATGGTGAATGGGCCCCCTTCTACCGGCAGGAACGTGCCGGACGATCCGTTGTAGGAAGGTGGTCGCCACTACGGATGTTCCGTTGTGGGTTGGTCCACACGAGTGAACTGGATCAGGACGGTACCCGGCGTTCACCTGTTCTGTCAGTAGGCCGAGGGCTGTGAACTTCGCGGAAGTTCTCGAGGTCCCGGTCTGCGGCCCGGGTACACTGCACGGGCGTGACCGCGGCGCCTCCTTAGCTCAGCTGGCCAGAGCAACGCACTTGTAATGCGTAGGTCGTCGGTTCGAATCCGACAGGGGGCTCGAGAAAAGGCCAGGTCGGAACTATCCGACCTGGCCTTTTTCGTTGTTCAGGCGGTGTGCAGCAGTTCCGTCAGCACCTTGCGGAGGGTCCCCTCCGGGTCCTGGGCCGGCGTGGTGGAGCGCCAGGCGACGAAGCCGTCCGGGCGGACGAGGACCGCGCCGTCGGGGGTCGTGCCGTGGGCGGCCGACCAGTCGGGGGCCGGAGCGGCGTCGGTGCCCTGGGGCTCGTGGATCAGGTCGGTGCCGAAGCGGTACGAGGCGAGGGGGATGCCGTCCGTCTCCGCTACGCGGCGGGCGGCCGCGTGCCAGCCGGCCTCCGAGCGGCCGTCGCTGAGCAGGACCAGGGAGCGCTCGTACAGGTCCAGGGTGGAGATCCGCTCGCCCTCGTGGCGCAGCCACAGGTGGGGTGCGCGGGTGCCGGGCTCGCCGGTGAGGCGTACGGCGTCGGGGACCACGTCCTGGCCGGGGGCGGCGCCGACGACCGCGCCCTCGGGGTAGCGGTAGCCGAGGACGACGTTGAGGATGCCGCCGCGCCTGCCGCCGCCGATGCCGGGGGCCGGGGCGAAGCCGGGGTGGCTGTGCTCGACGGAACGGGCGGAGGCGCGGGCGCTGGTGGCCAGGGCGACCGGGCGGCGTTCGGTGTCGTAGGTGTCCAGCAGGCCGGGACCCGCCCAGCCGTCGAGGACGGCGGCGAGTTTCCAGGCGAGGTTGTGGGCGTCCTGGATGCCGGTGTTGGAGCCGAAGGCGCCGGTGGGGGACATCTCGTGGGCGGAGTCGCCGGCGAGGAAGACGCGGCCGGCGGCGTAGCGGTCGGCGACGCGTTCGGCGGCCCGCCAGGACGCCTTGCCGGTGATCTCGACGTCGAGGTCGGGGGCGCCGACGGCGCGGCGGATGTGCCGCTGGAGGCGTTCCTCGGTGAACTCGTCGAGGGTCTCGCCCCGCTCGGGGTGCCAGGGGGCGTGGAAGACCCAGTGCTCCTTGTTGTCGACGGGCAGCAGGGCGCCGTCGGCGTCGGGGTGGGTGAGGTAGCAGCAGATGAAGCGGCGGTCGCCCACGACGTCGGCGAGGAGCTTGGAGCGGAAGGTGACGCTGACGTTGGCGAACAGGTCGCCGGGTCCGCTCTGCCCGATGCCGAGGCGGTTGCGGGCGGGGCTGCGGGGGCCGTCGGCGGCGACGAGGTAGTCGGCGCGGACGGTGTAGCGCTCGTCGGTGGCGCGGTCGCGGACGGTCGCGGTGACGCCGTCGCCGTCCTGCTCGAAGGTCTCCAGTTCGTGGGAGTAGCGCAGGTCGCCGCCGAGCCGGCGGGCGCCTTCGACGAGGACGGGTTCGAGGTCGTTCTGGCTGCACAGGCACCAGCCGGTGGGGCTGAACCGGGCCAGGCCGCCGCCCGGGTCGATGTGCTTGAACAGCCATTCGCCGGCGTCGCCGACGAGGGTGGGGGTCTGGAGGATGCCGTGGTTGTCGGCCAGCAGCGACGCGGCCGCCTTGATGTCGTCCTCGATGCCGGCGACCCGGTACAGCTCCATCGTCCGCACGTTGTTGCCGCGGCCGCGGGGATGGTGGGAGGTGCCGGAATGGCGTTCGACGAGCAGGTGGGGCACGCCGAGGCGGCCGAGGAACAGCGAGGTGGACAGGCCCACCAGGGAGCCGCCGACGATGAGGACGGGTACCCGGTGGTCGGCTTCTTGGCGCATCGATGCCTCCAGGAGCGGGGTGCGGGGGTGCGGGCGCATCGGTGTCTCCATGCCCGCCGGGCGGTCGGTCCGCGTGCGTTGGCGGGGTCTATCACCCGCGTGATCACCCTTGTGGTGCATACGAGTCGCGCGTCGATCTCACCCGGCACAGGATCGAGATCACGCTGACGTCGCGTCATCCGCGGCCGGCGCCTTCCTTCCCCGTCCCGTGCGAATCGCCGATCCCGCCAAGGAGTCGTACGCAGATGACCGCCATTTCCGAGCGTGTGTCAGAACCGACCGAGCAGCAGGCCTCGAAACGTGTCTCCCAGTCCGTCTTCGACGGCTCCCGGCTCCGCGTGATCCTGCTGGTGGACGTCTGCGACGGCGCCCAGCAGCAGTTCCTGGAGGCGTACGAGCAGATGGGCAAGCAGGTCTCGGCGGTGCCGGGGCATGTCAGCGACCAGCTGTGCCAGTCCATCGAGAACCCCTCCCAGTGGCTGATCACCAGCGAGTGGGAGAGCGCCCCGCCGTTCCTCGCCTGGGTGAACAGCGAGGAGCACGTGCGGATGGTGCAGCCGATGCACAGCTGCATCCGCGACACCCGTTCGTTGCGCTTCCACATCGTGCGGGAGACCGGCGGCGGCCGGCAGGACTCGGGCGACCGGCAGCTGCAGATCTCGCCGCGGATCGGCGACGGGGTGATCCGGCACGCGCTGACGTTCACGGTGAAGCCGGGCAGCGAGGCGAAGGTGGCCGAGCTGCTGGCGAACTACGAGGCGCCCGAGGCGCGGGTGGACGACACCACGCGGCTGCTGCGCACCTCGCTGTTCATGCACGGCAACCGGGTGGTGCGGGCCATCGAGGTGCGCGGCGACCTGCTGGCGGCGCTCCGGCACGTGGCCCGGCAGCCCGGCATCCGGGCGGTCGAGGAGGCCATCAACCCCTATCTGGAACAGGACCGCGACCTCAACGACCAGGAGTCGGCGCGGGTGTTCTTCACCCGGGCGGCGTTGCCGGCCGTGCACCACGTGACGACCGGTCAGGAGGACGAGCGGGTCGAGCGGCACGCGCTGTACTACCCGGCGCGGCAGGGCCAGGGCATGAAGCTGGCCGAGCTGCTGTCCCGCGCGGACGAGCGGGCCGCGGACGACCCGGCGAGCCCGGTGCTGCGCAGCACGGTCTTCGAGCGCGACGACGTCGTCGTACGGCTGATCGACATCCGGGGCGCCCTGGAGAGCGACCCGGCCGCAGCGCTCGGCATCCAGGACTCCGCGCAGGTGGCGGAGCTGACGACGCTGCTCGGCGAGGGCGCCGCGAAGAAGGACGGCGACCTGTCCCGGCTGCTCACGCTCGCCCGGATGGACCTCATCACCGACCGCCGGTCCGCGCCGGACGCCTGACGCTCCCCCAGGGCCTCTCGTTCGGATCACGCCGGGCTCGCGGGGTCCGGCCCGATCCGAACGAAAGACCCAGCCGACGTACTCACCACCGGAGGAAGACGTGATCAAACCCAGGCCGAGGATCGTGGACCTCAGCGAGACCGAGCCCAACACCAAGCGCGGCGGCGATCTGCGCGCCATGCTCACCCCGGCCACGGTGGGCTCCACCAGCGGCTTCATGGGCGTGGCGCTGGTGCAGCCCGGCGACCGCATCGGCGAGCACTACCACCCCTACTCCGAGGAGTTCGTGTACGTCGTCTGCGGCGACCTGGAGGTGGACCTGGACGGCGAACCGCACCCGCTCAAGCCCGAGCAGGGGCTGATGATCCCCGCCTACATGCGCCACCGGTTCCGCAACGTGGGCGACACCGAGGCACGGATCGTCTTCCACCTGGGTCCGCTGGCGCCGCGCCCGCAGCTGGGCCACGTGGACACCGAGGGCACGGAGGCGGCGGCGGTCCCGGCCGGCGCCCGGGAGGCCGAGCCGGCCGAAGCGGCGGCCGGGCCGGCCGAGGTGCGGTCATGACCAGGCGGGTCGCGGTCACCGGCATAGGCATCGTGGCGCCGGGCGGCATCGGCGCCCCCGCCTTCTGGGACCTGCTGGCGAACGGGCGTACCGCCACCCGTGGCATCACGTTCTTCGACCCGTCGGGCCTGAGGTCCCAGATCGCCGCCGAGTGCGACTTCGACCCGGCGGCGGCGGGCCTGGAGCCCGAGCAGGTGGCGCGCTGCGACCGCTACATACAGTTCGCGCTGGCGGCCGGCCAGGAAGCGGTGCGCGACTCGGGTCTCGACCTCGCCGGGGAGAACCCCTGGCGGGTCGGGGTCTCGCTCGGCACCGCGGTCGGCGGCACCACCCGCCTGGAGAACGACTACGTGCTGGTCAGCCATGGCGGCGAGCGCTGGGACGTGGACCACGAGCGGGCGCAGCCGTACCTGGAGCGGGCGTTCACGCCGAGCACGCTGGCCTCGACGGTGGCGGAGCGGTTCGGGGCGCGCGGGCCGGTGCAGACGGTGTCCACCGGCTGCACCTCCGGGCTCGACGCGGTCGGCTACGCGCTGCACACCGTGGAGGAGGGCCGCGCCGACATCTGCATAGCCGGCGCGTCGGACTCGCCGATATCGCCGATCACGATGGCGTGCTTCGACGCGATCAAGGCGACCTCGCCGAACAACGACGACCCGGCGCACGCCTCCCGGCCCTTCGACAACGACCGGGACGGCTTCGTGATGGGCGAGGGCGGCGCGGTGCTGGTGCTGGAGGAGCTGGAGCACGCCAGGGCGCGCGGTGCGCACGTGTACTGCGAGCTGAGCGGCTACGCCACCTTCGGCAACGCCTACCACATGACCGGTCTGACCAGTGAGGGCCTGGAGATGGCGCGGGCCATCGAGACCGCGCTGGACCACGCCCGGCTGGACGGCACGGCGATCGACTACGTCAACGCGCACGGCTCGGGGACCCGGCAGAACGACCGGCACGAGACGGCCGCGGTGAAGCGGGCGCTGGGCGAGCACGCCTACGGCACGCCGATGAGCTCCATCAAATCGATGGTGGGCCACTCGCTGGGCGCCATCGGGGCGATCGAGGTGGTGGCGTGCGTGCTGGCGCTGGCCCACCAGGTGGTGCCGCCGACCGCCAACTACGAGACCCCCGACCCCGAGTGCGACCTGGACTACGTGCCCCGGGTGGCGCGCGAGCGGAAGCTGGACGCGGTGCTCTCCGTGGGCAGCGGGTTCGGCGGTTTCCAGTCGGCGGTGATCCTGACCCGGCCGAGGGAGAGGTCACGATGAGCCAACCGAGCACACGGACGAGCGGATCCGGTCCGCGGCGCGCGGTCGTCACCGGCATCGGTGTCGTCGCGCCCAACGGGACCAGCACCGAGACGTTCTGGAAGGCCACCCAGGAGGGCGTGAGCGTCCTGGACCGGGTGACCCGTGAGGGCTGCGAGCACCTGCCGCTGAAGGTGGCCGGCGAGGTGCGGTCCTTCGACCCGTCGGCGGCGATCGAGGAGCGCTACCTCGTCCAGACGGACCGCTTCACGCACTTCGCGATGGCCGCGGCGGACGCCGCCCTGGAGGACGCGCGGCTGGGCCGGGCGGACACCGAGGGCACGCCGTTCTCGGCGGGCGTGGTGACGGCGGCCGGATCGGGCGGCGGCGAGTTCGGCCAGCGGGAGCTCCAGAAGCTGTGGGGCAAGGGCCGCCGCTACGTGGGCCCCTGGCAGTCCATCGCGTGGTTCTACGCGGCCAGCACCGGCCAGGTCTCCATCCGGCGCGGCTTCAAGGGGCCGTGCTCGGTGGTCGCCGCGGACGAGGCGGGCGGCCTGGACGCCCTGGCGCACGCGGCGCGGGCCGTGGGACGCGGTACGGACGTGATCGTGGCCGGTTCCACCGAGGCGCCGCTGGCCCCGTACTCGATGGTGTGCCAGCTCGGGTACGGCGAGCTGAGCCCGGTGACCGATCCGGGGCGGGCGTACCGGCCGTTCACCGAACAGGCGTGCGGGTTCGTGCCGGCCGAGGGCGGCGCGATGCTCGTCGTGGAGGAGGAGTCGGCCGCCCGGGAGCGCGGGGTGCCGGTACGGGCCCGGGTCGCCGGGCACGCGGCGACCTTCACCGGGGCCTCCCGCTGGGAGCTGTCCCGGCAGGGCCTCGCGGAGGCCGTCCGGGGCGCGCTGGCGGAGGCCGGCTGCGCGCCGGAGGAGGTCGACGTGGTCTTCGCCGACGCCCTCGGCGTCCCGGAGGCGGACCGTGCGGAGGCGCTGGCGATCGCCGACGCGCTCGGCGCGCACGGCCGGCGGGTGCCGGTGACGGCGCCCAAGACCGGCACCGGCCGGGCCTACTGCGCGGCCCCGGTGCTGGACGCGGCGGCGGCCGTGCTGGCGATGGAGCACGGTCTGATCCCGCCCACCCCGAACGTCTTCGACATCTGCCATGACCTCGATCTGGTGACCGGTGGCGCGCGTCCCGCGCAGGTGCGCACGGCGCTGGTCCTCAGCCGGGGGCTCATGGGCTCGAACTCGGCGCTGGTGCTGCGGCACGGCACCGCCGACGCCACCTAGGTCCCGTCGCCGACGGGTCCGTCCGGGGCGGCCGGAGCAACCAGCCGGGAGCACAAAGAGAGGAACGACCGCATGAGTGACCGCATCACCGTGGAAGAACTGTCCGAACTCATGAAGAAGGCCGCGGGCATCACCGTGAGCCCGCAGGAGCTGACGGACCGGGCCGATGTCTCGTTCGAGGAGCTGGGCATCGACTCGCTCGGCCTGCTCGGCATCGTGGGCGAGCTGGAGAACCGGCACGGCATGCCGATGCCGGCCGACGCGGAGCGCTGCAAGACGCCCCGGAAGTTCCTCGACCTGGTCAACAGCACCCTTCTGGCAGGAGCGTAGAGATGGCGGGACACACCCAGAACGAGATCACGATCGCCGCACCGCTGGACCTGGTCTGGGAGATGACCAACGACGTGGCGAAGTGGCCGGAGCTGTTCAGCGAGTACGCCTCGGCCGAGATCCTGGAGCAGGAGGGCGACAAGTGCACCTTCCGGCTGACCATGCACCCCGACGAGAACGGCACCGTGTGGAGCTGGGTGTCCGAGCGTGAGCCGGACCGGGCCACCCGCACCGTGCGGGCCCGCCGGGTGGAGACCGGTCCGTTCGCGCACATGGACATCCACTGGCGCTACGAGGAGGTGCCGGGCGGCACCCGGATGATCTGGACGCAGGACTTCGCGATGAAGCCGGAGGCGCCGGTCGACGACGACTGGATGACCGACAACATCAACAAGAACTCCAAGGTCCAGATGGCCCTCATCCGGGACAAGATCGAGCAGGCCGCCGCGGCCGGCCGCCGACCCGAGCCCGCCCTGACCACCGACTGAGCCGGACCGGAGAAGAACCCGGTCGGGCACCGGACGAGAAGGAGAAGGCTCATGCACCAGGCCCTGATCGTGGCCCGGATGGCGCCGGGGTCGGCCCCGGACATCGCCAAGATCTTCGAGGAGTCGGACCGGGGGGAGCTGCCGCACCTGGTCGGCGTCACCCGGCGCAGTCTCTTCCAGTTCGGCGATGTGTACATCCACCTGGTCGAGGCGGACCGGGACCCGGGCCCGGCCATCGCGAAGGTGGCGAAGCACCCCGAGTTCCAGGGCATCAGCGAGCGGCTGTCGGCGTACGTCAGCGCGTACGACCCCGAGACGTGGCGCTCGCCGAAGGACGCGATGGCGCACCGCTTCTACCTGTGGGAGCGCGACGCCCAGTCGTGAACCCACCGCCCGGCCCCGTAAGGGGCCGTGGACGACACAACCGGTCGCCGGGCCCGCAGCGTCGCGGGCCCGGCGACCGGTGTCCGGGTGTCCGGGGCGC
The DNA here is from genome assembly GCF_040683715.1 of Streptomyces sp. NPDC093260. Lineage (NCBI taxonomy): Bacteria > Bacillati > Actinomycetota > Actinomycetes > Kitasatosporales > Streptomycetaceae > Streptomyces > Streptomyces sp. NPDC093260. The sequence continues at coordinate 95,810 of NZ_JBFBEK010000003.1, forward strand.
GGCAACCGCCGTCGGACCGGGTCGGCTCAGACGGGGACCGTGCAGTCGAAGGCGTGCAGATACGGGTTGACCGGGCTGATGTCGTCGATCACCAGGCCGGCCGCCTTCAGCCGGCTCACCATCGACTCCGTGGTGTGCTTGGCGCCGCCGACGTTGAGCAGCAGCAGCAGGTCCATCGCGGTGCTGAACCGCATGGACGGGGTGTCGTCCACGAGGTTCTCGATCACCACGACGCGGGCCTTGGGGCCGCCGGCCGCCATCACGTTGCGCAGGCAGCGGGCGGTGGACTCGTCGTCCCACTCCAGGATGTTCTTGATGATGTAGACGTCGGCCGTGACCGGCACGGACTCGCGGCAGTCGCCGGGCAGGATCGTCACCCGGTCGGCGAGCGCGCCGCCCGGCCGCAGCCGCGGGTCGGCGTTGTCCACCACGCGCGGCAGGTCCAGCAGGGTGCCGTGCATCGCCGGGTACTTCTCCAGCAGGCTGGCCACCACATGGCCCTGGCCGCCGCCGATGTCGGCGACCGAGGCGGCGCCGGACAGGTCCAGCAGATCGGCGACGTCCTGCGCGGACTGCTTGCTGGAGGTCGTCATCGCCTTGTTGAAGACGTCCGCCGACTCGGGGGCGTCCTCGTTGAGGTAGACGAAGAACTCCTTGCCGAACAGGTCCTCGACGACGTTGCGGCCGGTGCGCACCGCCTCGTCCAGCCTGGGCCAGGCCTGCCAGGTCCACGGCTCGGTGCACCACAGGGTGATGTTGCGCAGGCTCGCGGGGTCGTCCTCGCGCAGCAGCCTGGACATGTCAGTGTGCGCGAAGGTGCCGTCGGGCTGCTCGGTGAAGACGCCGTAGCAGGTCAGGGCGCGCAGCAGCCGGCGCAGCGGCTTGGGCTCGGTCTTCACCGCGGCGGCGAGGTCCTCCACGGCGGCCGGGGAGTCGCCGAGCGCGTCGGCCACGCCGAGGCGGGCGGCGGCGCGGAGGGCGGCGGCGCAGGCCGCCCCGAACACGAGCTCCCTGAGCCGCATGGACGGCGGTGGTGCGGTCTGAGCGGTCGTCATGTGCCGCCTGTTCCTTCCTTGTCGGTCGGTCGCGGTCGTGTGCGCGGCCGGGGCCTCAGCACAGTCCCGCGGGCTTGGAGGCGTGGCAGGAGTTCTGCTGGAACGTGTTGCCGCGCTTGGTGCTCTCCTGGTTGACCAGGTCGGCGGGGGAGTTGTCCTGGAGGGCGTTGCCGCTGACGCGGTTGCGCTCGTTGGCGGCGCCGACGAAGCTCTTGAAGAGCACGATGCCGCCGGACAGCGGGGACCTGCCCGAGTTGCCGAGGACGGTGTTGCCGGTGACCTCGGTGTTCTCGGCACCGGTCAGGACGATGCCGGAGCCCTGGAGGTAGGGCAGCCGGGCGGTCTTCGGGCAGTACTTGTTGTTGCGGGTGACCAGGTTGTCGCGCACGCTCAGCGCGCCGGCGTGGGGCTTGTTCTCGTCGCCGACGACGAAGACGCCGGTGCAGTTGGCGGTGACGTAGTTGCCGGCGACGGTGAGGTCGCGCAGGCGGCGGACGGTGAGGCCGATCCGGTTGTCCTCCAGCCGGTTCTGGGCGATCACCGTGCCGCCGGTGTCGAGGGCGCCCTGCTCGGCGGTGATGGTGTTGGCGAGGAAGAGACCGGCGTCGCCGTTGCCGCGGGCCAGGTTGGCGCGGTACTCGCTGCGCTTGGAGCGCTCCTCGGCGATGCCCCAGAGCCCGTTCTTGACGGCGGACACGTTCCGCACGGTCAGCCCGTCGGTGCCCACGGCCATCACTCCGGCGCGGGAGAACCCGGTGACGGTGAGGTCTGCGACCGTGACGCCCTTCAGGCGCTTGGCCTTGGTGCCCGCCACGCAGATGCCGTTGCCGCGCTTGCCGCAGTCGTTCGCGTTCGTCCCGGTGGCCGGCTTCAGGACGGTGATCTCCGCGCCGGTGCCGCGCAGGGTCACGCCGGGGGTGGCGATCTTGACGCTCTCGCGGTAGGTGCCCGGCATCAGCAGGACGGTGTCGCCGGGCTGCGCGGCGTCCACCGCCTTCTGGATCGACTGGCCCGAGTGCACCAGGCGCACCTTCGGCACGGAGATCGGCGGGGCGGCTGCTACGCCGGAGCCGACGAGTGCTACGGCGCTCAGGAGCAAGGCGATGTGGCGTTTCGTCATATTCTGTACGTTATGACCGGATAGTCCGCAAAAGCCGGGATAGGCCGTCCGGTGGCGTGTCACGGGGCGGTGCGGCCGGCCGGGCGGCGGTCCCGCGGGCCGCCCGACGGCGCGGGGCCAGGGGCGGCCCGGCGGGCGGCCCCCGAGGCCTGCCGGTGATACTTGCGAGGGTGAACGCGGTCTTCCGGATGCGGTCGGTGCCGAGGGCGGTGGCGGGCTACGTCCGCAGCGCCCCGGGAACGTACGTCTGGCTGGCCGTCCTGTTCGTCACGACCGTCGCCCTGCACCACATGTCGCCGCGCTTCGAGACGGAGTTCCTGCGCCAGCGGTCCACCAACCTGCACGAGCTGTCGGAGCACCCGGTGCGGGTCCTGGTCGCCAGCGCCATGTGGATCGCGGGCGGCCGCTGGCTGCCGTACGCGGTGCTCTACACGGTCTTCCACGCGCAGGCCGAACGCCGGCTCGGCACCCCGCGCTGGCTGGCGGTGTGCGCGGCCGCGCACGTCCTGGCCACCCTGATCAGCGAGGGCGCGCTGCTGTGGGGCATCCGGCGCGGGGTGGTCCCCGACTCGGCGGTCGACACCCTGGACGTGGGCGTCAGTTACGCCCTGGCCGGGGTGGTCGGCGTGCTGACCTGGTGCGTCCCGAGGCCCTGGCGGTACGGGTACGCGGCCGCCGCGCTCGGCTTCTTCGCCGTCCCGCTCGCCACCGGCCGCACCTTCACCGACCTCGGCCACTTCACCGCCGTCCTGATCGGCCTCGCCTGCCGCCCGCTCGCCGCGGGTACGGGCACGGGTGCGGGCGGGGGCGCGGGAAGAACACGGATTCCGAAGGAGACACGGGCGGCGGGAAGGCGTTAGCGTCCCGGCCATGAGCAGCTCGGCAGACAGGGCCGTGAACAGCGGCATCGTGAACGGCGGCATCTCCTACTGGTTCGCGGACGACGGCCTGCCGGCCGTGCGTGAACCGCTCACCGGCGACGCGAACGCGGACGTGGTGATCGTCGGCGGCGGCTACACGGGCCTGTGGACGGCGTACTACCTGAAGAAGACCGCCCCCTTCCTGCGGATCACCGTTCTGGAGCAGAAGTTCTGCGGCTACGGCGCCTCCGGCCGCAACGGCGGCTGGCTCTACAACGGCGTCGCCGGCCGCGACCGGTACGCCGAGCTGCACGGCCACGAGGCCGCCGTACGGCTCCAGCAGGCGATGAACGACACCGTGGACGAGGTGATCCGCGTCGCCGCCGAGGAGGGCATCGAGGCGGACGTCCACAAGGGCGGCGTGCTGGAGGTGGCCCGCACCCCCGCCCAGCTGGCCCGGCTGCGCGCCTTCCACGAGCGGGAACTCGCCTTCGGCGAGAAGGACCGCGAGCTGTACGGGGCGCGCGAGACCGCCGAGCGCGTCCGCGTCGCGGACGCCGTCGGCTCCGCCTGGACCCCGCACGGCGCCCGGCTGAACCCGGCCAAGCTGGTCAAGGGCCTCGCGGCGGCCGTCGAGGCGCTCGGCGTGACGATCCACGAGGCGACCCCGGTCACCGAGATCCGCCCCAAACACGCCGTCACCCCCTACGGCACCGTCCGCGCCCCCTACGTGCTGCGGTGCACGGAGGGCTTCACCGCCTCGCTGAAGGGGCAGAAGCGCACCTGGCTGCCGATGAACTCCTCGATGATCGCCACCGAGCCGCTGACCGACGAGCAGTGGGCGGCGATCGGCTGGGACGGCCGCGAGACCCTCGGCGACATGGCGCACGCCTACATGTACGCGCAGCGCACCGCCGACGGCCGGATCGCGCTCGGCGGACGCGGGGTGCCGTACCGGTTCGGCTCGCGCACCGACAACGACGGCCGCACCCAGCCCGGGACCGTCGAGGCGCTGCGCGACATCCTCGCCGCCTTCTTCCCGGTGCTGGCCGGAGTGCGGGTCGCGCACGCCTGGTCGGGGGTGCTCGGCGTGCCGCGCGACTGGTGCGCCACGGTCACCCTGGACCGTACGACCGGACTCGGCTGGGCCGGCGGCTACGTCGGCTCGGGCGTCGCCACCGCCAACCTCGCCGCCCGCACCCTCACCGACCTGGTCCAGTTGGACTCGGGGCAGGGCGGGCCGACGCCGCTGACCGCGCTGCCGTGGGCCGGTCACAAGGTGCGCAAGTGGGAGCCGGAGCCGCTGCGCTGGCTCGGCGTGCAGGGCATGTACGCCACCTACCGCACCGCCGACCGCCGCGAGGCCCTCACCCACGCCGCCCGCTCCTCCCGGCTGGCCCGGATCGCCGACCGGGTGGCGGGGCGGGGCTGAGGGCCGCAGGGGGTTCGGCGGCCGCCCTCAGGGGGCCCGCACGGGAAGGGCTCCGGTCGCAGCCGGAACCCTCCCCGCCCCTCGCGGGGCTTCCGGGTTCCTCCCCCGCGGGTTCCTCACACCGCCGACTCCGGCACCGGCTGCTCCGCCGCCGGCAGACCGTGCTTGGGCGCGCGGGCCGTCACCATCACGGCGGCGACCAGCCCGGCCAGCAGCATCACGGCGGCGGCCCACCAGATGGCCACCGTGTAGCCGTGCACGATGCCCTCCGGCACCACCCGCGCCCGGTCCGCCGGGCGGTGCAGACGGGCGGTGACGTACGCCGTCCCGCTGGTCGTGGCCACCGTGTTGAGCAGCGCCGTGCCGATGGAACCGCCCACCTGCTGCGAGGTGTTCACGGTCGCGGAGGTCACGCCCGCGTCCTTGGGGGCGACGCCCGCCGTGGCGGTGGCGAACACCGGCATGAAGGTCAGGCCCATGCCGAGGCCCATCAGCAGCAGCGCGGGCAGCACCTCGGTGGTGTACTCGGCGACCACCGTCAGCCGGGTCAGCAGCAGCAGTCCGCCCGCCGCCAGCAGCATCCCGGGCACCATCAGCAGCCGCGGGGCCACCTGGTGCAGCAGCCGCGCGGAGATCTGCGTGGAGCCGACGATGATCGCGGCGGTCAGCGGCAGGAACGCCAGGCCGGTGCGCAGGGGCGAGTAGCCGAGGATCTCCTGGAGGTAGTACGTCATGAACAGGAACAGCCCGAACATGCCGATCACGGCCAGCAGCATGGTCAGGAAGCAGCCGGCCCGGTTGCGGTCGCGCAGCACGTGCAGCGGCAACAGCGGCATCCGGGCGCGAGTCTGCCACCACACGAACGCCGCCAGCATCGCCACGCCCGCCGCGAACAGCCCCAGCACCACCGGGTCCGTCCAGCCGCGCGGCTCGGCCTCGCTGAACCCGTAGACGACGGCGACCAGCCCGCCGCAGCCGAGCACCACGCCGGGCACGTCCAGCCGGGCGCCGTCCCCGGCCTCGCCCGCCCGGCCGTGCAGGAGCGCCAGCGCGCCGAGGACGGCGACGATCGCGATGGGCACGTTCACGTACAGGCACCAGCGCCAGTTCAGGTACTCGGTGAGCAGCCCGCCGACGATGAAGCCGATCGCCGAGCCGCTGCCCGCGAGCGCGCCGTAGATCCCGAACGCCTTCCCGCGCTCCCTGGGATCGGTGAACGTCGTGGTGAGCAGGGAGAGCGCGGAGGGGGCCAGCACGGCGGCGAACGCCCCTTGCAGCGCGCGGGCGCCGAAGAGCATGCCGGAGGAGGCGGCCGCGCCGCCGATCGCGGAGGCCACGGCGAAGCCCATGAGGCCGATGACGAACGTGCGTTTGCGCCCCACCAGGTCGGCGATCCGCCCGCCGAGCAGGAGCAGCCCGCCGAAGGCGAGCGTGTAGGCGGTGATGACCCACTGGCGGTTGGCGTCCGACATGTGCAGGGCGTGCTGCGCGGAGGGGAGCGCGATGTTCACGATGGTCGCGTCCAGGACCACCATCAGCTGCGCCAGCGCGATCACCACCAGCGCCCACCAGCGGTGCGCGTCGGCGGCGGGGCGGGCGTGCCGGGGCTGGTGCGCGGAGTGCCCGGGGCGCAGGGCGTTCGCCAGGGGGCTCGAACGGGCCCCCTGATGGCGTTGCACGGACGAGGATTCACCTTTTCGGGTGATGCTCATTCCGTCAGAAGAGCATGAATCGGTATGAATCGCATCCGGGGTGGGGGCGGGGGCGGCCCGCGGTGGCCGGGACAGCCCGGCGGTCTCCGGGGCGTTGTCAGTGGCGGGGTGCAGCATGGGCGCATGGTGCGGAGGACGAACGGCCGGACGAGCGGCGGCGACGGTGGCGGCGGTCGCGGGGGCGGCGGGGTGAAGCCGGCCCGGCGGCCCGAGGTGCGCCTGCCGGCGCTGGAGGCGTACGACGGCGCGGGACTGGCCCCGGACGGGGACTACGACGGGCTGGAGTTCCGCGAGACCGACCTCTCCGGACAGGACGGGGCGGGCGCACGGTTCATGGACTGCGCGCTGCGCGGGTGCGCGCTGGACGACGCCTCGCTGCGCCACGCCCGCTTCCTCGACTCGGTGCTCGGCGGCGTCCGCGGGGTCGGCACCGATCTCGCGGAGGCGACGCTGCGGGACGTGCAGCTGACCGACGCCCGGCTCGGCGGCACCCAGCTGCACGGCGCCGTGCTGGAGCGGGTGCTGATCCGCGGCGGCAAGATCGACTACCTGAATCTGCGCACGGCGCGACTGCGGGACGTGGTCTTCGAGGGCTGCGTGCTGATCGAGCCGGACTTCGGCGGCGCCCGGCTGGAGCGGGTGGAGTTCGTGGACTGCGCGCTCAAGGGCGTGGAGTTCACCGGGGCCACGCTCACGGACGTGGACCTGCGCGGCGCCGCCACGCTGGAGATCGCGGGCGGGGCGGAGCGGCTGGCGGGCGCGGTGATCAGCACCGGCCAGCTGCTGGATTTGGCCCCGGTGCTGGCGGCGCGGCTGGGGATCAGGGTGGAGGGATAGGGAGGGGGCTCAGGGCAAGGCCCCCGGGCCAGGGCGCGCGAGGCCCCCGGCGGGCCGAGGCCGGCCGGGTCACGCGCGGGCGCCGTGAGCGACGCTCACGCCAGGCGGGGGAAGCGGGCCTGGAGGGTCCAGACCGCCGGGTTCTCCGCCAGGTCCTCGTGCAGGTCGCACAGGTCGGCGATCAGATCGTGCAGGAAGTCGCGGGCCTCGCGGCGCAGCTCGGCGTGCGAGAAGCTCAGCGGCGGCTCGTCGGCCGGCATCCAGTCGGCCTCGATGTCCACCCAGCCGAAGCGGCGCTCGAAGAGCATGCGGTCGGTGGACTCGGTGAAGTCCAGCTCGGCCCGCTGGGGGCGGGCGGCGCGGGAGCCGGCCGGGTCCCGGTCCACCCGTTCCACGATGTCGCACAGCGCCCACGCGAAGTCCAGCACCGGCACCCAGCCCCAGGCCGTGGCCAGCTCGCGGTCCGCCTTCGTGTCGGCGAGGTACACGTCGCCGCAGAACAGGTCGTGGCGCAGCGCGTGGACGTCCGCACGGCGGTAGTCCGTCTGCGGCGGGTCGGGGAAGCGGTTGGAGAGGGCGTAGCCGATGTCGAGCACGTACGCGATGGTGTCATGGCCGCCGCATAGGATCGCACCGTGTACAGGCCCGCCCCTACCGTCCGGTCCTTGGCCGCCGCCGCGGTCGTGCTCGCCGTCGCCCTGAGCGGGTGCGACGGAGGCGTGCGGGGCACGCCCGGCGGCTCCGGGCTGCGCGACCCGTACTTCCCCAAGGCCGGCAACGGCGGCTACGACGTCGCCCACTACGACCTGGCTCTCGACTACGACCCGGCCGGCCGCCGGCTGACCGGCACGGCGGTGATCACCGCCCGCGCCACCCAGGACCTGTCCGCCTTCGACCTCGACCTCCAGGGCCTGGACGTGCGGGACGTGAGCGTCGAGGGGAAGGCCGCGCGCTTCCACCGGGCCGGTCAGGAGCTGACCGTGCGACCGCACGGGGAGCTGAGCGAGGGCGAGACGTTCACGACGACCGTCCGCTACTCCGGCGCCCCCGAGACGGTCGTCGATCCGGGCGGGTCGAAGGAGGGCTGGCTGCGCACCGGCGACGGCGCGGTGGCCCTCGGCCAGCCGGTCGGCTCCATGGCCTGGTTCCCGGGCAACGACCACCCCTCCGACAAGGCCACCTACGACATCTCCGTCAGCGTGCCCGCGGACGGGAAGCTGACGGCCGTCTCCAACGGCGAACTGAAGGGCGTGACGAGCGCCGAGGGCCGCAGGACGTTCCGCTGGCACACCGCCGAGCCGATGGCGACCTATCTGGCGACGGTCGCCGTCGGCGACTTCCAGGTGACCCGCTCGACCCTGGAGAACGGCCTGCCCGTCTACGTCGCCGTCGATCCGGCCCTGGCGACGGGGAGCGAGCAGGTGCTCGGGAAGATTCCCGAGATCATGGAGTGGGCGGAGGACAACTTCGGGCCCTACCCCTTCTCCTCCATCGGCGCGATCGTCGACCGGGTGAACGGCGTCGACTACGCGCTGGAGACCCAGAACCGGCCGACCTTCCCCGGCGAGCCCGACACCAGCACCCTCGTGCACGAGATCGCCCACCAGTGGTACGGCGACTCCGTCACGCCGAAGAGCTGGCGGGACATGTGGCTCAGCGAGTCCTTCGCGACGTACGCGGAGTGGCTGTGGGCGGAAGACCACGGGGGAAGGAGCGCGCAGGAGACGTTCGAGAGGGTCTACCAGGGCAAGGGCGACAACGGCACGGACGTCTGGGCCTTCCCGCCGGGCCGACCGAGCAGCGCCGCCGTGATCTCGGACGCGCCGGTGTACGACCGTGGCGCGATGGTGCTGCACAAGATCCGCCAGACGGTCGGCGACGACGCCTTCTACGACATCGTCCAGGGCTGGGCCGCCGCGCACCGCCACGGCAACGCCTCCACCGCCGACTTCACGGCCTACGTCGAGAAGAAGGCCCCCGGCAAGGACTTCACGGACATCTGGAAGACCTGGCTGTACGGCGAGGGGCAGCCGGCGCACCCCTGACGGCGGCGCACCGCGGGAACCGGCGGGAGGGGCCGCCCGGCCGCGCCGCCTCCCGGTGGGCGGGGCCGCCGCCGGTGCGCTGCGTGGCACCGCGCCGGGGCAGCCCGATCACCACGGACGGACCGTCAGACGTTGACGCCGAAGTCCTGGGCGATGCCGACCAGGCCCGAGGCGTAGCCCTGGCCGACCGCGCGGAACTTCCACTCCGCGCCGTTGCGGTACAGCTCGCCGAAGACCATCGCCGTCTCGGTGGCCGCGTCCTCCGACAGGTCGTAGCGGGCGATCTCCGCGCCGCCGGCCTGGTTGACGATGCGGATGTAGGCGTTGCGGACCTGGCCGAAGTTCTGGCCGCGGTTCTCGGCGTCGTAGATGGAGACCGGGAAGACGACCTTGTCGATGTCGGCCGGGAGGCCGGCGAGGTTGACGTTGATCGACTCGTCGTCGCCGGAGCCCTCGCCCGTGCGGTTGTCGCCGGTGTGGACGATGGTGTTGTCCGGGGTCTGCTTGTTGTTGAAGAACACGAAGTGGGCGTCGGAGTACACCTTGCCCTGCGTGTTGACCGCGATCGCGGACGCGTCCAGGTCGAAGTCCGTGCCCGTGGTGGTGCGGACGTCCCAGCCGAGGCCCACCGTGACGGCGGTCAGGCCCGGGGCTTCCTTGGTGAGCGAGACGTTGCCGCCCTTGGAGAGGCTTACAGCCATTGTGGGGAGTCCCTTCCCTCGTTGCTTGTGCGGACGAAGCTACCGCCACTCCCAAGAACGCCGAGCGGGGTCCCCATGGTTCCGGATCTCTTTACCTTTTTTACCAAGGCCGCCTCGAACACGGCTCTCCCGTGTGCGGCGGCGAACGTGCGACGGGGCGGGAAATTACGGTGACGTGACCCGGTCAGGGGCGGGAACATGGACCCCATGTCCGGTCCCCATCTCATCCGCGGCTCCGTCGCGCTCCCCGAGGCCGAGCTGGCCTGGCGCTTCTCGCGGTCCTCGGGGCCCGGCGGCCAGCACGTCAACACCAGTGACAGCCGGGTCGAGCTGAGCTTCGACCTCGCCCGCACCGAGGCCCTGCCCGAGGTGTGGAAGCGGCGCGCGCTGGAGCGGCTCGCCGGCCGGCTCGTGGACGGGGTGATCACCGTCCGCGCCGCCGAGCACCGTTCCCAGTGGCGCAACCGCGAAGCCGCCGCCGTACGCCTGGCGGCCCTGCTCGCCGAGGCCACCGCCCCGCCCCCCAAGCCCCGCCGTCCCACCCGCGTCCCGCGCGGCATCAACGAACGCCGTCTGCGCGAGAAGAAGCAGCGCGCGGAGACCAAGCGCGGCCGCCAGGGCCGCGACTGGGGTTAGGGAGAGGTTGGTGACGCGGGTGGCCGGGGACCGGTGGGCGCCGGATCCGCGCCCACCGGTAGCCGATGCCCGGGCCGCCCGGCGGGGGCGGCTCAGCCGAGGTGCCGGTAGCGGCCCCGGAAGTACGTCAGCGGGCCGCCCTCCGCGCTCGGCAGGCGGGCGGTCAGGACGCGGCCGATGACCAGGGTGTGGTCGCCCGTCGGCACCCGCTGCTCGGTGCGCAGTTCCAGGGTGGCCAGCGCGCCGCCCACCAGCGGGGCGCCGGAGACCTCGCCGCGGACGCAGGGGATGTCCTCGAAGAGCAGGCGGTCGCTGATCCGGCCCTTCATCGCGAACCGGCCGGCGATGTGCCGCTGGCTCTCGGCGAGGACGGACACCGCCCACAGGGGCTGCTCGGCGAGCAGGTCGTCCATGCGCGAGCCCTCGCGCAGGCTGACCAGGGCCAGCGGCGGGTCCAGGGAGACCGAGACGAAGGCCGTGGCCGTCATGCCCACGTCCTCGCCGCCGGGCGCCGTGGGGTCGTCCGGGTCGAGCGGCGGCTCCTGCGCGGTCACCAGCACCACGCCCGCGGCCAGCCGGGACATCGCGGCGCGGAACTCGTCGTCGGTCACCCCCTCAGCATGCCCAAGGACGGTCGCGGTGGCGGGGGAGGAGGACGGTACGGGTGAAGTGTTCAGCACAACCGCAACGCTAATGACCGTCCGGCGGTCCCCGCATCGGGCCCGCGCCCGAACCCGGACCTAGGACCAGCGGACCAGGCACTCCCGTCTCGCCGGGGGCCGCGGGAGCCGCCGGAGACCGGGGCGGAGGAGCGGGCCCGGGGCGCGCGCCGGGGCGGGGCGGGAGTGCACGGGTAACGGGCGGAACATGTGATTCCAGCCCGCCCGGGCGGTCCCTCGTGCATCATGGCCACACACCCACAAAGTTTGCGTTCGGTTGACGCACAGGGAAAAAGCAGAAACTCCACTCAATTGTTCACGTTCTTCTGTGACTTGAGTCACAAGGGACCTGAATTGTTGACCCTGTGTACCGAGTGGGCTTCGCGCTGTGATTCAGTGGCGGAGACCGCACGGAACGATACGCCGAAGAGAACCCTTTGATGCGCTGCCAGGTCTCGGGGGGAGGGCGAGCATGGAGACCGAGTCGGAACCGTACGTCCGTCTTGCGACCCTGCGGCAACTGCACCAGGTCATGGCGGACATGAACACCGCGCGCAGTCTGGCGGACACCCTCCAGACCGTCGCCGACGGCGTCGTCACCGGCCTCGGCTACGAGCTGGCCTGCGTCAACCTCGTGCGCCCCGACGGCGACCTGGTGGTCGCGGCGTTCTCCGGCAACCCCGCCGCCGAGGCCCTGATCACCGGCCGGGTCGGCGCCCGCGAGTCCTGGGACCGCCGGCTGGGCATGGGCGAGCGGTGGGGCGACCTGGTCTTCATACCCCACACCGAGGGCTGGGTCCTCGACGACGACGACGTCCCCCAGTGGTACACCGACGGACCCGCTCCCCGCTTCGAGGACGAGTGGCACCCCTCCGACCGCCTCTTCGCCCCCATGTACGCCCCCGGCGGTTCCTCCGGCGAACTCCTCGGCGTCCTCTCCGTCGACCGCCCGCGCAACGGCCGCCGCCCCGGCGCCTGGGGCCGAGAGGCCCTCCAGGTCTACGCCTTCCAGGCCGCCATCGCGATCAGCAACGCCCGGCTGCGCGCCAACATGCAGCGCGCCCTGGTCCGCCTGGAGCGCGAGCAGCAGGCCCTGCGCGCCAGCGAGGAGAGCTTCCGGCAGGCCTTCGAGTACGCGCCCTCCGGCATGGCCATCGCCGAGATGGGCGGCGACCAGCACGGCCGCATCCTGCGCACCAACGACGCCCTGTGCCGGCTGCTGGGCCGCCCCGCCTCCGCGATGCGCCGCTACTCCTTCTCCGACCTCGTCCACCCCGAGGACATAGGCACCCTCCTGCGCACCTCCGCCGAGGGCGGCCGCGCCGAGCTGCGCCTGGCCCGCCGCGACGGCAGCTACGTCTGGGTCTCCCTGCGCAACTCCGTGGTCGCCGACGCCGCCGACGGGCCCCGGTTCCTGCTCACCCACGTCGAGGACATCGAGGAGCGCAAGCGCCGCGAGCTGCACCTCGCCCACCGCGCCTCCCACGACTCCCTGACCGGACTGCCGAACTCCGCCGAGCTGCGCGCGCGGCTGTCCGCCCGGCTGTGCAGCCGCCCGCAGTCCGTCCACCCCGGCGAGCCGGACCCGCTGGACGCGGCCTACGGCCACCCCGCCTACGACGCCGCCGCCGAAGCCGCGCACGGCTTCGACTTCGCCCCCGTCCCGCAGGCCTACGACGCCTACGACCACCATGAGCACACCATCGCCCCCGAGGGCGAGCGGGACGACGGCGCCAAGGGGCTGGCCGTCCTCTTCTGCGACCTGGACGGCTTCAAGTCGATCAACGACCGGTTCGGGCACAACGCCGGCGACGCCGTCCTCATCGAGGTCGCCCGCCGGCTGAGCAACGGCGTGCGCGACGGTGACACCGTGGCCCGGCTCGGCGGCGACGAGTTCGTGATCCTCGCCGACGGCCTCGGCCGCGCCGACGCCCAGGACCTCGCCGTACGCCTGCGCAACGAGATCATCCAGCCGATCCGCGCCGAGGGCCGCGCCGTCCGCGTCGGCGCCAGCTTCGGCATCGGATGGGCGCATTGCGGGATGACGGCGGACGAAGTGCTGAAGTCCGCGGACGAGCGGATGTACGTCGAGAAACGATCTCGTCCCAAACAGCATCGCCGGGCCGGCTGAGCCGCAGGTCAGCGGGTTGATGCGGACTGAGCCCCCCGTTCGGGTCCAGCAGAGCGGGTAGGCTCGTCCAATCTGACGACGTACTGCATCCGACCCGCACTGTTGAGGAGCACCAAGGGATGACGCCCGGCAACAACGGCGCGAGCACGCCCGAGGACGACGACCCGTTCGGCTACCTGTACGCCGACGGCCAGGCCAACGGGGCCCAGCCGCCCTCCGGTGGCTACGGCTACCCGGGCTCGGTCAACCGGGTCCGCACGGTCGGCCAGCGGCAGTACGGCCAGCAGGGTCAGGCCGCCCCGGGGCCGTACGGGCAGGTACCGCAGCAGCAGGGCGCCTACGGCCAGCCGAACGCCCACTACGCCGCACCCGAGACCCTCCCCGGCGGCGCGCAGCCGCCCCGCCAGCAGCAGGGCCGGGGCGCCGGCGGCGGCAAGGGCCGCCGCGGCCCCAACACCAAGGGCCTGCTGATCGGCGCGGTCGCGGTGGTCGCCGCGGTCGTCATCGGCATCGCCGTGACGGTGCTCGGCGACAAGGGCGACGACCAGGCCGGCGGGCAGTCCGGCGCGACGACCCCCCCGGCCAGCCAGAGCGCCAGCCCCAGCTCGTCCCCGACGAGCAGCGTCGCCCCGAACGGCGACCTTCCGAAGATCGACGCGAAGGCGCTGCTCCTGACGGGCACCACCACGGCGTCCGACATCAAGGGCGCGAAGGCGGACGGCGGGATCTACGTCACCGGCTTCAACCACGTGGGCGCCAAGGTCACCTGGACCGTGAACGGCATCCAGAAGGCGGGTTCCTACCGGCTGTACGTCGTCTACGGCATCCCGGGCGTGGACGCCAACGCCACGTTGGTGGTCAACGGCCAGCCCAACTCCAAGCCGCTGAACATGAAGAACTTCGCGAAGCTGCCCGAGGGCACCTGGGAGAACAACTGGCAGAACACCTGGGCGCTGGTGAACCTGAACAAGGGCACCAACACGATCGAGCTCGCGTGCAACGAGGGCAACCAGTGCAACGTGAACCTGGACCAGCTGTATCTCACCGGCGAGAACGGCTGACCCTCACGCCGCGCTGACCTCCCCCGTCACCGCCACCCGGGGCAGCAGCCGCTCGTAGGCCGGGTGGTCGAACTCGCCGGCCACCGGGGACAGGACGGTCGCCGCCGACAGGGCCACCGCGCGGGCCAGGCGGTCCGGCCAGGGGAGACGTTCGGTCAGGCCCGACAGCAGGCCCGCGACCGCCGAGTCGCCCGCCCCGGTCGGGTTGCCGTGGACGCGGGCCGGCGGGGCCGCCCGCCACAGGCCCTCCGGCGTGTGCGCCAGAAGCCCTTCCGCGCCGAGTGAGGCGACGACCGTGCGCGCGCCGCGGCGGCGGGCGTCCTGGGTGGCGCGCAGCGGGTCGAGGGAGCCGGTCAGCTCGGCGAGTTCGTCGGCGTTGGGCTTGACGATGTCGGGGCGGCCCGCGATCCCGCGGCGCAGCGCCTCGCCGCTGGTGTCCAGCAGCACGGGGACGCCCGCGGCCCGCGCGGCCCGTACCAGAGTGGCGTACGCGCCCACCGGCAGGCCGGGCGGCAGGCTGCCGCACAGCGCCACCGCCGACACCGAGCCGAGCAGGTCCTCGTAGGTCTTCTGGAAGGCGGCCCACTCGGCGGCGGTGACGACCGGGCCCGGTTCGTTGAGCTGGGTGGTGTCGCCGGTGCGCTCGTCGACGACCGCGACGGTGCGGCGGGTCGCGCCGGCCACCGGGACCAGCGCGTCCACGATCCCCGGCAGGGCGGCGAGCCGGTCGCGCAGCTCGCTCCCGGTGGTCCCGCCGGCGAAGCCGGTGACGGTGACCTCGTGGCCGAGGGCGGCCAGCACCCGGGCGACGTTGACGCCCTTGCCGCCGGGCCGCTCGGTCACCTCCGTCACCCGGTGCGAGGTGTGGGGCCGCAGTGCGGGCACCCGATAGGTGATGTCGACAGCGGTGTTCAGCGTGACCGTGAGGATCACGTGGGCCGACCTCCCCCGAGTAAGTGCGTCTGGCGCGCCTGCTGTCCCGATGTCCCGGACCGGCCCGGGCTCGGCGCCCTGGACCTCTCCGGGTCTCGATCATGCCAAACGCGCGCGCCGCCGCCCACCCCTCGGGCCCGCCCCCGTCGCCGGGGACGGAACGGATCAGGCCAGGTCGGGAGCGACCACCCACTCGCCGCGCCGCAGGACGCCCTTGAGCGTGAACTCCTCGTCCAGCAGCACCAGGTCGGCGTCCTTGCCCGGTTCCAGGGAGCCGATGCGGTCGTCCAGGCCGAGCAGCCGGGCCGGGTTGGCGGACAGCGCGGCCACCACGTCCTCGACCGGGAGCCTGTCGACGGTCACCGCCCGCTGGAAGGCACGGTCCAGGGTGAGGGTCGAGCCGGCGATCGAGCCGCCCTCGACCAGTCGGGCGACGCCGTCGGCCACCTCGACCTCCAGCGGGCCGAGCAGATAGCGGCCGTCGCCGGAGCCGGCGGCGTCCATGGCGTCGGTGATGAACGCGACGCGGGCGGCGCCCGCGTGGTGGAAGGCCAGTTCCAGGGCGGCCGGGTGCAGGTGCACCCCGTCGTTGATCAGTTCGACGGTGACCCGCTCGTCCTCCAGCAGGGCGGTGATCGGGCCGGGGGCGCGGTGGCCGAGGGCCGGCATCGCGTTGAACAGGTGGGTGGCGACGGTGGCGCCCGCGTCGATGGCCTCGACGGTCTGCTCGTAGGTGGCGTCGGTGTGGCCGACCGCCGCGATCACGCCGTGGTCGGCGAGCAGCCGTACGGAGTCCAGGCCGCCGGGCAGTTCGGTGGCGAGCGTCATCATCCTGGCGTGGCCGCGCGCGGCGTCGACCAGTTTGCGCACCTCGGCCGGGTCCGGGTCGCGCAGCAGCGCCTCGGAGTGCGCGCCCTTGCGGCACGGCGAGATGAACGGCCCCTCGAAGTGGATGCCGGCGATCTCGCCCTGCTCGGCCAGCTCCGCGAGCAGTCCGGCCTGCTTGGTGAGGACGCCCATGTCGTCGGTGACGGTGGAGGCGACGAGGGTGGTGGTGCCGTGCGCGCGGTGGGCGCGGACGGCGGTCATGACGTCGTCGGCGGAGCCGGAGAAGGACGCGCCGCCGCCGCCGTGGTTGTGCAGGTCGACGAACCCGGGGACCAGCCAGTGGCCGGAGACGTCGAGCGTCTCGGCGCCCGCCGGAGCCGTGCCGGGACCGGTCCCGGTGTCGGCGATCCGCGTGCCGTCGACGATCACGTGGCCGCCGTCGACGATCCCGGTGGGCAGTACCACCCGGGCTCCGGTGAGAACCTTGTTGGCCATCAGGGGGCTACCTCCGGGCAGTCGTAGAAGTGTTGAGGAGGTCCCAGGCGAGGAGGCCCGCGCCCAGGCAGCCGGCGGTGTCCCCCAGGGCGGCGGGGACGACGGCGGGCAGCTTCTGGAAGGTGACCCGCCGCCGGACGGCCTCCCTGAGCGGTGCGAAGAGAGTCTCCCCGGCCTCGGCGAGTCCGCCGCCGATGATCAGCGTGCGCGGGTCCAGCAGGGTGAGCGCGGTGACCAGCCCGTCGGCGAGCGCGTCCACCGCCTCCTGCCAGACCTCCCGCGCGCGGGCGTCGCCGGACTCCACCGCCTTGGCGCAGTCCGCCGCGTCCGCCTGGGGGTCGCCGCACGCCTCGGCCCAGGCCTGGCTGACCGCGGCGGCTGACGCGAACCGCTCCAGGCAGCCGCGCTGGCCGCACGGGCAGGGGGTGCCGCCGGGCCGTACGACGATGTGGCCGATCTCGCCGGCGAAGCCGTGCGCGCCCGCCTCGACCCGGCCGTCGATGCCGATGGCGCCGGCGATGCCGGTGCCCAGCGGCACGAAGAAGAACCGGTCGGCGCCCTTGCCCGCACCGATGCGGCCCTCGGCGAGGCCGCCGGTGCGCACGTCGTGGCCGAGGGCGACGGGGATGCCGCCCAGCCGCTTTGCCAGCAGAGCGCGCAGCGGTACGTCGCGCCAGCCGAGGTTGGCGGCGTAGGCGGCGACGCCGCGCTCCTCGTCCACGATGCCGGGGACGGCGACGCCGGCGGCGGCGGCCGGTTCGCCGAACCGCTCGGCGCCGACGGCACGCAGTTCGGCGGCGAAGCCGAGGATGTTCTCGACGACGGCGTCGGGGCCGTTCTCGCGGCCGGTGGCGCGCCGCGCCTGGTGCAGCAGCGTGCCGTCGGCGGCGATCAGCGCGGCCTTCATCCCGGTGCCGCCCACATCGAGCGCGATGACGTGTCTCACGGGGGACAGTGTGGCCCTTCGACCCACAAGAGGTCTAGTCCACTCACGTGGTGTAGACCTATCGTGTCCACATGTCGAACAGCGGTACCTGAGGGGCGGAAGAGGCAGTGCAGCGGCGCAGGACAGGAACGATCGCGGTGGTGTCCGCGCTGGGCATGACGGTGTTTCTCGGCGGCTGCGGGAGCACCGGCTCCTCCGACGTCACGCTGCGACTGGTCGCCGCCGACTACGGCGACTCCGCGGCCAACAGCTCGCAGAAGTACTGGGACGGCCTGGTCCGCGACTACGAGTCCGCCCATCCGGGCGTGAAGGTCGAGGTCAGCGTGTACCCGTGGACCGACGTGGACCGCAAGGTCAAGGAGATGGCCGACGCGGGCGACCCGCCGGACATGGCGCAGATCGGCGCCTACGCCGACTACGCCGACCAGGGCATGCTCTACAAGGCCGACGACCTGCTCTCCATACCCGTGCAGGCCGACTTCCTCGGCCAGCTCTCCGAGGCCGGCCAGCTGCGGCACGTGCAGTACGGCATCCCGTTCGCCGCCTCCACGCGCGTGCTGTTCTACAACAAGACCCTCTTCGGCCGGGCGGGCATCACCAAGCCGCCCACGACGTGGGCCGACCTCGCCGCCGACGCCGAGGCGCTGAAGGCCAAGGGCGTGAAGTACCCCTACGCCCTGCCGCTCGGCCCCGAGGAGGCGCAGGCCGAGACCCTGCAGTGGCTGCTGAGCGGCGGCGCCGGCTACACCGACGACATCGGCACCTACACGATCAACTCCCCGCAGAATGCGGAAACGTTCACCTGGCTGAAGGACGAGCTGGTCGGCAAGGACCTGACCGGCCCCGTCGCGCCGGGCAAGCTGAACCGCGCGCAGGCCTTCTCGGCGTTCGCGGCCGGCGAGGTCGGCATGCTCAACGGCCATCCGACGCTGATGCAGCAGGCCGCCAAGAAGGGCGTCGACTTCGGCATGGTGCCGGTGCCGGGGCGCAACGGCACGCCCAAGGCGACCATGGGCGTCACCGACTGGATGATGGCCTTCAAGAAGCACGGCCACAAGGACGAGATCGGCGACTTCCTCGACTTCGTCTACGACCAGAAGAACGTGCTGGCCTTCTCCCGCGAGTACGACCTGCTGCCCGTCACCAGCTCCGCCTCGGACGCGATGTCCGCGGCGGACCGGGACAGGAAGCTGTGGCCGTTCCTGGAGGAGCTGCCGCTGGCGCAGCTCTACCCGTTCGGCAAGACGTCCTGGGCGAAGGTCAGCGCGGACGTGAAGAAGGAGATCGGCCGCACGGTCAGTCCCGAGGGCGACCCCACCGCGATCCTGAACCAGCTCCAGACCACGGCCTCGGACGCGGAGAGCACGCGGGGCGGGGAGTGACGGCGCCGCCGGACGCGTGAACCCGGCGGCCCCCGCGGCCGCGGGCCGCTCGCGTGCGCGGAGCGGTCTTTCGGGGCCGCCCCGGCCGCGTTGTCGGTGGCCGGGGTTACGGTGCGGGGTATGGACGTACGGGACGAGGGCGTACGCGGTGACGGCGCGCCGGACGGGGGCCCGCTGGACGGCGGCGTGCCGGACGGGGGCGACGCGGGCCGCCGCGAGGGGAGCGGCGAGGGGCTGGAGCAGGCGCTCGGGCGGCGGGAGCGGGACATCCTCGCGCTGGAGCGGCGCGGCTTTCCCGGCCCCGGCGCGAAGGAGCGCGCGATCCGCGAGGAACTGGGCCTCTCACCCGTGCGCTACTACCAGCTCCTCAACGCCCTCCTGGACGACACCCGCGCCCTGGCCCACGACCCGGTGACGGTCAACCGCCTGCGCCGGATCCGCGAGGCCCGCCGGGCGGAACGCTGAGGGACCGGTGGGCGCGCCGCCTCCGGGCCACCGGGAGGCCGCGTAGGCCGGCCTCGGGACCCGGGGGCGCGGGACGCGTGGCATACGCGTGACGCGGGGCATACGCGGGGCGTGCGGGATGCGCGGGGCGTGCGGACCGGTGGGGCAGGCCGGGCCGGCCGTGGGGCACGTCGAGGAGTGCGGCCGGGCGAGTGTGGATAGGTTCGGCTCATGGGCAGCCACGAAACGGACTCGACCAACCCCGCCGCCTCCCTGCCGACCCCCGCCACCCAGGCCGGCCGGGACGGCCTCGCCGCCGTCCTCGCACGGCCGGACCGGGCGGTGATCGCACTCGACTTCGACGGCACGCTCGCCCCGATCGTGCCCGACCCCGACCAGGCCCGGGCGCACCCGGAGGCCGTACCGGTGCTCGCCGCGCTGGCCCCGAAGGTGGCCGCCGTCGCGGTGGTCACCGGCCGCCCGGCCGGCGTCGCGGTGCGCAACGGCGGCTTCGCGGGCGTACCCGGCCTGGAACACCTCGTCGTCCTCGGCCACTACGGGGCCGAACGCTGGGACGCCGCGACGGGCACCGTCACCGCGCCCGCCCCGCACCCCGGCGTCGCCGCCGTCCGCGCCGAACTGCCGGGCTTCCTGGACCGGATCGGCGCCTGGCAGGGCACCTGGACCGAGGAGAAGGGCCGCTCGCTGGCCGTCCACACCCGCCGTGCCGAGGACCCGCAGGCCGCCTACGACCTGCTGCGCGAGCCCCTCGCCGAACTCGCCGCCCGGCACGGCCTGATCGTGGAGCCGGGCCGGATGGTGCTGGAGCTGCGCCCGCCGGGCATGGACAAGGGCGTGGCCCTGTCGGACTACGTCCGCGCCCGGGGCGCCGCCTCCGTCCTCTACGCCGGCGACGACCTCGGCGACCTGCCCGCCTTCGCCGCGGTGGAGAAGCTGCGCGCCGACGGCGTACCGGGCCTGCTGGTGTGCAGCGGCAGCAGCGAGGTCACCGAGCTGTCCGAGCGGGCGGACCTGGTGGTGCCGGGACCGGCGGGCGTGGTCGAGCTGCTGCGGAACCTGGCGGACGCGCTGCCGTAGGCGGCGGGCCGTGAGGCCGTACCGGAAGGCCCCGGGGCGCGGCCCCGGGGGTGGTCGGTCTCAGAGTTCGTTCAGCTGGTCCAGGAACCACTGGGCGGGGGGCAGGGCCGTCGCCGCGGCGGCCAGGCGCTTGCTGCGCTCGGCCCGCTCCGGGCCCGCCATGCTCAGCGCCTCGTGCAGGGCGTCCGCGGTGCCGACCACGTCGTACGGGTTGACGACGATCGCGTCGTCCCCCAGCTCCGCGTACGCGCCCGCCTCCCGGGACAGCACCAGCGCGCAGCCCGCGTCGGAGACCACCGGGACCTCCTTGGCGACCAGGTTCATGCCGTCCCGGATCGGGTTGACCAGCGCCACGTCCGCGATCCGGTACGCCGCCAGCGACCGTGCGAAGTCGTCCTTGACGTGCAGGACGACCGGGGTCCAGCCGGGGGTGCCGTACCGCTCGTTGATCTCGTCCGCCACGCGCCGCACCTCGGCCGTGTACTCGCGGTAGACGGCCAGGTCCTGGCGGGAGGGGTAGGCGAAGGCGATGTGGACCACCCGTTCGCGCCACTCGGGCCGGTCCTCCAGGAGCTGCCGGTAGGCGAGCAGGCCGCGCACGATGTTCTTCGACAGCTCGGTGCGGTCCACCCGGACGATCGTGCGGCGCGCGCCGCCGTCGGGCGTCGTGCCGATCTCCTCGCGCAGCGCCGCCATCCGCTCCTTCACATCGGCGCGGTGCGAGCGCTCCCGCAGGAACTCCGCGTCCGCGCCGAGCCCGTGCACGCCGATCCGGGTGCCGCCGAGGCCGCCGGTCAGCGCCTCGCAGCAGCCGGCGAAGGCGTCCGCCCAGCGCCGGGTGAGGAAGCCGAGCCGGTCCGCGCCGAGCATGCCGCGCAGCACCTGCTCGGCGATGTCGTCGGGCAGCATCCGGAAGTAGTCGACCGGGGCCCACGGGGTGTGCGAGAAGTGCCCGATGCGCACATCGGGCCGGAAATCGCGCAGCATGCCCGGCACCAGCGTGAGGTGGTAGTCCTGCACCACCACGGCCGCGCCCTCGGCCGCCTCCTCCGCGAGGGCCTCGGCGAAGGCGCGGTTGTACGCCTCGTACGACGCCCACTGACGGCGGAACCCGGCGTCGAATACGGGTTCGAGTGGGGTCTGGTAGAGCATGTGGTGCACGAACCAGAGCACCGAGTTGGCGATGCCGTTGTAGGCGTCCGAGAACACGTCCGGGGCGATGTCGAGCATCCGGACCTGCTGGCCGCCGGTGTCCTCCGCCGGCAGCCGGCGCCCGCCCTCGAAGCGGCGCACCGCCTCCCGGTCGGCGTCGCCGAGCGCCGCGCACACCCAGACCGCGCCCGCGTCCGGGCCGATCGCGGAGAGCCCGGAGACCAGTCCGCCGCCGCCGCGTTTCGCGTGCAGCGTGCCCTCACCGCCGTCCGGGCGCAGTTCGTACGAAACCGGTCCGCGATTGGAGGCGACCAGCACCTCGGCACCGTGCGTTGCAGCCATGGTCCTGAACCTAGCCCGGGTCCCGAACACTCAAACGTGTGCGGGGACGGGGCGGGCGGGGATTCCGCCTGTCGGTGTCGGTGTCGGTGTCGGCAGGAAGGCCTGCGCGATCACCAGCCCGGTCGGCGACTGCTACGCCGAGGTCGGTTCCGCGCCGGCCGCCCCCTACGGCATGAGCACCTACGGCAAGGGCGGCGCGTACCTGACCCGCGAGCGGGACGCGGCGGGCCGCCGGAGCCGGTCGGACGGCGTACCCGGCTGATCCCCGGGCGTCCTGGGCCGGCTCCCGGCGGGGCCGGGGTCTGGTACCCGGGCGGCCCGCAGCCGCCCCGGGCCTCACGCCACCCGGCGTTCCGCGTATTCCGCGATCTCCGTCATCGGGGGGCGTTCCTCGGTGTCCACCGAGTAGGTGCGCGGCTCGAAGCCGTCCGCGCCGCGCTCGAACTGGGTGAGGGCGGGGCGGATCAGGTGGCCGCGGGCCAGGCGCAGCTGGGCGGTGCGGTAGATCGCGGCGGCCATCCGGCCGAGTGCCTGGCCGTCCTGGTGCCGGTGCAGGCGGACGCCCACGTCGACCTGGGCGAGCGCGTCCAGGCCGACCAGGTGCAGCGCGTCCACCAGCACCCCCAGCTCGACGCCGTAGCCGACGGGGAACGGCAGCTGCTCCAGCAGCGAGCGGCGGGCCGCGTACTCGCCGCCGAGCGGCTGCACGAAGCCGGCCAGCTGCGGCCAGTGCATGTTCAGCAGCGGGCGGGCCATCAGCTCGGTGACCCGGCCGCCCTGCCCGGCCGCGCTCGCGCCCGGCACGCTCAGCGGACGGTCGTACATCGCCTTGACCAGCTGCACCTCGGGGTCGGTGAGCAGCGGGCCGACGATGCCGGTGACGAAGTCGGCGGAGAACTCCCGCAGATCTGCGTCCACGAAGCACACGATGTCCCCGCCGGTGACCAGCAGCGAGCGCCACAGCACCTCGCCCTTGCCGGGCACCGCCGGGATACGGGGCAGGATCGCGTCGCGGTGCACCACCCGGGCGCCGGCCGCCGCGGCCACCTCGGAGGTCCGGTCGGTGGAGCCGGAGTCCACGACGACGATCTCGTCGACCAGCGGGACGCGCCGCACCAGCTCCTCGCGGATCACGGCGACGATCTCCCCGACCGTCGCCTCCTCGTTCAGCGCGGGCAGCACCACGCTGACCGTCGAGCCGCCGGCGCGCTTGGCGGCCAGGACCGTCCGCAGCGGGCGGTCGGCCACGGACCAGGAGCGCGTCCTCAGCCAGCGCTCGACTTCTTCCAGCACGGTCGACGGCTCCTCGTTCCTGCTAGGGCGTGTCAGGCGCGCCCGCACGGCGCGGATCACATCATCCTGTGATCTGTCTCGCGGTTCGGACGACTCTCTCTCACTGTCCCGGCCTTCGGTTACAGTCTTGAACAACGCGGATGACCATCGCATGCCGGGGTCGCCGCGACCCACAATCGAATACCGCTCATCCAGAGGGGCAGAGGGACACGGCCCGATGAAGCCCCGGCAACCCTCCAGCCGGTCTCGTAGATCGCCCGCCGCGATCGTTTCCGCGAGGCTCCCGGCTAGGGAAGGTGCCAAATCCGTCTCACGGCGAGATGCGTCGTGAGGAAGATGAGGAGAAAGGGCCTCGCCTCCATGGCTGTGCAGACAGTTGCAAGCAGCACCGACTCCACCGTAGACCTCGGCCCCGCCGCCGCGCTCAGCTGTCGCGAGTGCGGTCACCGCGTGCCCCTCGGCCCGGTCTTCGCCTGCGAGGAGTGTTTCGGCCCGCTGGAGATCGCCTACGACTTCTCGGCCTACGACACCGAGGAACTGCGCAAGCGCATCGAGGCCGGCCCCGCGAACATCTGGCGCTACGCCCCGCTGCTGCCCGTCCCCGCCGACGTGGCCGGCAAGCCGAACATCAACCCGGGCTGGACCAAGCTCGTCCAGGCCGACCGCCTCGCCGCCGAACTCGGCGTCGAGACCGGCAGGCTCTTCGTCAAGGACGACTCCGGAAACCCGACCCACTCCTTCAAGGACCGGGTCGTCGCCCAGGCCCTGGAGGCCGCCCGCGCCTTCGGCTTCACCACCCTGTCCTGCTCCTCCACCGGCAACCTGGCCGGCGCCGTCGGCGCCGCCGCCGCCCGTGCCGGCTTCCGCTCCTGCGTGTTCATCCCGCACGACCTGGAGCAGGGCAAGATCGTCATGGCGGCGGTCTACGGCGGCGAACTCGTCGGCATCGAGGGCAACTACGACGACGTGAACCGCTTCTGCTCCGAGCTGATCGGCGACCCGGCCGGCGAGGGCTGGGGCTTCGTCAACGTCAACCTGCGGCCGTACTACGCCGAGGGCTCCAAGACGCTGGCGTACGAGATCTGCGAGCAGCTCGGCTGGGAGCTGCCGGACCAGATCGTCGTCCCGATCGCCTCCGGCTCGCAGCTCACCAAGATCGACAAGGGGCTCCAGGAGCTGATCAGGCTCGGCCTGGTCGAGGACAGGCCGTACAAGATCTTCGGCGCCCAGGCCGAGGGCTGCTCGCCGGTGTCCACCGCCTACAAGGCCGGGCACGACGTGGTGCGGCCGCAGAAGCCGGACACCATCGCCAAGTCCCTGGCGATCGGCAACCCGGCCGACGGCCCCTATGTCCTGGACATCGCCCGGCGCACCGGCGGCGCGGTGGAGGACGTGACGGACGCGCAGGTGGTGGACGCCATCAAGCTGCTCGCCCGCACCGAGGGCATCTTCGCCGAGACGGCGGGCGGCGTGACCGTCGGCGTCACCAGGAAGCTGATCGAGGCCGGTCTCATCGACCCGGCGAAGACCACCGTCGTGCTCAACACCGGCGACGGCCTCAAGACCCTGGACGCGGTGGCGGGCACCGGCCTGACCGCGACCATCCGCCCGACCCTGGACTCCTTCCGAGAGGCTGGCCTCGCATCATGAGCGTGACCGTTCGCATCCCCACCATCCTGCGCACCTACACCGGCGGCCAGGCCGAGGTGAGCGCCGAGGGCGCGACCCTCGCCGAGGTCATCGCCGACCTGGAGAAGAACCACACGGGCATCTCCGCGCGTGTCCTGGACGACCAGGGCAAGCTGCGCCGCTTCGTCAACGTCTACGTCAACGACGACGACGTGCGCTTCGAGCAGGGCCTCGGGACGGCCACGCCGGACGGCGCCGGTGTGTCGATCATCCCGGCGGTCGCCGGCGGCTGAGTCTTACCCTGGGTAATCCCGATTACCCGTTGTTCACCGGGCTGCCCCCTCCGTGAGAGAAGCGGAGGGGGCAGTTCTGCGTGATTGAGCGCGGTAGAGTTGGGGAACGCGCTCCTGATCCGAGGATCAGGAAGCCCGCTTTTTCTGCCGCACGACGATGAGAAGTAGCCAAAGTGCGCTCACTTTCCGCGGCATTTGTCTTTTTTGTGAGGCCCGAGTTGCCCTGAATCGGGGCGAATTCTCACCACATTCCGGACCGCTCCCGTCCAGAATTCTCGTCCGATTGACCTGTTGCAGACGGCAGTTGGACAGATACATTCAGCCGCGGTCGACGCGTTCCGGCGCACGCCCCCGTCCACGGGGGGTGAGGTCTGACCCGGATCCGCGAAGTGTGGATCTGTGCAAGGGCCAGTAATAGGGGAGTTAGGCATGGCTCAGGGCACCGTCAAGTGGTTCAACGCGGAGAAGGGGTACGGCTTCATCGCGGTCGACGGTGGTGCGGACGTCTTCGTCCACTACAGCGCGATCCAGATGGACGGCTACCGCTCGCTGGAAGAGGGTCAGCGGGTCGAGTTCGAGATCTCGCAGGGCCAGAAGGGTCCGCAGGCCGACATGGTCCGCGTGACGGCCTGAATCGCGCGGCCACCGCAAGCGTTCTTCGGAAGGGCCCGCACCGCCATCGGCGGTGCGGGCCCTTCGCTGTGCGCGCGGGCGCGCGCCGGGTGGGGCGGGGACGCGTGCGCGCCCGGCCGGCGGCCCGTGTTCGCGGGGGGCTGAGCGGGGTGTCGTAGTCGCCGAAGGCGCTTGCACTCTCGGGGGTCGAGTGCTAATCATTGCGTTAGCACTCTGAAGGTGAGAGTGACAACGAGGACCGGGTCGGTGAGGCCCGCGAGCCGGGTGGGGCAAGGAACCACGAGGCACGCGAGCCGTCCGTCGCGGGCGCGGGCGCGGTCCGAAGGAATCACCCCCAGTCCTGGAGGGACCACTTCACATGGCCAAGATCATCGCGTTCGACGAGGAGGCGCGGCGAGGCCTCGAGCGCGGCATGAACCAGCTCGCGGACGCCGTCAAGGTGACCCTCGGCCCCAAGGGCCGTAACGTCGTCCTCGAGAAGAAGTGGGGCGCTCCCACGATCACCAACGACGGTGTCTCCATCGCCAAGGAGATCGAGCTCGAGGACCCGTACGAGAAGATCGGCGCCGAGCTGGTCAAGGAAGTCGCCAAGAAGACGGACGACGTCGCCGGCGACGGTACGACCACCGCCACCGTCCTCGCCCAGGCGCTGGTCCGCGAGGGCCTGCGCAACGTGGCCGCCGGCGCCAACCCGATGGCCCTGAAGCGCGGTATCGAGAAGGCCGTCGAGGCCGTCTCCGCCGCCCTGCTCGACCAGGCCAAGGAGGTCGAGACCAAGGAGCAGATCGCCTCCACCGCCTCCATCTCCGCCGCCGACACCCAGATCGGCGAGCTGATCGCCGAGGCCATGGACAAGGTCGGCAAGGAAGGCGTCATCACCGTCGAGGAGTCGCAGACCTTCGGTCTGGAGCTCGAGCTCACCGAGGGCATGCGCTTCGACAAGGGCTACATCTCCGCCTACTTCGCGACCGACATGGAGCGCATGGAGGCGGTGCTCGAGGACCCGTACATCCTCATCGCCAACTCCAAGATCTCCTCGGTCAAGGACCTGCTCCCGCTGCTGGAGAAGGTCATGCAGTCGGGCAAGCCGCTGCTGATCATCGCCGAGGACGTCGAGGGCGAGGCCCTGTCGACCCTGGTCGTGAACAAGATCCGCGGCACCTTCAAGTCCGTCGCCGTCAAGGCCCCGGGCTTCGGCGACCGCCGCAAGGCCATGCTCGGCGACATCGCCATCCTCACGGGCGGCGAGGTCATCTCCGAGGAGGTCGGCCTCAAGCTGGAGAACGCCACCCTCGACCTGCTGGGCAAGGCCCGCAAGGTGGTCATCACCAAGGACGAGACCACCATCGTCGACGGCGCCGGCTCCTCCGAGCAGGTGAGCGGCCGCGTGAACCAGATCCGCGCCGAGATCGAGAACAGCGACTCCGACTACGACCGCGAGAAGCTGCAGGAGCGCCTGGCGAAGCTCGCCGGCGGTGTCGCGGTCATCAAGGCCGGCGCCGCCACCGAGGTGGAGCTGAAGGAGCGCAAGCACCGCATCGAGGACGCCGTGCGCAACGCCAAGGCGGCCGTCGAGGAGGGCATCGTCGCCGGTGGTGGCGTGGCCCTGCTCCAGGCCTCCCAGGTGTTCGAGAAGCTGGAGCTGGAGGGTGACGAGGCCACCGGCGCCGCCGCCGTCAAGCTGGCGCTCGAGGCCCCGCTGAAGCAGATCGCCGTCAACGCCGGCCTCGAGGGCGGCGTCGTGGTGGAGAAGGTGCGCAACCTGACCCCGGGCCACGGCCTGAACGCCGCGACCGGAGAGTACGTCGACCTGGTCGCCGAGGGCATCATCGACCCGGCGAAGGTGACGCGCTCCGCGCTGCAGAACGCCGCGTCGATCGCCGCGCTGTTCCTCACCACCGAGGCCGTCATCGCCGACAAGCCGGAGAAGGCCGCCGCGCCCGCCGGTGGCGGCATGCCGGGCGGTGACATGGACTTCTGATCCTCCCCGAGGATCGGACCCGTCCGTCGCACACCGAGGGCGGCGTCCCCTGTCTCACCGACAGGGGACGCCGCCCTCGGGCGTGTTCCGGGTCACTTCGCGGGGGCGGCGGAATACAAGGGCGGCCGCCGGTGTCAGACTCCGTGCGTATGCACATGCACATACCACTGGGTATCGAGTCCTGCACAGGAGCCCCCACATGAGCGTCACCACCTCCGAGCCCACGCCCGGCCCCGCCCCCGAGCCGGCCTCCCGCGCGGCCCGGGTCCTGGCCCGGCCCATCACGCTGAACGGCCTGACCGTCCCCAACCGGATCGCGATGGCGCCGATGACCCGCATGTTCTCCCCGGGCGGCGTCCCCGGCGAGGACGTGGTGTCGTACTACGCCCGCCGCGCCGCCGCCGGGGTGGGGCTGATCGTCACCGAGGGCACCTACGTGGGCCACCCCTCGGCCGGTGAGAGCAGCCGGGTGCCGCGGTTCCACGGCACGGAGCAGCTCGCCGGGTGGGCGAAGGTCGCCGACGCCGTGCACGCGGCGGGCGGCACGATCGTCCCGCAGCTGTGGCACATCGGCATGGTCCGCAAGCCGGGCCGGCCGCCGTTCGCGGACGCCCCGCCGGTCGGCCCGTCCGGGCTGCGCGTCGACGGCACCGAGGGCGAGGGCAAGGCGATGACGCAGCAGGACGTGGACGACGTCATCGCCGCGTTCGCCGAGTCGGCCGCCGCGGCCGAGCGCATCGGCTTCGACGGCGTCGAGATCCACGGCGCCCACGGCTATCTGCTCGACCAGTTCCTGTGGGCGGGCACCAACCGCCGCACCGACGCCTACGGCGGCGACCCGGTGGCCCGCACCAGGTTCGCCGCCGAACTCGTGGCGGCGGTCCGCGCGGCCGTCTCGCCCGACTTCCCGATCCTCTTCCGCTACTCGCAGTGGAAGCAGGAGGCCTACGACGCGCGACTCGCCGAGACCCCGGCGGAGCTGGAGGCCATCCTCACCCCGATCGCCGAGGCCGGCGTGGACGTCTTCCACGCCTCCACCCGCCGCTACTGGGTGCCCGAGTTCGACGGCTCCGACCTCAACCTCGCGGGCTGGACGAAGAAGATCACCGGCAAGCAGGTCATCACGGTCGGCTCGGTCGGCCTGGACGGCGACTTCATCAAGGCGTTCCAGGGCGAGGGCGCGTCCCTGGGCAGCCTCGACAACCTCCTGGACCGTCTGGAGCGCGACGAGTTCGACATGGTCGCCGTGGGTCGCGCGCTCCTCCAGGACCCGCAGTGGGCGGCGAAGGTCCTCGCGGACCGCTACGACGACCTGAAGCCGTACGACGCGGCGTCGCTGACGACGCTGAGCTGACCCGGCCCGGCCGGCGAGCCGCCCCTGGAGGGGTGGCCGCGGCGGGGCCGGGCGCGGGGGGACGGTGGCGGCGGCGGTGACGGCCGCCGCCACGCTCCCTTCGCCGCGCCTGCGGCGGACTCCGCCGGGCGCGGCGGTGCCCGCGACGGGTCCCGGCGGCGTGCGGCCGGGCGGTGACCAGTAGGGGCTTTCCCTTGCTTAAGTCAATCAATCTCGATTATGGTTGCCTGAGTCAAGTACCTCTGCCCTCGACGGAGTCGTCCCCATGTCCGACGCCCCTGCCCGGCCCATCGCGGTCGAGGCCCCGCCCCGACCCCGGGCCGTCGTGGCCGTGCTGGCCTTCGGCGGGATCGTGGTCTCGCTGATGCAGACCCTGGTCATCCCGATCGTCGCGGAGCTGCCCACGCTCCTGCACGCCGCCGCGTCGGACACCGCCTGGGTCGTCACCGCCACGCTGCTCGCCGCCGCCGTCGCCACCCCGGTCATGGGCCGCCTCGGCGACATGTACGGCAAGCGCCGCATGCTCCTGGTCAGCCTCGGCCTGCTGGTGATCGGCTCGGCCACCGCCGCGCTCAGCGACTCCCTCGTGCCGATGATCGCCGGCCGCGCCCTCCAGGGCCTCGCCTCCGGCGTCATCCCCCTCGGCATCAGCATCATGCGCGACGAGCTGCCCGCCGAGCGCCTGGGCTCGGCGACCGCGATGATGAGCGCCTCGCTCGGCGTCGGCGGCGCCCTCGGGCTGCCCGCCGCCGCGGTCGTCGCCGAGAACTTCGACTGGCACGTGCTGTTCTGGGCCTCCGCCGCACTGGGCGTCGTCGCGGCGGTGCTGGTGCTGGTCCTGGTACCGGAGTCGAAGGTGCGCTCGGGCGGCCGGTTCGACGCCGTGGGTGCGGCCGGCATGGCGGCGGGCCTGATGTGCCTGCTGCTGGCCGTCTCCAAGGGCGCCGACTGGGGCTGGGGCAGCGCCACCACCCTCGGCATGTTCGCCGCCGCGGTCGTGATCCTGATCGCCTGGGGCTTCTTCGAACTGCGGATCGAGGCGCCGCTGGTGGACCTGCGCACCACCGCCCGCCGTCAGGTCCTCGTCACCAACCTCGCCTCCATCGCGATCGGCTTCGCGATGTTCTCGATGTCCCTGGTCATCCCGCAGCTGCTCCAGCTGCCCACCCGCACCGGCTACGGCCTCGGCAGGTCCCTGCTCGTCTCCGGCCTCGTCATGGCCCCCTCCGGCCTGGTGATGATGGCGGTGGCGCCGGTCTCGGCGGCCGTCTCCCGCACCCGCGGCCCCAAGGTGACGCTGATGACCGGCGCGCTGATCGTCGCCGCCGGCTACGGCCTCGACATCGCCCTCATGGACCGGCTCTGGCACTTCGTGCTGGCGTCCTGCGTCATCGGCGCCGGCATCGGCTTCACCTACGGCGCGATGCCCACCCTGATCATGGGCGCGGTGCCCGCCTCCGAGACCGGCGCGGCCAACAGCTTCAACACCCTGATGCGTTCCATCGGCACCTCCACCGCCAGCGCCGTGGCCGGTGTGGTCCTCGCCCACATGACCACCGCGTCCGGGCCCCACGCGCTGCCCTCGGAGAACGGCTTCCGCACCGTCCTCGCCCTCGGCGCGGGCGCGGCCCTGCTGGGCTTCGCCATCGCCTCGTTCATCCCGCGCCGGCGGACCGCCGCCCCGAGCGCGCCGCTCGCCGCCGCGGACGAGCCGGGAGCGCCCGTGGTGAAGGCGTAGAGCGGTGAGGACGCGGCCGTAGAGCGGCGGGGAGCGGACGGGGGCTGGGCGCCTACAGGTTCCCCAGCGGCTCGATGTCCACCCGCACGGGGTGGCCCCAGACCCGGACGACCTCGTAGTCGGTGAACTCGTGCACGAGCCGGTAGGCGATCGCGGCCCGCGGCGCCCGGCGCTGGGCGGCGATGAACAGCTCCGCCTCCCGCCGGTCCCGGCGCGGGGTCCCGCACAACTGCCATTCCCGCCCGTTCCACAGCTCCGGCAGCCAGCGCTGCTGGGGCTGCGGCCGGTCCTCGCGCACGCCGTAGCGGGACGGCGCGGGCGCGGACTCGGCTGCCGGGCGCCCGTAGGAGCCGTGGCGGGCGGCGCGCCGCCGGGTCTCGCACAGCAGGCACAGGTCCGGGGCGCTGGTGTCCACCGGGCCGTTCGGGTGCTCGGGGCAGCGGGTGGCGGGGGCGGCCGACGTGACGCTCTCCTCCAGCAGGTCGAGAGCGCGCCGCAGGTCGCCCTTCACCTCGTGCAGTCTGGCGTCGGGCGTGTCGGCGGACAGCGCCTCCCCGTGCTCGCCGAGGAGCCGGAGGGCGCGTCCGAGAGCGGTGAGCTGGGCATGGTTCATGGTCCCCCCAGCGTAGGCCCGTGGCGGTGGCTGCGGGGCGGTGCCGCCGGGGGGCGGGGGAAGAGGGGGAACGCCGGGCCGCATCCCGCACGGGGCAGGCGGGGTCCTCCCCCTGCGTGGCCCGGATCTCCCGCTCGTCCTCAAGGCCCCTGCCGTCAGCCGCCCGCCCGGTCGAGGGCGACCCGCAGGTGGCCGGACGACTCCTCTAGGAGGCGGCCGGCCGTCGGGGCGTCCACTGAGGCCAGCAGGATCAGGATCGCGTTCTTCACCTCGCCGTGCGCCGCCGTGAGGGCGCGCTCGATCTCCTCGTCCGGCGCGCCGGTCGCCAGGGCCACGATCCGGCGGGAGCGGGCGCGCAGCTTCTCGTTCGAGGCGCGCACGTCGACCATCAGGTTCCCGTACGTCTTGCCGAGGCGGATCATCGTGAGCGTCGAGATCATGTTCAGGACCAGCTTCTGCGCCGTGCCGGCCTTCAGCCGGGTCGAGCCGGTCAGCAGCTCCGGACCGACCACGACCTCGATCCCGTGCTCGGCGGCGGCGGCCAGCGCGCTGCCCTCGTTGCAGGCCAGGCCGACGGTCAGCGCGCCGAGCCGGCGGGCGTGCTCGACCGCGCCGACGGCGTAGGGGGTGCGGCCCGAGGCGGAGACGCCGACCACCGTGTCGTCCGGGGTGAGCTTCAGCGCGTCCAGCGCCTCGACCGCCAGCTCCCGCGAGTCCTCGGCCCCCTCCACCGAGGTCACCATCGCCTGCGGGCCGCCCGCGATCAGGCCGACGACCTGTCCGGGGTCGGTGTTGAAGGTGGGCGGGCACTCGGAGGCGTCCAGCACACCGAGCCGCCCGGCGGTGCCCGCGCCCGCGTAGATCAGCCGGCCGCCGCGCGCCATCCGCTCGGTCACCGCGTCGATCGCGGCGGCGATCTGCGGCAGCCGTTCGGCCACCGCGCGCGGCACGGTGGTGTCCTCGGCGTTCATCAGCCGGGCGATCTCCAGGGTGGGCAGCCGGTCGATCTCGGCCAGCTCGGGCCGGAACGCCTCGGTCGTCAGCGTCTCCAGCTCGGTACGCAGCTCTCGGTAGTGGGGCGTGGAGGTCATGAGGGACGGCTCTCTTCGTGCGCGGGCGATGCGGTACGGATCGCGGGTGCGGGTGCGGGTGCGGGTGCGAGGTGGGTGCGGGTCGTGCGGTGCGGGTGCGGTGCGGGGTGCGTGTACGGGCGCTGGTACCGGGACCGGTGCCGGCGGCCCCCCCCGGAACGGCTGACCGCGCGCCCCGGACAGCGCTTGCCGTCCGGACGGCGTACGCGGAAGCGTCGCGCCCCGGGCCTTCCCGGCGGCCCGGGGCCCTGCCCCGAAGCCGGAGCCGGCCCCCAGGCGGGAACTGCCCCCCGGGCGACTCCGGAGCCGCCCGGGGGGAGGCCGCCCGCGCCGCCGCGCCTACGCGCGCCGGTCGGAGCCGCGTGGGGTGTGGCGGTGGGCCAGTGCCTCGTACGACGCCGCCAGGGCCGGCGCCGCCGTCTCGTAGGTCCGTTGCGCCACGCCGACGAACAGGCAGTCCACAACCAGGAGTTGGCTGGTGCGGGAGGACATCGCCGCCGGGCGCAACTCGCTCTCGCGGGCCGTGGAGGTGGTCAGCACGTGGTCGGCGTACTGGGTGACGGGCGCGTCGGGGCGGCCGGTGATCGCGACGGTGGTCGCGCCCCGGTCGAAGGCGACCCGCAGCGGTTCGATCACGTCACCGGTCGAGCCCGAGTGGGTGATCGCGATCGCCACGTCGCCCGCGCGCAGCTGCACCGCGTTGGTGACGGCGAGGTGCGGGTCGCTGTGCGCGTGCGCTATCAGTCCTATCCGCAGCAGCTTCTGCGTGAGGTCCTGGGCGACGAGCCCGGAGGCGCCGATGCCGTAGACGTCGGTGCGGCGGGCGGCGGCGAGCGCGGCGACGGCCGCGCCGAGCTGGACGGTGTCGAGCCCTGCGGCGGTGTCGGCGAGGGTCTGCTGCTCGTCGTAGGCGAGCTTGGCGACGACGTCGGCGATGGGGTCGTCCACCGCGATGTCGGTCGTTATGGCGGGCGCGCGCCCCGACTGCTGCTGCGCGGCCAGGCCCGCGAGGGCCAGGCGCAGATCGCGGTAGCCCGGATAGCCGAGCAGGCGGGCGGTGCGCACGACGGTCGCCTCGCTGGTGCCGGTCAGCTCGGCGAGGCCGGTGACGGTCAGGGCGGCGCAGCCGGCCGGGTCGCCCGCCACGGCCTCGGCGACGCGCTGCATGGAACGGGTCATGGAGGGCGCGAGCGTGCGCACCTTGGCCGCGAGGGCGGCGGGTGCGGGCGGCGCGGTGCCCGGAGCGCCCCTGGTACCCGAGCCTGCGAAAATTTCCTTCACGTCGTGGGTCACACCATGAAAGCTATTTTCCGGGCGGAGGTGTGGTCAAGAGGTGCGCACAATGGGGGCATGGCAGACCCCATCAGCCCGCTGGAGCAGGCCCTGCACGCCGCGCGTGCCCTCGTGCTCGCCGACCTCGTCGCCGGCGAGGTCGCGAAGGCGGACGTCGTCTCGCTCGTGGAGGACTCCGTCGCCCAGCGCCGCTGGTGGGTGGAGCAGTGGCCGGACGGCGCGCGGTACGTGGCCGGACTGGTCGCGCAGGACGTCCAGGACGCGCTCCTGGAGCGGTACGGCCGCTGGCCGTTGTGCCCGGTGTGCGGCTACGGCGACCCGCACGCGCTGGACGTCGAGCCGGAACTCGGCCCCGATCCGCACTGGGTGTGCAGCCAGGCCGGCGTGAAGGTGGCCCCGGTGGGCGGCCTGGCCCGCGCCCTGGGCGGGACGGCGTCGTGACGCCCACCCGTGCGGCGGTCCTCCTGACGGCCGCCCGTACGGCGGTCGTCGTGGCGCTCACCCGTACGGCGGAGGCCGTCGCCGCCCGTACGGCCCCGGCGGCGCCGTGACCGTCTACGTCGACCCGGCGAACTGGCCGGGGCACGGCCGGCTGTGGTCGCACCTCGTCAGCGACGTCTCCTACGCGGAACTGCACCTGTTCGCCGCCGGACTGGGGCTGCCCCGGCGCGCCTTCGACCGCGACCACTACGACCTGCCCGCGCACCGCTACCCGGACGCGGTGGCCGCGGGCGCGGTGGAGGTCAGCAGCCGCGAGGTGGTGCGGCTGCTGCACGCGGCCGGCCTGCGCCGCCGCAAGCGCCGCGACCGGCAGCCGTGACCCCCGCGCCCGGCACGGGAGTCGCCCCGGGCCCGGGCCTCAGGGCCTGAGTCCCAGCCCTAAGGCCGCAGTTCGTACGCGAGCAGGTCGTCCACATCGGGCACCTGGACGAAGCCCGCTCGGGTGAGCACCCGCTGCGAGGGGACGTTGTCCCGCTCGACCGTGGCGAGCAGGGCGCGTACGTCGTCCCGGGCCAGCGCCCATGCCGCCAGGGCGCGTACCGCCTCGGTGGCGTAGCCCTGGCCGCGGGCCGACTCGGCGAGGTCGTAGCCGATCTCGGCGCGGCCGTCCTCGTCGGGGGCGCCGTGGAAGCCGATCGCGCCGACCGCGCGCCCGTCCTCGCGGCGCACCAGCGCGAACATGCCCCACTCGGACCGGTGCACGCCGTCGAGGTACGCCTTGGTGATCATCCCGGCGGCCTCGCGGGTGCCCGTGAAGGGGCCGCCCTCGACCCACCGGAGGCCGCCGTCCCCGCCGGCGGACAGGTCCAGGGCGGCGGCCGGGCTGACGCCCTCCAGGGTGAGGCGTTCGGCGGGCAGGGCGAGGGTGTTGTGCCAGCGCCACTCGGCGACCGGCGCGCGGCCGGGCAACTCGCCGCGGCCGGTGGCCCACAGGAGGGTGGACCAGGCGGTCTCTCCGGGGCGGACGTGCGGGAAGATGCGGGTGAGGACGCCCTCGCACAGGTCGGCGGGCGGCTCGTAGGCCAGGCCCAGGCCGGTGGCGATGTCGTGCGTGTGCAGCAGCACCTCGGCGATGCCCATCGCCGCGAAGCCCTCGGGACCGGCGCTGCGGAAGGGGTACGGGTGGAAGGCCCGTACGCCCGGCGGGGTGGTGCGGACGGCCGCGGCGAGCAGCGCGCCGGTCGTCGCGATCACGTCCAGCACGTCGGCGGTGCCGGTGCCCTCGTCGAGGGTGATCTCGAAGGGGACGTAGTCGTGCTGCGCGCGGCCCGCCAACTGACCGGCGTAGGCGATGAGATCGCTCGCGATGTGCTCGGCGGTGTGCCGGCAGCTCCACTCCAGCCGGCCGGCCCGTACGCCGTCCCAGTCCCGGTCCGTCGCCGTCCGCAGCACCGCCACCGCGTCCGCGACGGCCCGCTCCACCTGTTCCCCGCCCCATGCGTTCATAGGGCGCAGGGTAGGGGCCGGGCGGACGTCACTGCGACAGCATTTCCAGTTCGGAGGCGAGGTTGTAGCGGGCCGTGGCCTCCCAGTGGCGTTCGCCGTAGGGGGTGCGGAAGAGGCGGGGCAGGGCGAGGAGCCGGCGCAGTACGTCGGACCGGCCGGTGCGGAAGAGGTCGTTCGGGACGAAGTGGTACTCCTCGCGGACGCCGGCGGCGTAGGCGGCGTAGGCGGACGGGGGCGCGGCGAGGATCGCGAGGTCGGCGTCGCACAGGACCCGGCCGTCGCGGTCGTCGCCGGCCGGGTCGTGGGTGACGGTGAGACGGACCAGCCGGGCCACCTCGGCGGTCTTGTCCGCCGCCACCCCGGCCTCGGGCAGGGCGCGTTCGGCGAGGCGGGCGGAGCGCTCCTCGTTCTCCGACCGGTCGGGCAGGTAGACGGCGTCGTGGAACCAGGCGGCCAGCCGCACCACGTCGGGGTCGGCGGCGTACTCCGCCAGTACGTCGACGTGGTCGAGGACGGCGGTGAGGTGGGTGAGCGTGTGGTAGTGCCGCTGCGGTTCCCGCCAGCGGCGCAGCAGGTCGTCGGCGTAGGGCGCGGGGTCGGGGCCGCCGCCGGGGCCGCGGGTGCTGTCGAGGGCGCGTGCGAAACGGGCCCGGAGGGTGTCGAGATCCGCGTGATCGGCCATGGGCCCCATTCTCCCGTCGTACCCGCCCGTCCGGGGAGCCGAGCCCCTGGGGCCTGTCCGACAGTTCCCGTCTGCCGCGCGACGCCCTGCAGGCTTCCCCGGGCCCTCGGGCAGGGGTAACCCCACTCACCGCACCGGCCCCCGGCCCGAGTACGTCCCGTACGAGGGCCGGGAGCCGGCACTCCGCCAGGCTCTTCGAGCAGGGGGGACCCCCAGAGCACGCGCCTGACGCCACGCGGCCGTCCTCCGGGCGACGACGCGAATG
Organism: Streptomyces sp. NPDC093260; assembly: GCF_040683715.1. Taxonomy (NCBI): domain Bacteria; kingdom Bacillati; phylum Actinomycetota; class Actinomycetes; order Kitasatosporales; family Streptomycetaceae; genus Streptomyces; species Streptomyces sp. NPDC093260. The sequence goes on from NZ_JBFBEK010000003.1 coordinate 132,491, forward strand.
GACGGACAGGCCCTAGCGTGGGGGCATGACTTCTGTTGACGTGCGCGAGACGAGGGACCCCGAACTGCCCGGTCGGTTGCTGGCCGTGGAGCGGGACGCGCTGGTCCCGTTGCTGCGGGCGCGGCCGGAGGCGGACTTCGCGCTGCCGGTCGCCGCGTGTCCGGGATGGACGGTGCGGGACGTGCTCGCGCACTGTTCCGCCGCGCTGATCCGGGTGGTGGAGGGGCGGTTCGAGCGGGGCGTGTTCTCGCCCGAGTCCAACGACCGGGACATCGCCGAGCGGGCCGACTGGCCGCACGCGCGCGTGGTGGACGAGCTGGAGCGCGGGATGAGCGAGGCGGGCCCGGTGATCGCGGCGGGCGACGGCCTCCTGGACGTGATCGCGCTCGGTGAGTGGGTGCACGCGGGCGATGTGCGTGAGACGTTCGGCGAGCCGGGCGCGTACGCCGGCGCGGGGCTCGCGTACGCGCTGCCGCTGCTGGCCCGGGTCAGCCGGGAGAGGGGCGGCCGCCTGCCGGTGCACGCCGATCTGGACGACCTGGACGAGCCGCTGCGCCTCGGCGACGTGAGCGGCGAGCGGACCCCGGCCCGCTACATCGGCGACGCCGCGACCCTCGTCCGGCTGTACTCGGGGCGGCCGCTGCCGGCGGACGGGTACGAGCTGGCGGGCGCCGAGGCGGGGGAGCTGAACATCTTCGGCTGAACCTCTCGGCCGGCATGTTCGGCCGGACCGGTTCCCCCCGCGGGGACCTCCTCGGCGTACCCTGATATTGGACTAGACCTGTCAGCCCCAGGGGAAACCGAGGAAAGGGGTCCCATGAGCATGCGTGCAGTCCTGGAGGTGATCGCCCTCGACGTCGAGGACGCGGTCGCCGCCCAGGCCGGAGGCGCGGACCGCCTCGAGCTGGTCACCGACATGGCGGCCGACGGGCTGACCCCGTCGGCCGGGACCGTGGCCGGGATCCGCGCCGCCGTCGACATCCCGCTGCGCGTGATGGTGCGGCTCGCGGACGGCTTCGCCGCGGGCGGCGCCGCGGGCGTGGACAGGCTTGCCGGGGTCGTCGGCGAACTGCGGGAGGCGGGGGCCGAGGAGTTCGTCCTCGGGTTCCTCGACGCGGACGGCACGGCGGACCTCGCGGCCGTGGAGCGGGTGGTGGACGCGCTCGACGGCTGCCGGTGGACCTTCCACCGGGCCATCGACCGGGCCGCCGACCGCGACGCCCTGCGCAAGCAGCTGGACGGCCTGCCGGGCCTGGACACCTACCTCACGGCCGGTGCGGCCGGCGGCGTCGACGAGGGGCTGCCCACGCTGCTCGCCGAGGCGGCGCGCAGCGGGGAGCCCGGCTACGAGCCGCAGATCATGGTCGGCGGCGGACTGCGCCTGGACCATGTGGCGGCGCTGCGCACGGCCGGCATCGACGCCTTCCACATCGGCGGCGCGGCCCGCCCCACCGGCTGGACCGGCCCGGTCTCCACGGCCTCGGTCGCCCAGTGGCGCGCCGTCCTGAACGGCGAGACGGTCCACACGCTGGCCGTCTGAGGGCGCCCCGCACGCGGGAGAACGGCCGGGGCCACGCGCCCCGGCCCAGCGCGCCCCCGAGGGCGCCTGCCTCAGGCCAGCTGAGGCGGCAGCGGCGCCGTGTGGGTGATGACCAGGCCCGAGACCGCTCGGGTCAGGGAGACGTACAGGCGGCGCAGGCCGGTGCGTTCGTCGGGTTCGCCGTCGACCACGGCCTGCGGCTCGTCCAGGACCACGTAGTCGTACTCCAGGCCCTTGGCGAGCGAGGCCGGGACCAGGGTGAGGCGGGTCTCGGCCGTCGTCTCCTCGCCGGGCGCCAGATACGGCAGCCCCGCCGCCGTCAGCGCCTCGGCGAGCGCGGGCACGCGGGCGTCGGCGGCGATCAGGCCGGTCGAGCCCTCGTTGCGCAGCAGTTCCCCGCACGCCGCCACCACGTCCGCGTCGCCCTCGCCCGTCCGGACCTCGAAGAAGCCGGGGTTCTCGCGGACCGAGGCGACCGGGGTCAGGTTCGGGGCGATGTGCGGCAGCAGCCGGGAGGCGTAGGCGATCACGTCCGTGGGGACGCGGAAACCGGCGGTCAGCTCCTCGATGATCCCCTCGGACTTGCCCAGGTGCGCCAGCGCCTCCTCCCACGTCCGGGTCGCCCACGGCGTGGTGCCCTGCGCGAGGTCGCCCAGCACGGTCGCCGAACCGGTGGTGCAGCGCCGCCCGACCGCCCGGTACTGCATGGGGGAGAGGTCCTGCGCCTCGTCCAGCACCACGTGCCCGAGCGAGTGCGTGCGCTCGACCAGGTCGGCGGCCTCGTCGATCAGCACCGCGTCCGCCGCCGACCACCTGGCCGACTTCACCGACCGCACCGGCTTGGCCCACAGGATCGTCTTGCGCTCGTCCTCGGTGAGGACGCCCTCGGAATGCGCGGCGAGGAAGTCCGCGTCGGACAGCAGCCGCAGCACCAGCTTGGCCGGGTCGACCGGCGGCCAGATCGCCTTGACGGCCGCCTTCACCGCCGTGTTGCGGGCGACCGCGTCCTGCACCCGGTCGTCCGGGGCCTCCCCGGCCCGCTCCATCTGCACCAGCACCGCGTGCGCGATGCGCTGCGGCAGGGCCTCGCGCGCCGCGCCGTAGCGAATGCCCCGGTCCAGCAACTCCCGGACGATCTCCTCCAGTTCGTACGCCGGCACCCGCCAGCGGCGGGAGCCGCGCACCACCACGACCGGTTCGGCCGGCAGCGTCACGTGCGCGTACACCGCCCGCCGCAGCACCTCGGCCATCCGCGCGTCGCCCTTGACGACGGCCGCCGCCGCGTCGTCGGCCCCGCGCACCTCCACGTGCGCGACCAGGTCGTCCACGGTCGCCTGCTGCACGGTCAGCTCGCCGAGCGCCGGGAGCACCTGCTCGATGTAGTGCAGGAAGGACTTGTTCGGCCCGATGACGAGGGTGCCCGTACGGGCCAGGCGGTCGCGGTGCGCGTACAGCAGATAGGCGACGCGGTGCAGGCCGACGGCGGTCTTCCCGGTGCCGGGGCCGCCCTGCACGCAGACGGTGCCGGACAGGCCGGAGCGGACGATCTCGTCCTGCTCGGGCTGGATGGTCGCCACGATGTCCCGCATCGGACCGACGCGCGGGCGCTCGATCTCCTGCTGGAGCAGCTTGCTGGTGGCGGCGGTCTCGGCCGGGTCGGACAGGTGCTCGTCCTCGTACGCGGTCAGCTCGCCGCCGGTGTAGCCGAAACGGCGGCGCAGCCCGACGTCCATCGGGTTCTTCCTGGACGCCCGGTAGAACGGCTGTGAGACCGGTGCACGCCAGTCGATGACCATGGGGTCGCCGTCCGCGTCGTGCACGTGCCGCCGCCCGATGTAGAAGCGTTCCCCGTCGGCTCCTTCCGCCTGGTCCGCGCCCGGGCTGTGCAGGTAGTCGAGGCGGCCGAAGAACAGCGGGGTGTCGCTGAGGTCGGCCAGCGCCTTGATCCGGTCGTCGATCTGGCGGGCCAGGACCTCGGCGTTGACCCAGTTCGCGGTGACGTCGCGGATGTCGAGGGACGCGACGTCCTCGCGCATGGCCCGCAGCGCGGCGCGGGAGGCGGCGAGGTGCGACCGCTCGCGGACCAGCGGGTTGTCGTCGACCGGTCCGGCTGCGGCCGGGGCGGGGGCGGGCGAGGCGTCGGCGGGCGTGGACAAGGAAGTGCCTCCGGGTACCTACGGGACTGACGGCGGGGCCGGGCGCGGCGGCGCCGTACGGCTGCGGGATCTGCCGCCCGGTTTCCGTCCGGACGGCGGCGCTCCGCGAGGGAGGCGGGCAAGAGCGGAGATTCTAGGTCGTCGGGAGGGCGGAGGCCAACCGTTTTACGACGGCCCGCGCACCGCACCCCGTGCCCCCACGGCCGACCGCGGCCCGACCCCGCACCGGCCCCCGGCCGCGCGGGCCCCTAGGGCCTGTCTGATAATTCCCGTCGTCGCCCGAAGGGCGGCCGCGCGGCGTCAGGTGCGTGCTCTCGGGGTGCCGGGCGCAGGCCCTCGTACTGGACGTACTCGGGTCTGCGCCCGGTGCCGCGAGAGTGCGTGCATGGCGTCGCGAGGCAGACGGGAATTGTCAGACAGTCCCTAGGGGTCGTCACCCATCCGGCGCAAGGGGTGCGGTCCCTCCAGAGGGGTACGCGGACGGCGATGAGGTCGGCTCCGCGGGGGACGCCCGCCTCAAGTCCCCGGACCACCATTGAGTCATGAGCGCAGCAACCATGAGCGCAGCAGGAATCCATCCGGCACCCCCTGCCCGCCCGGCCGGCGCCACGGCCGTCCGGGGCAGCCACCACCACCGCCTCGGCGACGCCCTGCGCGCCGTGAAGGTGTTCGCGGGCGCCGCCTTCGACGTGATCATCCTCGGCGAGTACGGCGAGGAGGCGGGCGTACGGCACAAATGACCGACTAGGGTCGCCCCGTGACGAAACGGACGGTGGCACTCCGGTCGCATCCCGCGACGCCCTACGTCCTCCTGGCCGTCTCCTTGCTCGCCCTGGGAACCCTGTTCGCGGTCCTCAGGGTGCCGATGCCCGACGCGGTGGTCTACCGCGCCGAGGGCGCGTCCGTCCTGCACGGCCGCGACCTGTACGGCTTCACCATCACCGAGGGCCGGCTCCCGGCGACGTACCCGCCGTTCGCGGCGCTGCTGTTCGTGCCGGCCGCGCTGCTGCCCGTACCGACGGCGAAGCTGGCGTTCTGCGCGGTCAACGCGCTGCTCCTGGCCTGGCTGGTCCGGCTCTCCTTCCGCCTCGCGGGCCGGGCGGCGGACCTGCCCCTCGTCTGCGCGGGCACGGCGCTCGCGCTCTGGCTCGAACCGGTCTTCCAGACCTTCGGCTACGGCCAGATCAACCTCGCCCTGGCCTGCCTCGTCCTGTGGGACCTGACCCGGCCGCCGGGCGCGCGCGGCCGGGGCGCGGCCATCGGCATCGCCACCGGCGTCAAGCTCACCCCGGGACTCTTCCTGATCTACCTGCTGCTGCGCGGGCGCGGCAGGGAGGCGGCGACGGCGACGGCCGCGTTCGCCGGGACCGTCGCCCTGGGCGCCCTGGTCCTGCCCGCGGCGAGCGTCGAGTACTGGACCCGCCTCTTCTTCCGCACCGACCGGGTCGGCAAGACCTGGATCATCGACGACCAGTCCCTCCAGGGCCTGGTCGCCCGCGTCCTGCACGACCCGTCACCCGGCCTCGCCTGGCTGCTGTCCGCGCCGGCGGTCGCCGTGACCGGCCTGTGGCTGGCCCGCCGCGCCCCGCTCGACCGGTGGGGCGTTCTGCTGACCGCCCTCACCGCCCTGCTCGTCTCCCCGATCAGCTGGTCCCACCACTGGGTGTGGTGCGTGCCGCTGATCGTCGTGCTCCTGGCGGAGGGCCGCCGGGCCTGGGCCGCCGTGGCGCTGGTCTGCTTCGCCGCCCGCACGATGTGGCTGGTCCCCCGGGCCGGCGACCGCGACCTCCACCTCGCCTGGTGGCAGCAGCCCCTGGCCTCCCCCTATCCCCTGTTCGCGCTGGCCATGCTGGCGGGGGCGGCGTGGGAGCGGCGGGGGCGGCGGGCGGAGCGGGCCCCGGTCAGGCTTCCTCTGCCAGCAACTCGTCCGCGTCCATGATCCGGTAGGCATAGCCCTGTTCGGCCAGGAAGCGCTGGCGGTGGGCGGCGAAGTCCTGGTCGATGGTGTCGCGGGCGACCACCGAGTAGAAGTGCGCCTGGTGGCCGTCGGCCTTGGGGCGCAGCACGCGGCCGAGGCGCTGGGCCTCCTCCTGGCGGGAGCCGAAGGTGCCCGAGACCTGGACGGCGACGGTGGCCTCCGGCAGGTCGATGGAGAAGTTGGCGACCTTGGAGACCACGAGGACGTTGATCTCGCCCTCCCGGAAGGCGTCGAACAGCTTCTCGCGCTGGGCGTTGGACGTCTCGCCCTTGATGACGGGGGCGTTCAGGTGCTCGCCGAGTTCGTCGAGCTGGTCGATGTACTGGCCGATGACGAGGATCTGCTGCCCCGCGAAGCGGCGCACGATCGCCTCGGTGACCTTCCGCTTGGTCGCGGTGGTCGCACAGAAGCGGTACTTCTCCTCGGTCTCGGCGGTGGCGTAGGCGAGGCGCTCGGAGTCGGTGAGGTTGACCCGGACCTCGACGCAGTCGGCGGGCGCGATGTAGCCCTGCGCCTCGATCTCCTTCCACGGCGCGTCGAACCGCTTCGGCCCGATCAGCGAGAACACGTCGGACTCGCGGCCGTCCTCGCGGACCAGGGTCGCGGTCAGGCCGAGCCGGCGGCGGGCCTGGAGGTCGGCGGTGAACTTGAAGACCGGCGCGGGCAGCAGGTGCACCTCGTCGTAGACGATCAGGCCCCAGTCACGGGAGTCGAACAGCTCCAGGTGCGGGTAGACGCCCTTGCGGCGGGTGGTGAGCACCTGGTACGTGGCGATGGTGACCGGGCGGATCTCCTTCTTCGTGCCGCTGTACTCGCCGATCTCGTCCTCGGTCAGCGAGGTCCGCTTCACCAGCTCGTGCTTCCACTGCCGGGCGGAGACGGTGTTCGTCACCAGGATCAGGGTGGTGGACTTCGCCTGCGCCATCGAGCCCGCGCCGACCAGCGTCTTGCCCGCGCCGCAGGGCAGCACGACGACGCCGCTGCCGCCGTGCCAGAAGTTCTCCACGGCCTGCTTCTGGTACGGCCGGAGCTTCCAGCCGTCCTCGCGCAGGTCGATCGGGTGCGCCTCGCCGTCCACGTAACCGGCCAGGTCCTCGGCCGGCCAGCCGAGCTTCAGCAGCGTCTGCTTGATCTGCCCGCGCTCGGAGGGGTGCACGGCCACGGTGTCCGGGTCGATGCGCGCGCCGACCAGCGGGGCGACCCGCTTGGACTTCAGCACCTCCTCCAGCACCGGCCGGTCGGTGGTGGTGAGCACCAGACCGTGCGCGGGGTGCTTGGAGAGGGTGAGGCGGCCGTAGCGGTCCATCGTCTCGGCGATGTCCACGAGCAGCGCGTGCGGCACCGGGTAGCGGCTGTACTGGACGAGCGCGTCCACGACCTGCTCGGCGTCGTGCCCGGCGGCCCGCGCGTTCCACAGCCCGAGCGGCGTCACCCGATAGGTGTGGATGTGCTCGGGCGCCCGCTCCAGCTCGGCGAACGGCGCGATGGCACGACGGCAGTCGTCGGCCTGCTCGTGGTCGACTTCGAGCAGGAGGGTTTTGTCTGACTGGACGATGAGCGGACCATTCACGCGCGGCACCCTTTCCGTTCGGCCGCACCACACGGCCAATCGTCCAGTGTGCCCTACCGGCGCCCGCTCACGACGGGTCCGCGGCGGCTTCCTCCGCGAGCTCCGCCACACCCGTGATCCGGTGCAGAGGATAGGTGCGGACCTCGTCGGCGGTGTGGTCGTACGCCGTCACGAAGCCGCCCTCGACGCGGATCGGGGCGATGACGCGCTGGCTGGCCGCGCCGTCGGCGTTGACGTAGCCGATCCACAGGGCCTCGCCGGTGAGCACGGCGGCCTGCACGGTGGCCAGGGTCTCGGCCGCGCTGGTGCGGGGCGGCTCGCCGTCGGCCGCCGGGTCCGCGGCGGCCGGTCTGCGCGGGGCGGTGGCGGCCAGGTCGCCCGCCCGGATCGCACGGATCGCCGCCGACAGCAGAGGGATGTCCGGGGCGGGCGGGCCGTCCGGGACCGGCTCGGGCGCGGTGCGCGGCGGGGTGCGGTGGGAGTCGGCGCGGGCGATCACCACGTCGCCCGCGGCGGACTCGGCGGCCGGTGCGTACCCCATCGCGCGCAGCCCCTCCAGCAGCGCGCCCGGGTCGGCCTGCGCGGCCAGCACGGTCGGCGCGAGGCGGCGCAGCCCGAGGCCGGCGGACCGCTTGTCGGCGAGGATCTCGTTGAGCAGCGCGTCGTCGTCGCAGCGCACGTACGCCGAGGCCGCGCCCACCCGCAGATGCCCGTGCTTGCGGGCCACGTCGTCGATCAGGTACGCCAGCGGCTGCGGCACCGGGGTGCGGGAGTGCTCGGTGAGGAAGGCGTGCAGGTCGGCGGCGCTGCGGCCGGCGTCCAGGGCACGGCGTACGGAGGCGGGGGTGAAGCGGTAGACGGTCGCGCCGCCCTTGGACTCGACGTTCGCGAGGACGCCCAGCATGTCGGCCAGCGGGCGGCGCAGCGGGCCGGGCGCCACCGCCGTCAGATCCGCCTGGAGCAGCACGTGGTCCAGCGGCTCGGGCAGCAGCGGGGCGAGCAGCCGGGCGGCGGCGGCCGTGGCGGTGGCCTGCTCGGCGGGGGAGAGGGGAGCAAGCGAGGGCGTCGGGGCGTGCGGGGGCTCGGCGGTGGGGTGGTGCGGGTGGTGCTTGTGGACGGGGAGCTTGTCGCCCGGCCCGGCGCCCGGCAGACCGTCGGGCACGTGCCGACCCGCGTCCGTGCCGGAAGCCGTGCCCGTACGGGCACCCGCGCCCGCGCCCGCACCGGAGTCCGCGTCCGGGGCCGGTCCGGCGGCGGTTGCTCCCGCCCCCGCCCCCAGCAGTGCCCGTCCGTGCGCGGACAACGCGCCGCGGCCGGTGACGCCGAGGAGTTCCGCCTCGGACAGCGTCCAGCGGGCCAGCCGGGTGCGCAGATCGTGGTCGCCCGTCCGCTGCGGCCCGCGCAGGGGCCTCTCCCAGCGCAGCCGGGCCTGCACCGACTCGGCGTCCGGCGCGGCGCCCTCGGGCAGAGAGGCCAACAGGGCCAGCACCCGGTGCCGCACCTCCGGTGCGGCCGACCGGTCCAGGCCCGGGCCGAGTGCGGACAGCGTGCGGTCCTTGGCGTCCCGGTCGCCGACCACCCCCGGCGTACGGGTGGCTGTGAGCCAGGCCTGCGCCAGCCGCGCCCAGCGGTCCGCCGGGGGCAGCTCCCGCCACTCGTCGTACGCCGGGGTCGCCGCGTACCGCTCGTCCACCTCGCCGTCGGAGGCGAGCAGTCCGGCCGCGTACGCCAGCTCCACCCAGAACGCGGCCACCGGCTCGGGCACGTCCAGGGCGACGGCGGTGCGCTTGAGGTCGCGGACGCTGAGGCCGCCCGCGCGCAGCACGTGCGGCCCGCCCTCGTCCCAGTCCTTCAGCAGCTCCTCGACGGTGGCGAGCGCGGTGTACGCCTGCCCGGCCGCCGTCATGTCCACCACCCGCGCGGTGTGCGTGGCGCTCGCCGTGACGGCGGGCGGCACCGGCTCGGGCGCGTGGTGCGCGCGGCCGGCCCGCAGATGGAGGGCGACCTCGCGGGGCAGGACGACGGTGCCGGGCGCGGTGGGCAGCAGCAGTCCCCGGTCGAGCAGCAGCCGCAGCCGGGGCGCCGGATCGGCGGTGACCTGCCCGTACGGCGGCCCCCACACCAGGCGGTCGAGCACCTCCAGGGAGTCGGCCGGCACGTCGGCGAGGAGTGCGGACATCCGCTCGCGGTCGGTGAACAGGGCGGTGAGGGAGGCGACGGCGGAGACCGAGTCGTGGGTGGAGGGCAGTCCGGCGGCGGCCACGATCTCCTGGATACGGCCCGGTGACATGCCCGCGGTGGCCTCCTGCACGGTCGGGCCGAGCCCGGTCGGCGAGGGGTGCTGCGGGGACGGCGCGAGCAGTTCGCGGGCGGTGCGCACCAGGCGCAGCCGGTCGTCCTCACCCCAGACCAGGGCCCGTTCGCGCAGGGCGCCGAGCGCGCGGGGCAGCGCGGCGGCGACCTCCGGGTCGCCGTCGTCCCCGGCCATCAGGCCGAGCAGTCCGCCGTAGGACGCCGGGTCGCCGGCCACCGCCAGCGCCTCCGCGGTCTGGAGCGCGAACCGGTCCAGCTGCTCCAGCGCGCGCACCACCGAGGCCCGGGTGCCGGCCCGGGTCGCGAGCTGGGTGAGGTCGGTCGGAACGGGCGTGACGAGGTCGGGGCGGGCGCGCAGCAGTGCCGCCAGCGAGGCGTCGTCGCGCTGACGAAGCGCCTCCGCCAGCGATCGGGGAGCCGCCGCCGCTTTCTCATCACCGCTCATCCGACCCACGGTAGCGGGTGGGAGGGTCCCCGGGACACGTCCGCGGAGGGCCCGGACCCACGCCCGGAGCCGTGGATTCCGCCGAGCGGTCCGTCCACCGCCTGCTGCCCCGGAGGCGCCCGCGCGCACTCCCGCCGCCGCCCGCACCCACGGCGGGCGGGCGCGTCCCACCGGCGCGAGCGGGTGACGCCGAGCGGGGGGACCGCCGCGAAGGGGCGCGGGCACGCTCGGGCGCCGGCTCCGACGGTGGCGGCGCGGGGGCACCCGGACCCGTCGGTCGGGGCGGTGGCGGTCCGGAGGCACCCGGACGCACCGGTTCCGGGCGGTGACCGGGCGGGGGTTCGGGCGGTCACGGTGCGGGGCGCTTCGGGGGGTGGGCCGTACGCGGTAACGTCGTGCGCCGGGGTCATCGGCCAGCCGCCCCGGAGGGGTTCGTGGGGATCGAGAGCGACCAGGTCGTCTACGAGTATCTGAGCCGCGTCGGAGACGTGGCGCAGCAACAGCAGCTGCCCTCGGCCACCCGGATGCGCCTCGTCTCCGAGCTGCGCAACGAGATCGACCGGCGCCGGGCGAAGGCGGCCGTGGACAGTCCCGCGGCCGTGCGCCGCATCATCGACCGGCTGGGCAGCCCCGACGAGATCGTCGCGGCGGCGGGCGGCTCCGGTGCGGGCTCCGCCGGTCCGCCGGGGACGCGGGTCCCGGCCCCGGCCGTACCCGTGCAGCGGGAGCCGGAGGCCCCGGCGGCGAGGCCGAAGGAGGTGACGGAGTCCTCGGACGCGTCCGGGGCGGAACGCCCCGCCCGCACCCGGGGGCTGCGCCGGATCGTGCCCCGGCCGCGTCCCGAGCGGCCGGAAGCGGACCAGGCGGCCCCGCCGCCGTCCGCCGGCGGCGCCCTCCCCCCGCATCTGGCGACCGCCGACCAGCTCGGCAGCGCGGCGGACTGGTGGCGTACGGACGGCGGCAGCCCGTTCGGTATCGGTGACGACGTGCCCGGCTTCGTCGGCGGCGTGGAGATCGCCGACCTCCTCAAGGCCCCGCCGCCCCCGCAGCCCCCGAAGGCGGCGGAGCCGGCGCCCGCCGCCGAGGCTCCGGCGGCGGCGGCCGAACCGGCGCCGGCCGCCGCCCGCAGACGCTTCGGCCTGCTGCCGCCCCGCCGCGCAGCCGAGGCGAAGGCGGCGCGCGCCAGGTGGAGCAACCCGCTGCTCCTGCTCGCCGCCCTGCTGCTGGTCGCGGGCGCGGTGCTCGGCAACTGGTTCGCGCTGCTCCTCGGCTGGGTCATCGCCTACGGCTCGCGGCGGCTGACCCCGGCGGAGACCAAGTGGGCGGTCATGGGCATGCCCGGCCTGGCCCTCGCGGCGGGCTTCGCCTGGCTGTGGGGCCGTGACAACGGCCGCTGGGGCGACCCCATCGCCCAGGGCCACATGAACGACGCCATCACCCAGACCTGGCCCTGGGTGATCCGCACGGCGGCCGTCCTCTCGGCCCTGTTCCTCCTCTGGCGCTCGCAACGCCGCCGGTGACGACCGGGGACGCGCACCGCACCCTGGCCGCAGCATCCGCCCGGCCCCCACGGCACCGCGCGTCCGCCCGACCCCACGGCACCGGGGATCCGCCCGGCTCCACGGCACCGGGCATCCGGTGACCACCGGGGCGCGTGGTGCTCGGCCGAGGCGACGCGCACGGTCACGCGGGCCGGACGGCCGTCCGCCAGCGCGGTCGCCCGTGCCGGACGGGCAGCGACCGCGGGGGCGCGGCACCGGGCCCCCGCTCGGCACACCCGCACGAACCGACGTGTCGAACGGGTGGTGACGGCTGGGCCCGGCCGCGGTCGGGGGGCGGTCGCACGCGCCGGGCAGTCGGCGACCCGCCGGGGGCGTGTCCGCCGGCCCCCGGCCGAGACACCCGTACGCCGGTCCACCGCGGGGCGCCCGCGCGCCCCCGGCCGAGGCGTCCCACGGCCCCCGGCCGAGATACCCGTACGCCGGGCCGCCGAGTCCGCACCCGCGCGTCCCCATGCGCAGCACCCCACACACCCCCGGGCACCCCCGGCACCCCGCACCGTCCCCCCGACCGGCCCCCTCGGCACAATGGCGCGTATGACTTCTCGTGCGTTGACCGTCGGGTTCGATCTCGACATGACCCTCATCGACTCGCGTCCCGGCATCCGCGCCTGCTATCTGGCGCTGGCCGAGCGGACCGGGACGTACATCGACGCCGATCTGGCGGTCACCCGGCTGGGGCCGCCGCTCCACGAGGAGCTGGTCAACTGGTTCCCGGCCGAGCGCATCGAGGCCGTCGCCGACCTGTACCGCGCGATGTACCCGGAGTACGCCGTCGCCGCCACCCCCGCCCTCACCGGCGCCCGCGAGGCTGTCGAGGCGGTGCGGCGGGCCGGTGGCCGGTCGCTCGTCGTCACCGCCAAGCACGAGCCGAACGCCCGCCTCCACCTGGAGCACCTGAGCATCGCCCCGGACGCCGTCGTCGGCGGCCTGTGGGCCGAGCAGAAGGCCGAGGCGCTGCGCGCGCACGGCGCGCAGGTGTACGTCGGCGACCACGTGGGCGACGTACGCGGCGCCCGCGCGGCCGGCGCCCTTTCCGTCGCGGTCGCCACCGGCCCCTGCGACGAGAAGGAACTCCGTGCGGCCGGCGCCGATGTGGTCCTCTCGGATCTGACCGAGTTCCCGAATTGGTTTTCGGACTACGGTCAGGCCTTTTCGGCCGAAAAGACGGGCACGGCCTCCGACCGCCCCGCCTCCTACCCGGCTTCGCCCCGCGCCTGACGCCGCCCGGCGGCGATCGACCGCAGTACTCCGGCCCCGGCGATGAGGAAGCCGACGGCCATCAGCATGCTCAACCCGAACATGTAGGTCGGAAAAGGCTTCGCCCCGAGGAACAGCGGCGCCACCGTGACCATGGTGGCCACCGTGCCGAGGAAGAACACGATGGCGCCGGCACGGATCAGCCCGTCGCCCGGCGCGGCGGAATTCGGTTGGGTTTTGTCACGCACCGGACCAGGGTAGTTCCCAGCGCGAGGGAACAACCGGGCGACGTCTTGTCAGCCGCCCCAAGACCATTAGCCTGGTACCGGCGGGTCCGGGCGCGACCCGCCCGCGTGCTATCCAGAGCCGTTTCCAGAAGCAGTACCCCGACGAGTACGAGGACGAGGACAGACGTGCCTACCGGCAAGGTCAAGTGGTTCAACAGCGAGAAGGGCTTCGGCTTCCTCTCCCGCGACGACGGCGGCGACGTCTTCGTCCATTCCTCGGTCCTGCCCGCCGGAGTGGACACGCTCAAGCCGGGACAGCGAGTGGAGTTCGGCGTGGTCGCCGGACAGCGCGGCGACCAGGCCCTGTCGGTGACCCTGCTGGAGCCGACGCCGTCGGTGGCGGCGGCCCAGCGCAAGAAGCCGGACGAGCTGCTGCCCATCGTGCAGGACCTGACCTCCCTGCTGGACGACGTCGGCCAGACCCTCAACCGCGGCCGCTACCCCGACAAGGCCTACGGCAAGAAGGCCGCCACGCTGCTGCGCGCGGTCGCCGACCAGCTGGACGTGTAGCCGGGTCGCGGACCCGGAGCCCGGCCGCCGCGGCGGCCCGCGACGCCGTGCGGCGCCGCCCCCACACCGGGGGAGGCGCCGCACCGCCGTGTCAGGGGAAGGCGAGCGCGTCCGGGCCGAGGGCCGGGACCAGTCCCTCGGCCGCCGCCCGCGTGAGCAGTCCGCGGATCGCGGCGTAGCCGTCCTCGCCGAGGTCGGCGGTGAACTCGTTGACGTACAGCCCGATGTGCTGGTCGGCGACGGCCGGGTCCATCTCCTGGGCGTGTTCCATGACGTAGGGCCGGGACGCCTCGGGGTCGTCCCACGCGGCGCGCACCGACGCCCGGACCGCCTCCGCGAGCCGCTGGAGCGCCGCGCTCCCCAGTGACCGCCTGGCGATGATCGCGCCGAGCGGGATCGGCAGCCCGGTGGTGTCCTCCCAGTGCTCGCCCATGTCGGCGAGCTTGTGCAGACCGTAGTTCTGGTAGGTGAAGCGGGCCTCGTGGATCACCAGACCGGCGTCCACCTTGCCGTCCCGCACGGCCGGCATGATCTCGTGGAACGGCATCACCACGATCTCCCCGACCCCGCCCGGCACGGTGTCCGCGGCCCACAGCCGGAACAGCAGGTACGCCGTCGACGTCTCGCTCGGCACCGCGACGGTACGGCCCTTGAGGTCGGCGTCCGCCTCCCTGGTCAGCACCAGCGGCCCGCAGCCGCGCCCCAGCGCACCGCCGCACGGCAGCAGCGCGTAATCGCCGAGGACGTACGGCAGCACCGCGTACGACACCTTCAGCACGTCGAACTCGCCGCGCTCGGCCATGCCGTTGGTGATGTCGATGTCGGCGAAGGTGACGTCGAGCGCGGGCGCGTCCGGCACCCGGCCGTGGGCGAGGGCGTCGAAGACGAACGTGTCGTTCGGGCAGGGCGAGTAGGCGATCCGCAGCGGGTCGGGCAGGCCGTGCCCGGCGGACGTCTCAGGATGCGACTGGCTCATGCGGGCTCCAACTCTCCAGTACGGGGGCGAGCTTCCCGAACCCCTCGGTGAGGGCGGCGAGCGCGTCGCCGATGCGCCAGGCGGCGCGGTCGCGCGGCCCGACCGGGTTGGAGACCGCGCGCAGCTCCAGCACGGGGACGCGGTGCGCGGCGGCGGCCTCGGCGACGCCGAAGCCCTCCATCGCCTCGGTGAGGGCGCGGGGGTGGCGCTCGCGCAGGGCGGCGGCGCGGGCGGCGGTGCCGGTCACGGTGGACACGGTCAGCGCGGCGCCGACCGCCGCGCCGGTCGCGGCGGCGATAGCCCGTACGAGTGATTCGGGGGGACGGTGGGCAGCGGTGCCGAAGCCGAGTTCGGTCACCGGCAGGAATCCGTCGCCGGTCTCGGCGCCGAGGTCGGCGGCGGTGATCTCGTCGGCGACGACGAGCGAGCCGACCGGCGCGCCGGGCGCGAAACCGCCCGCGATGCCGGCCGACACGACGAGGTCGTACGGCGTGCCGCCGAGCGCGGCCGCGGTGAGCGCGGCGGCGGTGGAGGCGGCGGCGAGGGCGGGGCCGACGCCGGCGGCGATCAGATCGCGGCCGGCGACGCGGTGCAGGGTCGTGCCGGGCAGCGGCAGCTCGCGCACCGGGCCGCCGAACGCCTTCGCCACCGCGTCCCGTTCGACGGGGACCGCGGTGGCGACGAGCACGCGCGCGGAAGGCCCCGCGGCCGCGGAGTGCGCCGCGGGCCCGGACGGCACGGGGGACGTGGTCAGGAGTCCTTCTTCAGCTTGAAGGTCCACACGCCCTTCGTGGTCTTGTCGCCCTCCTTGATGGAGACCTTGGTGGAGTCGCCGGTGGCTCCGTACTGGGCGTTGAAGAAGACGCTGCCCGGGATGGTGCGGTACGTCTTCTTGCTGGAGTCGGTGAGCTGCTGGTCGTTCAGCAGGATCGTCCAGCCCTCGTCGGCGATCTTGGGATCGACGCCGAAGCGGACGGTGTCGTCGGGGTCGACCGTGATCGTCTCGATGCCCGAGGTGTCCTTGAGGCACTTGGTCAGGTCGGCGGCCGTCAGGTCCTTGCCGTCGTTGTAGCAGATGGCTTCCGAGTGCACCGAGTTGTCGCCTGCGGTGATCGTGGCCATCGGCGTCGGCTTGTCGCAGGCCGTCAGGACGAGCAGTCCGGCGGAAACGGCGCCGGCTGCGGCGACGGCGCGGCGGCGTCGCACGGCGGATTGCAGCGAGGTCATGGCCGAAGGCTATCGGGCACGTCCAGCCCCCCGCCCACGCGGGGGTACGGCGTGCCGTGCGAGGGGGCGACGGCGTCCCGATGGCCGAGGCCGCCGGCGCCCGCGATCAGGCCGCGGAGCGGTCCCCGCGCGGCGGGACCGGGTGGCGGGAGGAGGCCAGCAGGCCCCGTACGGTGCTCAGCCAGCCCGTGGCGACGATCGCCGCGCCGACCGCCATGCCCAGCACCCCGTTCAGCGGCAGCACGATGCCGATCGCGCCGCCGAGCACCCAGGCCATCTGGAGCAGCGTCTCCGAGCGGGCGAACGCCGACGTGCGCACCCCCTCCGGCACGTCCCGCTGGATCAGCGCGTCCAGGGACAGCTTGGCCAGCGCCTGCCCGAACCCGGCGACCGCCGCCAGGCACGTCACCAGCACCGTGCCGAACAGGGCCGCAGCCGCGACCGCCGCGCCCAGCGCGATCGCGACGACCGTCACGACGATGACCTCCGGCGCGCGTGACCGCAGCCACGCCCCGACCGCGGTGCCCAGGGCGTTGCCCGCGCCGGCCGCGACGCCCACCATCCCGAGCGAGACCGCCGCGCTCTGCCCGGCCAGCGGGTGCTCCCTCAGCAGGAAGGCGAGGAAGAAGATCAGGAACCCGGACAGGCAGCGCAGCGCCGCGTTGGCGGCCAGGGCGTGGGTGACGGCCGGACCGACGGTGCGCAGCCCGGGCCGCCTGGGCGGAGCGGGGGGCTCCTCGGGCGGCCGGGGCGGGGCGGGGGGCGTCCCGGCCCGCTCGGGCGGCCCGGCCGCTCCGGGCGGGGCGGAAGGGGCCGACGGCGCCCCGGGCGGCTCGGCCGGGCCACGGCGCGCCCCGTGCCGTACCGCGCCCTCCGCCGCCGCGAGCAGCGCCCGGTGCTCGCCCTTGGCGGAGTCCACCTTGGGCGGCAGGGAGAACGACAGGAACGTTCCCGCGGCGAAAATCACAAAGGCGCCGTAGAGCGGCCAGCGCGGGCCGATCAGGTGCAGGCCCGCGCCGAGGGGCGCGGCGGCGCCGGTGGCCAGCAGCCCGCCGAGGGTCACCCGGGAGTTCGCCTTGACCAGCGAGAACCGCGGCGGCAGCAGCCGCGGCACGACCGCGCTGCGGACCACCCCGTACGCCTTGGAGGCGACCAGCACGCCGAGCGCCGCCGGGTACAGCTCCAGGCCGCCGCCGGCCGCCGCGCCCGCGATGACCAGGGTGAGCAGCGCGCGGGCCAGCATCGCGGCGGCCATCGCGGCCCGCCGGCCGTGCGGGAGGCGGTCCAGGAGCGGGCCGATCACCGGGGCGAGGAGCGTGAAGGGCGCCATGGTGATGGCGAGGTAGAGCGCGACCCGGCCGCGGGCCTCGTCGGTGGGGACCGAGAAGAAGACGGTGGAGGCGAGGGCGACGGTGACCATGACGTCGCCGGCGCCGTTCACCGCGTGCAGTTCGATCAGCTTGCCGAGGCCGGACTCGCCGGCGCCGTGCGCGTGGGTGGCCTTGCGGATGCCGCGCACGGTGCCCGTGAAGGGGAGGCGCAGGGCACGGCCGACCGCGCGGACGGACCCGCCGAACCGGCCCGAACCGCTGCCTCGGCTGCTTCCCTCGGCCCCCTGGGGCTCATCGGTCCCGGCGGGGGTCTGCGGGGGCGTCCTCGGGGCTGCCACTCCGTCATACTGCCCCGAGACGGCCGCGGCTAGCGTCAAGACGGCCCGGAACGGCCCGCCCGCCCCCCGACGGGCGCACCGCACGGCGGGGCCGCGCAGGGCGGCGCGCGGACCCTCCCGGGCCGGCGAATCCGTGCGCCGCGCGACCGTGAGGCACCGTCGGTGTAGGCCGAGCGGCGGCGAGAAGGTAGCGTGCGTAGCGCGCCGTGGCGAACGTTCTCGGCCGCGCGCCTTACGGGCATACCGCAGAATGGATGACGTAGGTGCGCCCGAGCGCGATCGGGCGCGTACGTCGACGCGGTCCGCAGGTCCGCTCCGTTCGCCCCGCCGCCTTCAGGCCGGCGCACCCGTCAGACGGCGTAGGAGAGAAGCGATACCTGTGAGCGCAGCGACCACGCGAAGCCGCACCCCCGACCGCCTGTGCGCCGAGGCCGTCGACCTCGCCCGCGCCGCAGCGGAGGAGGTGGCAGCGCCCGGCGTCGTCGGTGAGCACGCGGGCGTGGTGGCCGAGGGTGACCGCGTCGTCACCCACTTCTTCGAGTCCAAGGAGCTGGGCTACCGCGGCTGGCGCTGGGCCGTCACGGTGACGCGCGCCTCCCGCGCGAAGATCGTCACCCTGGACGAGGCGGTGCTGCTGCCCGGCCCGGACGCCGTGCTCGCGCCCGAGTGGGTGCCGTGGAGCGAGCGGCTGCGGCCCGGCGACATGGGGCCGGGCGATCTGCTGCCGACGGACGCGGAGGATCTGCGCCTCGAACCCGGTTTCTCCGGCGAGGACGCGCCGCCGCCGAACTCCGCCGTCTCCGAGGAGATGGCCGAGCTGGTGGAGGCGGAGGACGCCGAGGTCACCGACGGCCCGCCGCGCAACCTGCCCACCGCGCCCTCGCGGGGCTCGGTCGCGGCGGTCGCCGAGGAGCTGGGGATGCGGCGCGCGCGGGTCCTGTCCCGCTACGGCCTGCATGTCGCGGCCGACCGCTGGGAGGAGGCGTTCGGGCCGAAGACACCGATGGCGCAGGCTGCCCCGGCGACCTGCGTGAGCTGCGGTTTCCTCGTTCCGATCGGCGGCTCGCTCGGGCAGGCGTTCGGCGTGTGCGCCAACGAGTTCTCCCCGGCCGACGGCCGCGTGGTCTCTCTCGCCTACGGCTGCGGCGGCCACTCGGAGGCGGCTGTCATGCCGAAGCCCCCGCAGCCGGCCCCGCCGGTCATCGACGAGACCCGAGTCGACCCCTTCCCCCTCCGCCCCGCCCCGGACTCCGGCTCGGTCCCCCCGCTCCCGGACGAGGAGACGGCGGAACTGGGTCACTCCTAGGGGGCCGCGGCCCGCGGGACGGGGATGCCCCGGCCTCCCGTGACCGGCCGACGAGTGCCCTCGGCGCCCCAGGCGGGTGGCCACGACGGGGGCGCCGCCGTGATCACCATCGTGGGGCGGCAGCCGAAGCCGCCTCGCCGACCGGACGCTCCGTCACAGCGCCCCGCTCCCGCTCGCCGGGGGCGGGGCGCTGCCGTCCGGCGGCTCGGGCGGCCCAGTGACACCTCGTCGTCCCTGCCGGCCGGCGTCGCGGGCATCGGGCCTCCCGGTGGTCGGGCGGCGTGTCGCTCCCCGCTGCGCCGACCCCGGACCACCGGGTCCGTGCGGCGCCGCGCGAACAGGGCACCCGCCCCCCGCCGGGCACCGTGCGTGCCGTGTCACCCCCGCGCGGTACCTTCGGTTCCACCCTCGTGAGGAGAATCGACGTGAGTATGTTGGTGCAGCCGTCCGCCGATGGCGATCCCTTCGGGACCGCCCGGCTGCGGCGGGGCGTGCTGGATGCCTGGGCCACCAGCCCGGCGCGGTTCCGGGAGGACGCCAACGCCGAGGAGGACCTCGTCCTCGGCGGCTACCGCGACCGCCTCGTCATCGAGCTCGCGCAGAACGCCGCCGACGCCGCCGCCCGCGCCGGCGTCCCCGGCCGGTTCCGCCTCACCCTGCGCGACGGGGTCCTCGTCGCCGCGAACACCGGCGCGCCCCTGGACGCCACCGGCGTCGAGTCGCTGTCCACGCTGCGCGCCTCCGCGAAGCGGGACGCCGCCGGGCAGGCCACCGCCGTGGGCCGGTTCGGCGTCGGCTTCGCCGCCGTCCTCGCCGTCACCGACGAGCCCGCCGTCGTCGGCCGGCACGGCGGTGTGCGCTGGTCGCTGGCCGAGGCCCGGGGCCTGGCCGAGGAGACCGCCCGGCACAGCCCCGGCCTCGGCGACGAGATCCGCCGCCGCGACGGCCACGTCCCGCTGCTGCGGCTCCCGTTCGCCGCCGAGGGCACCGCCCCCGACCCGTACGACACCGTCGTCATCCTGCCGCTGCGCGACACCGCGGCGGCCGACCTCGCCGAACGTCTCCTGCACGCCGTGGACGACGCGCTGCTGCTGGCCCTGCCCGGGCTGGAGGAAGTCGTCGTGGAGGTCGGCGACGCCGAGCCCCGCACCCTGCGCCGCCGCACCGAGGGCGCGCTCACCGTCGTGGAGGACACCCGCGACGGCGTCACCCGCTGGCGTACCGCCGACGCGCACGGCCCCCTCACCCCCGACCTGCTCGCCGACCGCCCGGTCGAGGAGCGGCTGCGACCGCAGTGGTCGGTGGCCTGGGCCGTCCCCGTGGACGACGGCGGCGCCCCGGCCCGCCCCCGTACCAGCCCCGTCCTGCACGCGCCCACCCCCAGCGACGAACCCCTCGGCGTGCCCGCGCTGCTCATCGCGTCGTTCCCGCTGGACTCCACCCGCCGGCACGCCGCGCCCGGTCCGCTCACCGACTTCCTCGTGCAGCGCGCCGCCGACGCCTACGCCGCCCTCCTCGCCGACTGGCGGCCGGTCACCGAGGGCGTCATCGGTCTCGTGCCCGGCCCGCTCGGCAAGGGCGAACTGGACGGCGCGCTGCGCCGGGCGATCCTGGACCGGCTGCCGCGCACCTCCTTCCTGCCGCCCGCCGCCACGCCCCGCGAGGACGACTCCGACGAACTGCCCGAGTCGCTGCGTCCGCGCGACGCCGAGGTGGTGGAGGGCGCGGGCGCCGACACCGTGCGCGTCCTCGCCGAGGTGCTGCCCACGCTGCTGCCCGCCGGCCTCGAACGCCGCGCGGAACTGCGCACCCTCGGCGTGGCCCGGCTGCCGCTGACCGACGCCGTGGACCGGCTGGCCGGGCTGGAGAAGGAGCCGGACTGGTGGCGGCGGCTGTACGACAGCCTCGCCGGCGTCGACCCCGACCGGCTCTCCGGCCTGCCCGTGCCGCTGGCTGGGGGCACCTCCCGGGCTTTCGGCACTGGGGGAGGCCGCACCGCCATCGGTCCCCGCCAGGTCCTGCTGCCCGCCCCGGACAGCGCCGCCGTCGCCGACCCCGAGGTGCTGGCCCGGCTCGGCCTGAAGGTCGCCCACCCCGACGCCGCCCACCCGATCCTGGAGAAGCTGGGCGCGCTGCCCGCCACCCCGCGCGCCGTCCTCACCACCCCGCAGGTGCGGGCCGCCGTCGCCGCCTCCCTGGACGCGGACGGCGGCGGGTGGGACGAGGACATGCCGGACGCCGACGAACTCGCCGACACCGTCCTCGCGTTGGTGCGGGACGCCGGTCTGGAGCCCGGCGACGAGCCGTGGCTCGGCGCGCTCGCCCTGCCCGACGAGGACGGCGAACTCGCCCCCGCCGGCGAACTCGTCTTCCCCGGCGGCCCGTTCGCGCGGATCATGCGGGACGGCGAACTCGCCGCGGTCGACCAGGAGCTGGCCGACAGGTGGGGCGAGCAGCCGCTCGCGGCCTGCGGAGTCCTCGTGGACTTCGCCCTCGTCCGCGCCACCGACGTCGTCCTCGATCCGGACGAACTGGAGCCCCGCGAGGGCGACTTCCCCGAGCCCGACGACCCGGGCCTGCTGGACGCGGTGGACGTGTGGTGCGAGGACGTCCTCGACCGCTTCCCGGACAGCCCCGTCCCGCCGGTCGCCACCGAGATCGTCGCCGTGCGCGACCTGGACCTGGTGGACGACGACCAGTGGCCCGCCGCCCTCGCCCTGCTCGCCCGGCCGCCGCTGCGCGACGCGCTCACCCAGCCGGTGCGGGTCCTGCTGCCCGACGGCACCCATGAGATCGTCCGCCCCTACACCGCCTGGTGGCTGCGCGGGCACCCGGTGCTCGGCGGCCGCCGCCCGGCCGGACTGCGCGCCGCCGGCTCCGACCCGCTGCTGCGCGGCCTGTACGACGAGGCGGACGCGACCGGCTTCGACGACGAGCAGGTGCTGCGGGCGCTCGGCGTGCGCACCGGCGTCGCGGCGCTGCTCGCCGAACCGGGCGGCGCGGCCGAGCTGCTGGACCGTCTCGCCGACCCGGACCGCCCCGTGACCTCGGCCCAACTGCACGCCCTCTACGGCGCGTTGGCCGAGCTGGACCCCGAACAGGTCACGCTGCCCGACGAGGTGCGGGCCGTGGTGGACGGCCGGGTGGAGGTGGTGGACGCCGCCGACGCCGTGGTCTGCGACTCCCCGGACCTGCTGCCGTTCACCTCAGGCGTCCCGCTGCTGCCCGTACGGCCCTCCCTGGCCGCCGAGTTGGCCGAGCTGTTCCAGGTGCGGCGGCTGAGCGAGTCCGTCACCGGCGAGGTGGACTCGGCGGGCGCCCAGCACGACGTACCGGAGTCCGTG
Source organism: Streptomyces sp. NPDC093260 (assembly GCF_040683715.1). Taxonomy (NCBI): domain Bacteria; kingdom Bacillati; phylum Actinomycetota; class Actinomycetes; order Kitasatosporales; family Streptomycetaceae; genus Streptomyces; species Streptomyces sp. NPDC093260. Next base: position 154,571 of record NZ_JBFBEK010000003.1, read on the forward strand.
CGGGTGCTGCTCGGCCCGCGCACCCCGGAGACCTACGTCGAGCATGAGGAACTCGTCGTGGACGGCACCGAGCTGGACTGGCGCCTCACCCAGGACGGCGTGCTGCACGCGGCCACCCTGGAGGGCGTCGCCGCGGGCCTCGCCTGGGCCGCCGGCCAGTGGCCCCGCCGCTTCGAGGTCGCCGCCCTCCTGGAGGACCCGTCCCGCACCGAGGAACTGGCCCGCGACCGCTGGTTCGACTAGAGCCTCTCGTCCGGATCACGCCCGATCCGGACGAGAGACCCCGGACCCCCGACGGCGGTGGGTGGGGCTACGCCGGGAAGCGGCGCCCCACCCACTTCCACAGCAGCTCCAGTGCCGCCGACGCCACCACCGCGATGCCCACCGCCAGCCACGGCATCGACGTGCCGACCAGTCGCAGCGCGAAGAAGTGCTGGAGCGCCGGGACGGCCAGGACGACCACGAACGCCGCTCCCATCGCCGCCACCAGCGCGATCCGCCACCAGGTGTAGGGGCGCGCGATGATCGCCAGCACCCACATGGAGACCAGGAACAGGGTGAGCGTCGCCGCGCTGGTCTCCGCGTCGAGCGCGTCCGGCCCGGTGTAGTGGCTCCGGGCGATCAGATACGTCACGAAGGTCGCCGCGCCGGCCACCAGGCCGCCGGGGATCGCGTACCGCATCACCCGCCGTACGAAGTGCGGCCGGGCGCGCTCCTTGTTCGGAGCCAGCGCCAGGAAGAAGGCGGGGACGCCGATGGTCAGCGTGGACAGCAGGGTCAGGTGCCGGGGCAGGAAGGGGTACTCCACCTGGGAGCACACCACCAGCACCGCCAGCAGCACCGAGTAGACCGTCTTGACCAGGAACAGCGTCGCGACCCGGGTGATGTTGCCGATGACGCGCCGGCCCTCGGCCACCACCGACGGCAGGGTGGCGAAGCTGTTGTCCAGCAGCACGATCTGCGCGACCGCCTTGGTGGCCTCCGCGCCGGAGCCCATCGCCACCCCGATGTCGGCGTCCTTGAGCGCCAGCACGTCGTTGACGCCGTCGCCGGTCATCGCCACCGTGTGCCCGCGCGACTGGAGCGCGCCCACCATGTCCCGCTTCTGCTGCGGGGTGACCCGCCCGAACACCGTCGCCCCGTCCAGCCGCTCGGCCAGCGCGGCCCGCTCCTCGGGCAGCTTGCGCGCGTCCACGGCTGGGCCGCCGTCCAGCCCGGCCTTGGCGGCCACCGCGCCCACCGAGACCGCGTTGTCGCCGGAGATCACCTTGGCGCGGACGTCCTGGTCGGCGAAGTACCGCAGGGTGCCGGCCGCGTCGGGCCGCAGTCGCTGCTCCAGCACCACCAGCGCGGTGGGCGTGAGGTCGCGGGTGACCTCCGGGTCGTCCAGCTCGCGGCCGGCCCGGGCCAGCAGCAGCACGCGCAGCCCCCGCTCGTTGAGCCGCCCGGTCTCGGCGAGCGCCGGCGACCTCTCCGGCAGCAGCACGTCCGGCGCGCCGAGCAGCCACGTACTGGACTCGCCGTCGCCCTCGCTGAAGCTGGCGCCGCTGTACTTGCGGGCCGAGGAGAAGGGCAGCGACTCCACGCACCGCCATTCCTCGCTGTCCGGGCAGGCCTCGATGATCGCCTGGAGGGAGGCGTTGGGGCGCGGGTCGGACTCGCCGAGCGCGCCGAGCACCTGGCGGACGTACGCCTCGTCCCGGCCGTCCAGGAGACGGACCTCGGTGACGTCCATGCCGCCCTCGGTGAGCGTGCCCGTCTTGTCCAGGCACACCGTGTCCACCCGGGCCAGGCCCTCGATGGCGGGCAGCTCCTGCACCAGGCACTGCTTGCGGCCGAGCCGGATCACGCCGATGGCGAAGGCGACGGAGGTGAGCAGCACCAGCCCTTCGGGGACCATCGGCACGATGCCGCCGATCATCCGGGCGACGGAGTCCTTGAGGTCGTCGTCCTTGGCGATGAGCTGGCTGATGACGAGCCCGATCGCGGTCGGGACCATCATCCACATCACGTACTTGAGGATGGTGGAGATGCCGGTGCGCAGCTCGGAGTGGACGAGCGTGAAGCGGGAGGCCTCCTCGGCGAGCTGGGCGGCGTAGGCGTCGCTGCCGACCCTGGTCGCCTGGAAGGCGCCGCCGCCGGCGACGACGAAGCTGCCGGACATCACGGGGTCGCCGGGGCGTTTGACGACGGGGTCGGCCTCGCCGGTGAGCAGCGACTCGTCGATCTCCAGACCGTCGGCCTCGACGCAGACGCCGTCCACGACGGCCTTGTCCCCGGGCCCGATCTCGATCACGTCGTCCAGGACGATCTCCGAGGTGGCGATCTCGGTGGCCGTGCCGTCGCGCCGCACGGTCGGCCGGGCCTCGCCGATCACGGCGAGCGAGTCGAGGGTCTTCTTGGCCCGCCACTCCTGCACGATGCCGATACCGGTGTTGGCGATGATCACGAAGCCGAACAGGCTGTCCTGGATCGGCGCGACGAAAAGGGTGATCACCCAGAGCACGCCGATGATCGCGTTGAACCGGGTGAAGACGTTGGCGCGGACGATGTCGGCGAGGCTGCGGCTGCCCCGCACCGGTACGTCGTTGACGTCACGGCGGGCGATGCGCTCGGCGACCTCGCCGGCGGTGAGTCCGGTCGTCCGCGCCGGGGGTACGGGCACGGGGTGCACGGGGTCCAGTTCCGTACCGGTGTCGCTGTGCGTCATGCCTTCGACGGTACGTGGGGACGGGACCCTTCACTCGCCGAACCCCCCGTCGTGAACGGTCACCGACGGGCGGGGGTACGGATCAAGCCGTCGGCGCGCGGCCGTCGGGGAGCGGATCAGCCGGTGGGGGGCGTGCGCCCGGTGGGCGGGCCGGTCCGCGGGGAAGGGCGCCCGGTGGGCGGGTCAGTCCGTGGGGGCCGGGTGACCGGTGGGCGCCGTCGCGCCGGCCGCCGCCGCGCGTTTGATCGCCGCGTCGCGTCTGCGGACGTACCAGATGCCGATCAGCCCGAGGCCGCCGCCGGCCAGGCAGGTCCACAGCCACCAGGTGCGGTCGTGGTCGGCGTACCAGCCGTAGAAGGGGAGCTGGACCAGGAAGAGGACGAACCAGACGACCGTGCCGCCGGTGATGGTGGCGACCACGGGGCCCTCCAAGGGCTCCGGCGCCTCGTGCTTGGGGGTCCACTTCGCCATGCGCTCAGCTTACGGCCCGGGGCGCGGGGGCCTCACGGCCCGGGGGAGAGGAGCCGCGGCCGTGGGCGCGACGCTTGCGCGGCCCGGGGTCTACGCGCGGAGATGGCCATTTTCGCCTTCATATGTTCATACTGAAACGGTCTGCGCCTGGCCGCTTATCTTCGTAGAAAGCACCAACCGCAATCTGGGGGAGATCTGTTGGTGACAGAAGACGGCCAGACTCGACCACGTTTGATCCCCTTCCCGGCTCGGTACTCCGGTACCTCCCCGCATCCCTGAGGTCATCCGCATGTCCACCTCGGCCACCGCCAAGGTCCCCGCCCCCGAGAAGCCGGGGACGCCGCCCCCGTACGGCGCCCTCGACCGTTACTTCAAGATCTCCGAGCGCGGCAGCTCCCTGTCCCGCGAGATCCGCGGCGGCTTCGCCACCTTCTTCGCGATGGCCTACATCATCGTGCTGAACCCGATCATCCTGGGCAGCGCGAAGGACATGTACGGGCACCAGCTCGACAACGGCCAGCTCGTCACCGCGACCGCCGTGACGGCCGCGTTCACCACGCTGCTCATGGGCGTCATCGGCAACGTCCCGATCGCGCTGGCCGCCGGTCTCGGCGTCAACACCGTCGTCGCGCTCCAGCTCGCGCCGCGCATGTCGTGGCCGGACGCGATGGGCATGGTCGTCCTCGCCGGCTTCGTGGTGATGCTGCTGGTGGCGACCGGCCTGCGCGAGCGCGTGATGAACGCCGTGCCGCTCGGCCTGCGCAAGGGCATCGCCATCGGCATCGGCCTGTTCATCATGCTGATCGGCCTGGTGGACTCCGGCTTCGTCTCCCGCATCCCGGACGCCGCCCACACCACCGTCCCGCTCCAGCTCGGCGCCGACGGTCACCTCAACGGCTGGCCGGTCCTCGTCTTCATCCTGGGCGCGCTGCTGACGCTGGCCCTCATCGTGCGCAAGGTGCCCGGCGCGATCCTCATCTCGATCGTCGTGATGACGGTCGTCGCGGTGATCATCAACGCCGTCGCCAAGATCCCGTCCTGGGGTCTGACCACCCCGAAGTGGCCGGGCAACCCGGTCTCCACCCCCGACTTCGGGCTGCTCGGCAAGGTCAGCCTGTTCGGCGGTTTCGACAAGGTCGGCGTGCTGACCGGCATCCTGTTCGTCTTCACCGTGCTGCTGTCCTGCTTCTTCGACGCCATGGGCACGATCATGGGCATCAGCGACGAGGCGAAGCTGACCGACGCGCAGGGCCAGATGCCCGGCATGAACAAGGTGCTGTTCATCGACGGCATCGCCGTCGCCGCCGGCGGCGCCAGCTCCTCCTCGGCCACCACCTGCTTCGTGGAGTCCACGGCCGGTGTCGGCGAGGGCGCGCGGACCGGCTTCGCGAACGTGGTCACCGGCGCGCTGTTCGCCGTGGCGCTGTTCCTCACGCCGGTCGCCACGATGGTGCCGTCCCAGGCGGCCACCCCGGCGCTGCTCGCGGTGGGCTTCCTGATCCTGTCCGGCTCGATCAAGGAGATCGACTGGGCTGACCACACGATCGCCATCCCGGCCTTCGTGACGATGCTGATGATGCCGTTCACCTACTCGATCACCAACGGCATCGGGATGGGCTTCATCACCTTCGTGGCGCTGCGGCTGGCCGCCGGGCGGGGCCGGGAGGTGCCGCCGGCGATGTACGTGGTCGCGGCGGTGTTCGCCTTCTACTACCTGATGCCGGCCCTGGGCCTGCTCTGACGGCCCTCGGGGTCCCCGGAGGGGAGCGGTTCTACGGCACGCCGTAGAACCGCTCCGTCTCCTCGACGGCGGCGTGGAACCGTTCGTCGAAGTCGTTTCGCATGAGCGTCCGGACTACGTAGTCCTGGACGCTCATTCCTCTTTTCGCCGCGTGTGCCCGGAGCCGTTCGAGCAGCTCGCGGTCCATGCGCAGGCTGAGCACGCTGGTCCCCATGGACATGAGGGTCGCGGCAGCGCTTCGCGCCGGGGTAGGCCTTTCCTCCCCCTGTCACCCATATGAGTGACAGTGTTCGGCCGGTAGTGGCCAGGGTCACCCCGTCCGTGCCTCTCCCGGTTGGTCTTTAGCGAGAGTAATGAGTTACGCTAAAGAACATGCCGGACCTTACCCATGGCGACGACGTAGCCGCCGTGAACTCCCTGCGCTCCGCCGTGATGCGGCTGTCCCGTCGACTCAAGCACCAGCGCGTCGACGAGTCGCTGAGCCCCACCGAGATGTCGGTGCTGGGCACCCTGTCCAACTGCGGCAGCGCCACGCCGGGCGAACTCGCCCGCAAGGAGCATGTGCAGCCGCCGTCGATGACCCGCATCGTCGCGCTGCTGGAGGCCAAGGGGCTGGTACGGCTGGAGCCGCACCCCGAGGACCGGCGGCAGAAGGTCGTCACCCGCACCGAGCAGGCCGAAGCGATGCTGGAGGAGAGCCGCCGCAAGCGGAACGCCTTCCTGGCCGGTCTGGTCGACGGGCTCGACGAGGACGAGTGGGCGAAACTGCGCGACGCCGCCCCCGTACTGGAAAAGCTCGCGCACCTGTAGAGAACGTCGGCAGCACCAAGGAGGCGAACCCTTTTGAGTACGGGACCCGGAGCAGCTTCCGCCCCCGCACCGACCGCCCACGACACCCAGCCCGCCCCTGACCCCGGGACCGCCGCCGACCCCGGCACCGGCCCCGGGACCGCACCCGCCGCCACGACCGCCGAGGCGGCCCCGCGGCCCGCCGCCGGACCACGCGGCGCCGTCGGACCGCGTACCGCCCCCGGGCCGCAGCGCTCCGCGCCCCGCAAGGGCGCCGCCCGCGGCGGCTCGTCGATGTTCAGCTCGCTCAAGGTCCGCAACTACCGCTTGTTCTTCATCGGCCAGGTGGTCTCCAACACCGGTACCTGGATGCAGCGCATCGCCCAGGACTGGCTGGTGCTCAGCCTCACCGGCTCCTCCGCCGCCGTGGGCATCACCACGGCCCTCCAGTTCCTGCCGATGCTGCTCTTCGGCCTGTACGGCGGCGTCCTGGTGGACCGGCTGCCGAAGCGGCCGACGCTGCTCGTCACCCAGTCCGCGATGGCCCTCACCGGCCTGGCGCTCGCCGCGCTCACGCTCACCGGCCATGTCGAGGTGTGGCACGTGTACGTGGCCGCCTTCGCCGTCGGACTCGCCACGGTCGTGGACAACCCGGCCCGGCAGTCCTTCGTCTCGGAGATGGTCGGCCCCAAGCAGCTCCAGAACGCGGTCAGCCTGAACTCGGCGAACTTCCAGTCCGCCCGGCTGATCGGCCCCGCGGTCGCCGGCCTGATGATCACCGGTGTGGGCACCGGCTGGGCCTTCCTCGCCAACGGCCTGTCCTTCGTCGCGCCGCTCACCAGCCTGCTGCTGATGCGGGCCCGCGAACTGCACGTGGTCGAGCGCACCCCGCGCGGCAAGGGCCAGCTGCGGGAAGGCCTGCGCTACGTCGCCGGCCGCCCCGATCTGATCTGGCCGATCGTCCTGGTGGGCTTCATCGGCACCTTCGGGTTCAACTTCCCGGTGTGGCTTTCGGCCTACGCGGACGACGTGTTCCACGCGGGCGCCGGGGCGTACAGCCTGTTCAACACGGTGATGGCGGTCGGCTCGCTGGTCGGCGCGCTGCTCGCGGCCCGGCGGGGCACGGCCCGGCTGCGGGTGCTGATCGCCGCGGCGGCGGCCTTCGGCGCGCTGGAGATCGTGGCCGCGCTGGCCCCGTCGTACTGGCTGTTCGCGCTGCTGATGGCGCCGATCGGCGTGTTCGGCCTCACGGTCAACGTCACGGCCAACACCACGGTGCAGATGGCCACCGACCCCGCCATGCGCGGCCGGGTGATGGCGCTGTTCATGATGGTCTTCATGGGCGGCACCCCGCTCGGCGCGCCCCTGGTCGGCTGGGTCACCGACGCCTACGGCCCCCGCACCGGCTTCGCCCTCGGCGGCGTGATCTCCCTGGCGGCGGCGACCGCGATCGGCCTGGCCCTGACCCGCGCCGGCGACGTCCGCCCCGCCCTCTCCTGGCAGGGCCGCCACCCCCGCCTCACCTTCGTCCCCCGCGGGGACGCCCACGAGAAGAACGAGAAGAACAAGGAGCCGGCGAGGGCGGCGGCCTGACGGCGCCGCCCGCCGGGCTCGGTTGCGGGGGAGCTCGCCGGTCCTCAGGACCAGCCCGACGGGCGTGCCGGTCAGGTCGATCTCGTCGCCGAAGTCCAGGCCGAGGTCGCCGCGGTGCCCGCCGTCCTTCGGCAGGGTGGGCAGGTGCCGCACGCCGGTGCACGGATCCACGATCAGGTACACCGGGCACGCCGGCGCCGCCGGGTCGCATGCGGCCGCGCGGCACCACGACAGGCACGGTGACCTGGTCACACGGGTGCACTCGCGGAGCGCGCGGCGGGGACACTGGGGACATGAGACTGTTCGCCGCCGTGTTGCCCCCCGAGGATGTCGTGCGGGTGCTCGGGCGTGAGGTGCAGCGGTTGCGGGAGCTGCCGGGGGCCGGGAGGTTCCGGTGGACCGAGCCGGCCGGGTGGCACTTCACGCTCGCCTTCTACGGCGAGGTCGACGAGGACGCCGTACCGGAGCTGTCGGCGCGGCTGGCGAAGGCGGCGCGGCGCACCGAGCCGTTCCCGCTCGCGCTCGGCGGTGGGGGACAGTTCGGGCGCGGGAAGGCGCTGTGGACGGGCGCGGAGGGCGACCTCGGCGCGCTGCGGCTGCTGGCCGACCGCGCGGACGCCGCCGCCCGCAGGACCGGCCTGGAGATGGGCGAGCACCGCCGCTACAAGGCCCACCTGACGGTGGCCCGTGCCCGCGAGGCGGTGGACGTGCGACCGTACGTCGCCGCGCTCCAGGACTTCGCCGGGCGCACCTGGACGGTGACGGAACTGGTCCTCGTCCGCAGCCGGCTGCCGAGGTCGGGCGTGCCCGGCGAACAGCCCCGTTACGAGCCGGTCGGCCGCTGGCCGCTCGGCGCGTCCGGTTAGTCTCGAAGACGTGGACCCCAAAACCCGGAACCGGATCATGGCCGGTGCGCTTGTGCTCATGTTGGCCGTCGTCGCCCTGGCGGCCGCGCTCGGCAGGTGACGCCGGGCGCGGCCGCCGCGCCCGTGCCGTCAGGCGGCACGGGCGGCCGGGCGGCCGGTGCCCTCAACGGCTACCAGGCGAAGGCCTCCGGGGCCGGGCCCGGCCCCGGGAAGATCTCGTCCAGGCCGGACAGGACCTCCTCGCTCAGCTCCAGCTCGACCGCCCGCAGCGCGGACGCCAGCTGCTCGGCGGTGCGCGGGCCGACGATCGGGCCGGTCACGCCGGGCCGGGTCAGCAGCCAGGCCAGCGCCGCCTCGCCCGGCTGGAGGCCGTGCTTGTCGAGCAGCGCCTCGTACGCCTCGACCCGCCCGCGCAGGACCGGGTCGGCGAGGGCGTCGGCGGCCCGCCCGGAGGCGCGCCGGCCGCTGTCGGCCTGCTTCTTCAGCACCCCGCCCAGCAGCCCGCCGTGCAGCGGCGACCACGGGATCACGCCGAGTCCGTAGTCCCGCGCGGCCGGGATGACCTCCATCTCGGCGCGTCGCTCGGCCAGGTTGTACAGGCACTGCTCGCTGACCAGGCCGATGGTGCCGCCCCGGCGCGCGGCCGCCTCGTTGGCCTGCGCGATCTTGTAGCCGGGGAAGTTGGACGAACCGGCGTAGAGGACCTTGCCCTGCTGGACCAGGACGTCGATCGCCTGCCAGATCTCGTCGAAGGACGTGTCCCGGTCGATGTGGTGGAACTGGTACAGGTCGATGTGGTCGGTCCGCAGCCGCTTGAGGCTGGCGTCCACGGCCCGCCGGATGTTCAGCGCGGACAGCTTGTCGTGGTTGGGCCAGGCCTCGCCGTCCGCGCCCATGTTGCCGTACACCTTGGTGGCGAGGACGACCTTGTCGCGCCGGTCGCCGCCCTTGGCGAACCAGTTGCCGATGATCGACTCGGTGCGGCCCTTGTTCTCGCCCCAGCCGTACACGTTGGCCGTGTCGAAGAAGTTGATCCCCGCGTCCAGCGCCGCGTCCATGATGGCGTGGCTGTCCGCCTCGTCGGTCTGCGGCCCGAAGTTCATCGTGCCGAGCACCAGTCGGCTGACCTTCAGTCCCGTGCGTCCCAGCTGTGTGTACTTCATGGTCCCCAAGCCAATGCCCTGGAGTGCGCTCGAAGCAAGGGGGGCTCTTCGGGGAGGCGCCGGATCCTGCGCCGGCGGGCGCCCGGGGCGCCTCGGTGCCCGTGCCCCCCCGGGGGCGCCTCAGCCCGCGTACGGCCCGCCCCACCCCCACGCCCCGTGCATCGCGTCGGCGAAGGCGGCGGCGATCTTGTGCTCGCCGTGGGCGTTCGGATGGGTGCCGTCGTAGGTGTCGGCGTGGATGTCGTAGGTCGGCGGCGGGGACGCGAGGAGCAGGGGCGAGCGGGGCTCGTCCAGGTCGGCCACCGCCTTGGCCAGCAGCTCGTTGAAGCGGGACACCTCGTCGGCGAAGGCCGGCTCGTTCTCGGCGCGGACGTTGGGTATCACCGGCAGCAGCACCATGTGCACGCGCGGCCCGGCCTCCCGTGCCGCGGCCACGAACGAGACGACGTTCTGCGCCGTCTGCTCGGCGTTGGTGTAGAAACCCAGGTCGATGAGGCCGAGGGAGACGAGGAGGACGTCGGCGCGGCTCGCCCGCACCGCCTCGCCGATCAGCGGGGCCATGTGCTGCCAGCCCTCGCCCCAGCCGGCCAGATGGGCGCGGGGGAAGTCGGGGTCGGCGTACTCGTACGAGGTCGGCGTCCGCGTCGCCTGGTCGTACAGCGCCTCCCGCGGGCCGACGAAGGCGAACGGCCCCCCGTACGTGTCGCGCAGGTGCCGCCACAGACGGTAACGCCAGGTGTGCTCGCCGGCGCTGCCGATGGTCATCGAGTCTCCGACGGGCATCAACCTGAGCATCCGCTCATCATCGGGGATCGCGGCGGCGGCGGGTGCACCGGACCGGTGTGAACCCCGCCACCCGCTGTCCCGCGCCCGCGACTGGCGGGCGGCCCGCCCGAACCGCCGTGCGGGATGGCAGGCTTGGGGCATGCGCCGACCGTTCGCCCTGTTCGCCGGGACCGCCGCCCTCCTCGTGGGCGCCGTCGCCCTGCCCGTGCCCGCCTCGGCCGCCGACGGGGACGGCGGGTTCACCATCAGGGACCCGCGGATCAAGGAGTCCAGCGGCCTCGCCGCCTCACACCTGCACCCCGGCGTCTACTGGACCCACAACGACAGCGACGACGGCCCCTATATCTACGCCGTGGACGGGAAGACGGGGAAGACCGTCGCCACCGTCACCCTCAGCGGCGTCGGCAGGCCCCGCGACGTCGAGGCCATCTCCATCGGCCCCGGCAACCAGATCTACGTCGGCGACATCGGCGACAACCTCGGCGGCACCTGGCCCTACGTGTGGATCTACAGACTGCCCGAGCCCGAGGCGCTGAAGGACCAGACGATCCGGGCCACGCAGTACGTGGTGAAGTACGCGGACGGCCCGCGCGACGCCGAGTCGCTGGTCGTGCACCCGAAGACCGGGCGTGTCTACATCGTCGACAAGAAGGAGGACGGCGGCCACCTCTTCGAGGGCCCGGCCCGCCTGTCCACCTCGGGCGCCAACGTCTTCGAGCCGATCGCCCCCGTGGACCTGTGGGCCACCGACGCCGCCTTCTCGCCCGACGGCACGAAGCTCGCCGTGCGCGGTTACTTCGGCGGGGTCTCCTACGACTGGAACGGCGGCCGGATCAAGCGGGCCGGCCAGCTCGACGTGCCCTTGCAGCGCCAGGGCGAGTCGGTCACCTACACCGCCGACGGCACCAAGCTGCTGTACGGCAGCGAGGGCGCGGACAGCCCCGTCCAGGCCAAGGACGCGCCCGGCCGGGGAGACGGTGGCAGCAGGTCTCCGTCCGGCAGGGCGACTTCCTCCGTCCCAGGAGTGGGCGGCGACGGCCTCAGCGGCACGGTGAAGACCGGCGCGGTGGTCGTGGTGCTCGCGGCGGCCGTCGTGTTCGGGCTGCGGCGGCTCAAGCGACGCTGAAGGGCCGCCACGTGAGCTGCCGGTCGGGGAGTTCCGGCCCCCGCCCCGAAGGCGTCACGGTTGCCGACGCACCCGTACGGTCAGCGGGTTGACGAAGTCGCCGGTGCCGGACGCGTACTGCTTGTCGTGGAAGGTCTCGCCGGGCTGCGAGCCGTAGAGGCGGAAGAACCACTTGCCCTGCCAGGCCAGTTGGTCGATGCCGAGGGCCTGGTACTCCTGCATCGCGCGGGCGCGGGTGGTGTCGGCGAGTTTCTGGATCATCTCGATGACCCGGTCGCTCTCCAGCGCGCCCTGGGGCTCCTTGCCCCGGAAGCTGTTGAAGATCGTCTTCGTCTTCTCCCGGTAGGCGCCGAGGAGCTGGCGCTCCAGCTGGCTCAGGGCGCGCTGGGCGTTCTGGTTGCGGGTGTAGTTCTCCAGCGTGACCCAGTCCGCGCCGTCGAGGCTGCGGGCGACGACTCCGGCGAAGTGGTAGTTCCACACGTCGACGTCGCCGCGGTCGGTGCGGTCGTGTCCGGCGGGGGCCGTCGCGTAGTCGAGTTTGTCGTCGCTGCCGACGGAGAGGGTGGCGAACCCCTCGCCGATCTCCGGGTGGGCGTGCTGGTTGACGCCCATGTCCCGGGCGGCCGCGTCGGCGTCGCCGGGGCGTTCGCGCAGGGTGGTGCCGTAGTCGCGGGCGACCTCGGGCTCGGTGTGGCGTTCCTGCTCGTCGCCGGCCGCCGTCGCCGCGGCCGCTCCGTCCGTGGCGCCGCCGGAGCGCACGGTCCCGGCGAGGTGGTGGGCGAGGCGGACCCCGACGTTCGCGCCCCAGGGGGCGGTGCCGCGCGCGCCGCCGCCGTCCGTGACCACGTTCATCTGGCGGCTGCCCACCACCTCGCGCGCCACGTCGATGCACTGCACCCGCACCAGGTCGGCGAACCCGCCGGCCATCCGCCGGGTGGCGGGATCCGCCGTGACCGGGGTGACCTTGGTCAGCGTCCCCGCCTCGGTCTTGATCTGCGCCCCGCCCTGTACGAGCGTGTAGTGGCTGCCGGCCTGGCCGAGCTGGGTGACCGCCTGCTGGAACACGGCGTTCGTGGCGTAGAACTCCTTCGGCTCCCGGTCGGTGTCGTGGACGGCGAGGGAGCCGTCGTCCGAGATGCGCAGGCTCACGTCGCCGGGGTGGTGGTTCTGGGCGTCCACGTGGTCCACGTGGTGGCCGATCAGGTTGTTCGGCGAGGGGCCGTCGCGCAGGACGCCTTCGGGGGACTGGGTGGTGAAGTACGCGTCGTCGCCGCCGACGGTGGTGAGACCGGTGGGGCGACCGGAGCGGACGCGCTGGAGGGTGGGGGCGGCGTGGCCGGTGTGGGCGGCGTGTCCGCAGTGGCCGGCGTGAGCGGCGTGGTCGGCCGTGACGGACCGCTGGGCCGTGGTGGGCTGTGACGCCGTCGCGGACTGCTGGGGCGAGGCGGCCAGCGCCCGGCGGGCGTTCTCCTCCGCCGCGCGCTCGTACGCGTCCGAGGGGTCGCTGACCCGGAGCCCGTCGCCGTGGTCGGTGCCCGCGACCGGGCCGCTGCGCTGCTGGATGACGTGGGTCAGCTCGTGGGCGAGGGTGTGCCGGTCGCCGCCGCCGTCGCCGATCACCACATGGCTGCCCGAGGTGTACGCCCGTGCGCCGACCTCGGCGGCCGAGCGGCGGGCGGCGGCGTCGGTGTGCAGACGCACGTCCCCGAAGTCCGCGCCGAGCCGCTGCTCCATGTCCTGCCGCAGGGCGCCGTCGAGCGGGGCGCCCGCCGAGCGGAGCACCTGGCCGACGGAGTGCGCGGCGCCGCCCCGCCCCGCCGCGAGCCCGGCCGCCGCGGCGTTCCCGGCGGTGCGCTGGAGGGCGAGGAGCGCCTCGGGGGACCGGGCGGCGAAGGCGTGCTGCGGGGGTACGGCGCGGGTGCGCCGCCCGGCCGGGACCCGCGGGGTCCGTACGGCGCCCGCCATCCGCCCGCTCGGATCCTTGGACTGGTCCTGGCTGCGCATACGTACTCCCGGGGCGGCGCGGAGGCATCGGTTCTGAGGGGCGTCGCCCGATCCTTACCGGCCGCGCGGCCCGCGCGGGAGGCCCGCAGGGGCAGGTACGAGGGCAGACATGGGTGGACGACGCCCTTGGTTCCACGCTCGCGCCGCCCGGGGCGGTTGTCGTGTCCACGGTCTTGACGGGCCGGTGGGACGTGGCTTCCATGGAGGGGCGGGAATGGGAGCGCTCCCATACTGTTCCGGCCCGCGCCTCCGAGAGGAAGCAGCGACATGTTCCGCAGCATGCGTAGAGCGCTGTGCACGGCCGCCGCGGCGCTCCTGATACCCCTGGGCGCGGGCCTCGGCGCGGCGACGGCCGCGCACGCGGCCACCGCCGTGACCGGGCAGGAGAGCACCGCCGCGGGCACGGCCGCCGGCGCCGGCTACTGGCACACCAGCGGCCGCCAGATCCTGGACGCGGCCGGGAACCCGGTCCGGATCGCGGGCGTCAACTGGTTCGGCTTCGAGACCGGCAACCACGTGGTCCACGGCCTGTGGTCCCGCGACTACAAGAGCATGATCGACCAGATGAAGTCGCTGGGCTACAACACGATCCGGCTGCCCTACAGCGACGACGTCTTCAAGGCCGGGACGACGGCCGACAGCATCAACTTCAACAACATGAACACCGATCTCCAGGGCCTGACCCCGCTCCAGGTCATGGACAAGATCGTGGCGTACGCGGGGCAGGACGGCCTGAAGGTCATCCTGGACCGCCACCGCCCGGACTCCGGCGGCCAGTCGGCGCTCTGGTACACCTCGGCCGTCCCCGAGTCGACGTGGATCGCCGACCTCAAGGCGCTGGCGTCCCGCTACAAGGGCCAGGACACCGTCATCGGCATCGACCTGCACAACGAGCCGCACGACCCGGCCTGCTGGGGCTGCGGCGACCAGGCGACCGACTGGCGGCTGGCGGCCGAGCGGGCGGGCGACGCGGTGCTCTCGGTCAACCCCAGCCTGTTGGTCTTCGTGGAGGGCGTGCAGACGGTCGACGGCGTCTCCGGCTGGTGGGGCGGCAACCTGATGGGGGTGGGGCAGTACCCGGTGCGCCTGACCGTGGCGAACCGGGTCGTGTACTCGGCCCACGACTACGCCACGAGCGTGGCCCAGCAGAGCTGGTTCAGCGACCCGGCGTTCCCGGCGAACATGCCGGGCGTGTGGGACAAGTACTGGGGTTACGTCTTCAAGCAGAACATCGCGCCGGTGTGGGTGGGCGAGTTCGGCACGACGCTCCAGTCGACGGTGGACCAGAAGTGGCTCTCGGCACTGGTGAGTTACCTGCGGCCGACCTCGACGTACGGGGCGGACGGCTTCCAGTGGACGTTCTGGTCGTGGAACCCGGACTCGGGTGACACGGGCGGCATCCTCAAGGACGACTGGCAGACGGTGGACACGGTCAAGGACGGCTACCTGACGAGCATCAAGGCCCCGGGCTTCCCGGCGGGCGGCGGCGGGGGCGGCGGGGACGACGGCGGCACGGGCGGCAGCGCGCCGGCCTGCACGGCGGCGTACACCGTCAGCGACGACTGGGGCAGCGGCTTCAACGCCTCGGTCACGGTGAAGAACTCGGGCACCGCTGCCCTCACGTCCTGGAAGGTCACCTGGACCTGGCCGGGCGCCCAGAAGATCACCAACATCTGGAACGCGAGCTACACGCAGAGCGGAGCGACCGTGACGGCGGTGAACGCCGCGCACAACGGCGCGGTGGCGCCGGGCGCTTCGACGAGCTTCGGCTTCGGCGGGGCGCCGGGGGGCGGGGCGGCGCCGGTGGTGACCTGCACGGCGTCCTGAGGAACGCCGGACAGGCGGGGACGGGGCGACTGGCTACGACCGGGCGCCCCGCCCCCGCGTTGTGGCGACCGCTCCCCTCACCCTCCCGACGGGCACGCCGGATTCGGGTTCGGGCGGTGGGGAGGGGCGCCCCTAGAACAGATGCCCTGGACCGCGGGACGCCTTGCCCGTCGTGTACTCGTTGGCCGCCAGCGCCGAGGCCAGCAACTCCGCGTCGAGGACGGTGACATCGGCCAGGCGGGTCGCGCTCGCGTAGGCGTTGAAGAGGTGCTTGGTGACGCGCAGGGCCGTCGGCGAGCGGCGGACGACCGGGGCCGCCCAGGTGCGCACCGCGGCGTCGAGGTCGTTCTCCGGGACCACGTTCTGGAGGATCGAGAGGTCTCTCGCCTCCCGCGCGTCGAACGCCCGGCAGGTGAGGACGAGTTCGCGCACCCGGGCCGCTCCGACCTCGTTGAGGAGGCGGGGCAGCAGGCCGCCCCACGCGGTGGGCAGGCCGAGGGCCAGTTCCGGGAGGCGGAAGGTGGCCGTCTCCGCGCCCACCCTGAGGTCGCAGGCGAGGGCCAGGGCGAGGCCGGCGCCGATGGCCTTGCCCTGGACGCGGGCGATGGTGACCGCCGGGTTGGTGGACAGGGCCTCGCAGACCCGGCGGGCCTTGGCGCCGGAGCCGCGGATGCCGCCCCCGGTCGGGTCCTGCGCCAGCTGCTCGGCGAACTCGGAGCGGTCGCCGCCCAGGCAGAAGTCGGCGCCGGCCCCGGAGAGCACGACGACCCGGACGTCGGGGTCCTGTGCGTCGAGGACGGCGAGGAGTTCGTCGAGCATGGTGTCGGTGACAACGTTGCCCTGCTCCGGGGTGTTCAGCTCGATGGACAGGACGGGCCCCTGCCGGTCGGTCCGCACCGTCTTGAGGTACTGGACGGTCGGGTCGGGCAGGACGGTCATGACGTCACTCTCAGGGAGGTCACGCGGCGGAACACCATACGGGGCGCGTACTCGGGGCCGCTCGCGAGGGCGAGATCAGGGAATCGTTTCAGCAGGTGGGAGAGGAGTGTACGGGCCTCGAGGCGCGCCAGGCCCGCCCCGAGGCAGTAGTGGGCGCCGCCGCCGAAGGTGAGGTGCGCACCTCTGCGCCGGACGTCGAAGGTGTGCGGGTCCTCGTTGCGCCGGGGGTCGTGGTTGGCCGCGCCGTACAGGACGTGGACCATCGTGTCCTTGGCGACGGGAACCCCGGCGAGCACGGTGTCCTTGGCGGCGACACGCGAGTTGAGGTGGATGGGCGGGTCGTAGCGCAGTGCCTCGTCGATGGCGTCGTCGACGTGCTCGGGGTGGGCGCGCAGCCAGTCCCACTGGGCGCGGTCCCGCAGCAGGAGCCAGACCAGGTTCGACAGCAGCGTCGCGGTGGTCTCCAGCGAGGCGATCGTGATGAACATGACCAGGTGGTAGAGGCCGCGGTCGGCGGCGGCCCGGTCGTCGGGGAACCGGGCGTCCCAGTGGCGGACCCACTCGGAGACGACGTCGTCGCCGGGGTGGGCCCGGCGCTCGCGGATGAGGTCGGTGAAGAAGGCCCGCATCTCCATGGTGGCCGCGGCGGAGACCTTCAGGTCGCTCTGCGTCGGGAGGAGTTCCTGGGCGAAGACCTGGCGGTGGGTGAAGTCCAGGATGTGCGCGTACCGCTCGGCGGGGATGGCGAGCCAGTGGCCGACCGTCTCGACGGGCAGCCGCTCGCTGACGGTGGGGACCAGGTCGGCCTCGCCCGCCGTGCGCAGCCGCTCCTCCAGGGCGTCGCAGAGCCGGCGGACGTGGTCCTCGACGTCCGGCTGCATCGCCTCCAGGGTGCCGCGGTCGAAGAGGTTGCCGAGACCGCGCCGCTGACACGTGTGCTCGGGGGCGTTGAGCCGGGACAGGGTGTGGCTCATCTCGCGGGTGGCGGGGGCGTGCCAGCGCTCGGGGGCGGGCTGGCGTTCCTGCCAGGCGATGTCGGGGGCGAGCCAGTCACGGCCGCGCAGCACCTGGTTGCACACCTCGAACCCGGTGACGAAGTGCCCGCCCCAGGGGGCGGGGACCACGTCGCCCATGTCACGCAGTTCTTTCCACAGGGGGAGGGGGTCGGCCTGCCCCTCCGGAGAACGCAGGCGCCGGACAACTGAGATGACGGCTCGACGGTCGAGTCCGCCGCCTATGTCACCCACTGCCGTCACGTGTAGCTCCTTCTGGCCGTGTCGATCACAGATGATCCCGGCGGAAGCTACCCTTCCCCTCCCCCTGCTCATGCGTCGAAGACTGTTGCTCCTGTCACATGCGTGCCGCTAGACGCGGAAGATGTCGAGGAACGTGCTCCAAAATCCCTTTTTGCGCGCCGAGTTGTCCTGCGTCCGGACACTCGGTACGGGCGGGTGGGCCGGCATCGGCGCGGGCGCGGGGGCCGACGCGGCCGGCGCCGGGGTGTGCAGGGCGGCGACCCGGGTGCCGGGGGTCGGGGTGAAGCGGACCGGCAGCGCGGCCAGTGCCCGGTGGAAGGGACCGGGCCGCCACTCCACCTGCTCGGCCGGGATGTCCAGCGTCAGGTCGGGCAGCGCGTTGAGGATCGCCTCGACGGCCGTCAGCGCGATCACCGTCGCCGGCGACTTCGCCGGGCACGCGTGCGGACCGGCGCCCCAGGCCAGATGCGCGCCCTTGCTCAGGGACTGCCGGGCGGTGCGCAGCGAGGGGTCGTTGTTGGCGCCGCCGAAGCTGATCACCAGCGGGGTGTCGGCCTCGACGTACACGCCGCCGAGATCGACGTCGCGCAGCGGGTAGTGCGTGGCGTAGTTCGCGATGGGCGGGTTGTTCCACAGGACGTGGTCGAGGGCCTCCTCGATCAGCATGCCCGCGCCCCGCTCCGAGGAGCCGCTGGACAGCAGCAGGAGCAGCGAGTTGCCGATCAGGTTGCGCTCCGGCTCGACGCCCGCGCCCATCAGCATGACCAGCTGGTCCTTCAGCTCCGCGTCGGTCAGCCCGACCGGGTGCTGGATGAGCCAGGAGGTGACGTCGTCACCCGGCTCGCGCCGCTTGAGGGCGATCAACTCCATGAGGCACGAGGTGAGTTCCTCGTTGGCGCGCAGCGCGTCCCGGCCGTCGAAGATCGCCGACATGGAGCTGGTGAGCCGGTCGCCGATGTCGGCCGGACACCCGAAGAGCCGGTTGAACAGCAGCAGCGGCAGCAGCTTGGCGTAGTCGTTGAGCAGGTCGGCGCGCCCGCGCTCGCTGAACCGGTCGATGAGGAAGGCCGCGATGGGTTCGACGTCCCGGCGGATGCGGCTGATGTCGAGCCGGTCCAGGCTGTCGGTGACGGCCTTGCGCAGCCGCAGGTGCACGGCCCCGTCGGTGAACAGGCAGTTGGGGCGGTACGCCATCATCGGCAGCACCGGGTTGTCCGGTGCGATCAGCCCCTCGTTGAGGGCCCTCCAGCGGCGCGGGTCGCGGCTGAAGTCGGTCGTGTTCTGGAGCACGCTGCGCGCGGCCTGGTAGCCGACGACGAGCGTGGCGTCCACGCCCGGGGCGAGTTCGACCGGCGCGGCGGGGCCGGCCGCCCGCATCTTGTCGTAGGCGCCGTGGGGGTCGGCGGCGAAGTCCTGGCCGTGCATCGGGCATCTGGACGGTATGCCCGGCGTGTCGGCCGGTCGCTGATATTCCATGGTGTTCGGGTCCTTCGTCTGCCCGGTGTTCGTGCGTTCCGGGCGGCAGGGGCGTTCCGGGGGTGTTCCGACGCGCTCCGGGGGGGGGACGGTCCGGGGCGTTCCGGAGGAGGGCTGGGGGTGGCGCCCGGTGGATCAGGCCGTACGCGTCAGCAGATGCCGTACGAGAGTGATCAGTGCCTGGCCCGACGAGTCGCGGCTGCGGGCGTCGCAGTACGAGACGGGCGTGTCGGGAAGCAGATCGAGGGCCTCGCGGATCTCCGCCTCGTCGTACCGCTCGTCCGGCGTGAAGGAGTTGACGGCGATGGAGTACTCCAGGCCGTACTTCTCCACCAGTTCGATCACCGGGAAGGACTCGGCCAGCCGGACCGGGTCCACGAGGATCAGCGCGCCGAGCGCGCCGCGGGCCATGTCCTCCCACAGCTGGATGAACCGCTGCTGCCCGGGCGTGCCGAACAGGTACAGCACCACGTCGTCGCTGAGGGTGAGCCGGCCGAAGTCCAGGGCGACGGTCGTCGTCACCTTGTCCGGCGCGCCTCGCAGGTCGTCCACGTGGGCGGCGGCCTGGGTCATCCGCTCCTCGGTGCGCAGCGGGGCGATCTCGGAGAGGGAGCCGATGAACGTGGTCTTGCCCACGGCGAAGTGACCCACCACGAGGATCTTCGCGGCGACGGTGACCGCGTCCGAGACGTAGCGGGGCTCAGGCCTAGAGGGCTTTGAGTAGTCCATGCAACACCTTCTCGATGACGGCTCTCTCTTGAGGCTTGGCCCGCGGGGGCGCGGCGCGGCGCAGCAGATGACCCTGCTCCGCTAAATCGGTCAGCAGCAGGCGGGCGACGCCCACCGGCAGACCGAGGTGGGCGGCGACCTCCACCACGGCCAGATAGCCTCCCGAGCACAGCTCCCAGATGGCGCGGACCTCCGGGCCGGCGTTCAGCGGCATCTGCCGGTCGGGCGCCAGGGTGACCAGGGTGTGCAGCGACAGCTCGTCGTCGTCGGGCAGCTGCCGGCCACCGGTGATGACATAGGAGCGGACGAGTTCGCTGGAGACCAGGGCGTCCTCGCCGGGCCCGCTCATGCCTCGGCACCGGCGCTCTGGCGCGGCTGAGCGCTCAGGGCCTTCCCCAGCGCCGTCACCTGCTGCTGCATCCGGATCGACATCAGTTCCATGTCGACGTCGAGGGCCGCGGAGACCGCCAGGTACGCGCCGCTGCCCGCCGCGATCAGGAAGATCCAGCCGCCGTCGTACTCCATCAGGGTCTGCTTCCAGATCCCGTGGCCGCCGGAGACGAAGCCGGCCACGGCGCGGCTGAGCGACTGCATGGAACTCATCGCGGCCGCGTTGGTCTCGGCCTCGTCCCTGCCTATCTCGCTGGAGCGCTCCATGAGCAGGCCGTCGGCGGAG
Source organism: Streptomyces sp. NPDC093260 (assembly GCF_040683715.1). Classification (NCBI taxonomy): domain Bacteria; kingdom Bacillati; phylum Actinomycetota; class Actinomycetes; order Kitasatosporales; family Streptomycetaceae; genus Streptomyces; species Streptomyces sp. NPDC093260. Next base: position 174,723 of record NZ_JBFBEK010000003.1, read on the forward strand.
ACGAGAATCGCATGGCGGGCGCCGCGTACGGTCAGCACGTCGTTCAGCACCCAGGACAGATCGGGCTTCACTGCTCTTGTGATCCTTCCGTGATGGACGTGTCCCGCCCCAGAAGCGTTCCGCGCGCGAAGGCGCCAAGGCGCGACGCGGTCACCTCGCTGCTCTGCTCCGAGGCATCAGACACCGAGGGTTCCGGCTGGGGCACCACCGCGACCGCGCGACGGCGCTTGGGCAGGCCCCCGGCCGTCTTGCCGACGATCGTCACCGGGGACGGCCCCGGGGCGGCGTACGACGCGGACTCCGGCCCGTCGAAGTCGTGCGTCGTCATCTCGGCCGGCTGGGGCTGGGGGACTTCGTGGGTCAAGAGGCTCTCCGGGAGCAGGATGACCGCGCGGACGCCTCCGTACGGCGAGACGGAATCGACGGAGACCTTGAAGCCGTACCGGGCGGCGAGCACACCGGCGACGGCGAAGCCGACCCGGGGCGGGCTGCCGAGGCTGGTGATCGAGACGGGGCCCTGCGTGTTGAGGAGCGCTGCGGCCCGGTCCTTCTCCTCCTGGCTGATGCCGAGACCGGCGTCGTCGATGATCAGGCACACGCCGGTGGGCACCGACTGGATGTTGATCTCGACGGGGGTGCCGGGGGCGCTGTAGTTGGTGGCGTTGTCGAGGAGCTCGGCCAGGACCACGGCGACGGGCTCCACGGCGGTGCTGGTGACCGCCACGTTGACCTGGCTGTGGATCCGCACCCGGTCGAAGTGCCGGATACGGCCCTGCGCGCTGCGCGCCACGTCGTAGACGGAGGCGGCGCTCTCCCGGCGGCCGAGCCAGCCGCCGCACAGGGCCGCGATGCCCTGGGCGCGCCGGCCGAACTGCGAGTTGGTGTGGTCGATGGTCATGAAGTCGGCGAGGATCTTGGGATCGTTGCCGTACTTCAGCCGGGCCAGGTCGCTGATGGAGCGCTGCTGCTCGTCGGCGAGGACCTGCAGGGTGCGCATCCACGCCCTGAGCACGTCCTTGGTCTCCGACTCGGCGGCGGCGCGGACTTCGGCGAGCGCGCGTTCGTGCTCGGCGCGCAGGCTCTCGTACTGGGCGTGCAGCCGCAGGCGCTCCGCGTCGAGTCCGTCGCGATTGGCCCGGAGCTCGGCGCTCTGCCTGCGGAGCGCCATGTTGGTTCTGCGAGCGCGCAGCACCGCGAGGACCGCGGTGACGAGCACTCCTAGCAAGATCCACAGCAGGGGATCTTCGATCAAAGACGTCATGGGAATCTTTCGAGTCGCATCGCGGAGATGAGCAGGCCTCGCGGGGGTGTCCGCGTTCGCAGGTCTCATGGGGAGCGCTGCGGGCTCACTCGCGGGCCAACGGCTGCTCCTTCGCGGTGGGGCCTCCTCGGGACTGTCCCCCGTGACGCATATCTGACGCTGCGCCAGCCTACTGAAAGTGTGTTGATCTTATCAGCGGAGTAAAGCCTAAGTCGCAGCCGGGCGAGCCGAGTTGACACCTGATGTCTGGTTGGTCCGGCGAATGTTCCACCGGATCCGCACACGAACGAACGGGTCGCGCGGCGGAGCGTGAACGAAGGGCGTCCGCCGCGGCACGGGAAGGCGCCCGGCGGAGGGCGACGGGGGACCCCGGCGGAGGCGGTGCGGACGCCCGGCGCGAGGGGGCGCCCGGCGGGGCGGGGGAGTCCGCGATGAGAGGAGGGGGGAGAGGGCACCGGGCGGTGCGCGCACCCGCGAAAGGCGGCCCGGCCACACGAAAGGCGCCCGGCGGACCAGCCGCCGGGCGCCCTCGCTGTCGTGGGGTACGACTACAGCTTCTCGATCACGTAGTCGACGCACTTCGTCAGCGCCTCGACGTCCGCCGGGTCGATCGCCGGGAACATCGCCACCCGCAGCTGGTTGCGGCCGAGCTTGCGGTACGGCTCGGTGTCCACGATGCCGTTGGCGCGCAGCACCTTGGCGACGGCGGCGGCGTCGATGTCGTCGGAGAAGTCGATCGTGCCGATGACCTGCGACCGCTTGGCCGGGTCGGTGACGAACGGCGTCGCGAACTTCACGTCCTCCGCCCAGCCGTACAGCGTGCGCGCGGAGGTGGCGGTGCGGCGGACCGCCCAGTCCAGACCGCCCTGGCCGTTGATCCACTCCAGCTGCTGGTTCAGCAGGAACAGCGTGGCCAGCGCCGGGGTGTTGTACGTCTGGTTCTTGCGGGAGTTGTCGATCGCCGTGGGCAGGCTGAAGAACTCCGGGATGTGCCGGCCGGAGGCGTGGATGCGCTCGGCGCGCTCGATCGCGGCCGGGGAGAACACGCCGATCCACAGACCGCCGTCGGAGGCGAAGGACTTCTGCGGGGCGAAGTAGTAGACGTCCGTCTCGGCGATGTCGACCGGCAGTCCGCCCGCGCCCGAGGTGGCGTCCACCAGCACCAGCGCGCCCTCGTCGGCTCCCTCGACCCGCTTGATGGGCATGGCCACGCCGGTGGAGGTCTCGTTGTGCGTGTACGCGTACACGTCGACGCCCGCCTCGGCCTTCGGCTCCGGGTGCGTGCCCGGGTCGGCGGAGACGAGGGTCGGCTCGGCGAGCCAGGGGGCGAGCTTGGCGGCCTTGGCGAACTTCGAGCTGAACTCGCCGAAGGTGAGGTGCTGCGACTTGCCGTCGATCAGCCCGTGGGTCGCGATGTCCCAGAACGCGGTGGAGCCGCCGTTGCCGAGGACCACCTCGTAGCCGTCGGGGAGCTGGAACAGCTCGCTGATGCCCTCACGGACCTTGCCGACCAGGTTCTTGACCGGAGCCTGGCGGTGGGAGGTGCCCAGGAGGGACGTACCGGTGGCGGCGAGGGCGTCCAGCGCCTCGGTCCGCACCTTGGAGGGACCCGCGCCGAAGCGTCCGTCGGCGGGCTTGATGTCAGCGGGAATCTGGATGTCGGCCACGACTCGGAGGGTAGTCCCTGGGTGAAAAGGGACGGAACCGTGTCCGTCCGATGAGACGAGATCGCCGATAGATGGGCTTGTGAGGTCGTACGACAAGCAGATCCGAACTGCGGGGCTGTGGACAACTTCTGATGACTGTCCGTGATCGGATGCATTCTGGACGCATGACGGATCTCTCGGATCTCCCGGAACCCGCGGGCCGCCCGGAGCGCTCGGATCTCCCGGGCCGCCGGGGTCGCTCCGGCCTCTCGGCGCGCTCGGACCGCTCGGGCCTCCCGGACGGCCCGGACCCCTCGGACCCTTCGGGCCTCTCGGATCTTCAAGCGCGGCTGCGGGCGGCCGTCCGGGGCGAGGTGGCCTTCGACGCCACCGCCCGGGCGCTGGCCACCATGGACGCGTCCAACTACCGCCGCGTCCCGCACGGCGTGGTCGCGCCGCGGGACGCCGACGACGTGGCGGCGGTGCTGGAGGTCTGCCGGGAGCTGGGGGCGCCGGTCGTGGCGCGCGGCGGCGGCACGTCGATCGCCGGGCAGGCCACCGGCACGGGCGTCGTCCTCGACTTCACCCGCCATATGAACCGCGTGCTGCGCCTGGACCCCGGCACGCGCACCGCCGTCGTCCAGCCGGGCGTCGTCCTCGACCGGTTGCAGGAGGCCGCGGCCCCGCACGGCCTGCGCTTCGGCCCGGACCCCTCCACGCACAGCCGCTGCACCCTCGGCGGCATGATCGGTAACAACTCCTGCGGTTCCCACTCGGTCGCCTGGGGCACCACCGCGGACAACGTCCGGGAACTGTCGGTGCTCACCGCGCGCGGCCGCCGCCTCGTCCTCGGCCGCCGGTGGGCCGGCGCCCCGGACGGGCTGCGCGACCTGGCCGAGGACGAACTGGCCCGGCTGCGGACCGGCTTCCCCGACCTGCCCCGCCGCATCTCCGGCTACGCCCTGGACGCCCTGCTGCCCGAGAAGGGCGCCGACGTGGCGCGCTCCTTCTGCGGCTCCGAGGGCACCCTCGCCGTCCTCACCGAGGCGGTGGTCTCCCTCGTGCCCGCCCCGCGCGCCCGGGCGCTGGCCGTCCTCGGGTACGCCGACGAGAGCGGGGCCGCCGAGGCCGCGGCCGGGTTGCTGCCGCTCGGGCCGCTGACCGTGGAGGGCATGGCGGCGGACCTCGTGCCGGGCACGGCCGACCTGCCGCGCGGCGCGGCCTGGCTGTTCGTGGAGACCGGCGGCGACACCCCGGCGCAGGCACGGGCGCGTGCCGAGGCGATCGTGCGCGCCGCCGACGTCCTGGACGCCCTCGTCGTCACCGATCCGCTCGCGCAACGGGCGCTGTGGCGCATCCGGGAGGACGCCAGCGGCACGGCCACGCGCATGCCGGACGGCACGGAGGCCTGGCCCGGCTGGGAGGACTGCGCGGTCCCCCCGACCCGCCTCGGCCCCTATCTGCGGGAGTTCCGCGCCCTGCTGGCGGCCCACGGACTGCGCGGCACGCCGTACGGGCACTTCGGCGACGGCTGCATCCACGTCCGCATCGACTTCGACCTGCTCACCGAGGCGGGCGTCGGCCGCTTCCGGCGCTTCTCCGAGGACCTCGCCGACCTGGTGGTGGCCCACGGCGGCTCCCTGTCCGGGGAGCACGGCGACGGGCAGGCCCGCGCCGAACTGCTGCCGCGGATGTACGGGACGGAGACGGTCGCCCTGTTCGAGCGGGCCAAGGCCCTCTGGGACCCCGACGACCTGCTCAACCCCGGCATCCTGGTCCGTCCCGCACCCCTCGACGCCGACCTGCGCTTCGCCGCGCTGCCCCGCGAACCGGTGCCCGTCGCCTTCGGCTACCCCGCCGACGGCGGCGACTTCACGGCGGCGGTCCGCCGCTGCGTGGGCGTCGCCAAATGCCGTACGACCGAGGTGTCCGGCGCGGCGGTGATGTGCCCGTCCTTCCGGGCCACCGGCCAGGAGGAGCACTCCACCCGCGGCCGCGCCCGTCTGCTGCACGAGATGCTCGCGGGTGAGGTGATCACGGACGGCTGGCGCTCCACGGAGGTCCGCGACGCGCTCGACCTGTGCCTGTCCTGCAAGGGCTGCCGCTCCGACTGCCCGGTCGGCGTCGACATGGCCACCTACAAGGCGGAGTTCCTGCACCACCACTACGCCGGACGCCGCCGCCCCGCCGCCCACTACGCCCTCGGCCGGCTCCCGGTGTGGCTGCGCTGGACGGCCCGGACCCGCACCGCCCCCGCGCTCAACGCGCTCGCCGCCGTAGGCCCCCTGGCCGCCGCCGCGAAACGCCTCGCCGGACTCGCACCCGAACGGGCGATCCCCCGGCTGGCCCGGGAGCCCTTCACGCGCTGGTGGCGCAACCGCCCGCTGCCGGATCCGGACGGGGCCCGGGACCGGGAGGGTGGTGGAGAACGGGCCCGGGAGGGTGGCGGCGGACTCGTCGTCGTCCTGTGGCCGGACACCTTCACCGAACACCTCTCGCCCGCCGTGGGCCGCGCGGCCGTACGGGTACTGGAGGCGGCCGGACTGCGGGTCGCCCTCCCGCCGACCCTGCGGCTGGACCGCCCGCCGGTCGGCGACGGCAGATCGAGGTTCCTGAACCCGCTCGCGCTGCTGCGCGGCCGGGGCCGGGTGTGCTGCGGACTGACCTACATCTCCACGGGCCAGCTCGACCAGGCCCGCACGGTGCTGCGCCGCACCCTGGACCTGATGGAACCGGTCCTGCAGACCGCGGCCCCGGTCGTCGTCCTGGAACCGAGCTGCGCCGCCGCCCTGCGCGCCGACCTGCCCGAACTGCTGCCCGACGACCCGCGGGCGCGGCGCCTGGCCGACCGGGTGCTGACCTTCGCCGAGACCCTGGAGAGACACGCCCCCACCTGGCGGCCGCCGCGCCTGGACCGCCCGGTCGCCGGCCAGACCCACTGCCACCAGCACGCCGTCCTCGGCGACGCGGCCGACCGCGGACTGCGCGCCGCGGCGGGCCTGGCCGGCGAACTGGCCGGCGGCTGCTGCGGCCTGGCCGGAAACTTCGGCTTCGAGAAGGGCCACTGGGAGATGTCGAAGACCTGCGCGGAGGAACGACTCCTCCCGTCGGTCCGGTCCGCGCCGGAGGACACGGTGTTCCTGGCGGACGGCTACTCCTGCCGCACCCAGCTGGAGCAACTGGCCGGGGTCCGGGGCCGGCACTTGGCGGAGGTCCTGGCGGAGGGGCTGGGGGCGTAGGGACAGTCCCTTAGGCGGTTTACGCGCCTGACCGAGTCCATTACCCTGGACTCAGTAGTACATCGCGCTGTACAGATCCCAAGCCCCCTGGACCGCCCTGTGAGCACCCCGAGCAGCCCCGGCACCGATCTTCCGTCCGTCCACGCGGCCCCCGCCGCGGACCCGGCCGTCCCTTCCGCCCCGCAGGCCGGAGGGGCGGCGGGCGGCGGGCGGTTCGGGGCGCTCGGGCCGGTCGGGCTGGTGCTCGGCGGCTGCGTCTCCGTGCAGTTCGGCGGCGCGCTGGCCGTGACGCTGATGCCGCGCGCGGGCGCGCTCGGTGTGGTGAGCCTGCGGCTGCTGGTGGCGGCGATCGTGCTGCTGGTGGTCTGCCGCCCCCGGCTGCGCGGCCACTCGCGCGCCGACTGGGGGACGGTCGTGGTGTTCGGTGTCGTGATGGCGGCGATGAACGGCCTCTTCTACCAGTCCGTCGCCCGTATCCCGCTCGGCCCGGCCGTCACCCTGGAGGTCCTCGGTCCGCTCGCCCTGTCCGTCCTGGCCTCGCGGCGGGCGGTCAACGCGCTCTGGGCGGCCCTGGCCCTGGCGGGTGTCTTCCTGCTGGGCGGCGGAGGGTTCGGCGGCCTCGATCCGGTCGGCGCCGCCTTCGCGGTGGGGGCGGGCGCGATGTGGGCGGCGTACATCGTCTTCAGCGCGCGTACCGGGCGGCGGTTCCCGCAGGCCGACGGGCTGGCCCTGGCGATGGCGGTCGGCGCGGTGCTGTTCCTGCCGCTCGGGATCGCCGAGTCGGGGACGAAGCTCGCCGACCCGACGACGTTCGCGCTGGGCGCGGCGGTGGCGCTGCTGTCCTCCGTCCTGCCCTACACCCTCGAACTGCTCGCCCTGCGCCGCCTGCCCGCGCCCACCTTCGCCATCCTCATGAGCCTGGAACCGGCCCTCGCCGCCACCGCCGGCTTCCTCGTCCTGAACCAGTCCCTCTCCCCGGCCGAGGGTGTCGCCATCGCCCTGGTCATCGCAGCGAGCATGGGCGCGGTCAGGACCCAGGTGGGCCGGGGACGGGGGAAGCGGGCGGTGCCGGAGGCGTGACGCGCGGGGCGCGGATCGCGGGCTGCCTCGCCGCGTGTTCCCCCGGCCGTGGCGCTGCGCGCCGTTCCGCCGGGGCCCTCGTGCCGTCGTGCCCCTCGGTCGCCGTCGGTGACAGGCCGGCGGCGTTTTCTTCCGGCCTGATTCATGCAAGCGTGCTTGATTGTTTTGACCGGCGCTGCCATGCTCCCCCCATGTCCGAACCGACGCTCGTGTTCGATGATCTGCGTGACGAGAGCGAGGAACTCGACCGGCTGGTGGCCGGGGCGGGGGCCGAGCGGTGGGGGCTGGCGACGCCCGCGCCCGGGTGGAGCGTCGCGCACCAGATCGCCCACCTCGCCTGGACCGACCGTTCCGCGTTCCTCGCCGTCACCGAGCCCGAGCAGTTCCGCGCGCTGGTGGAGAAGGCGCTCGCCGCGCCCGGCTCCTTCGTGGACGAAGGGGCCGAGGAGGGGGCCGCGCTGCCGCCGGAGGAGTTGCTGGCGCGGTGGCGGGAGGGGCGGGCAGCCCTGGACCGTGCGCTGCGGGAATCCGCGCCCGGTGCGCGGTTCCCCTGGTACGGGCCGCCCATGTCGGCGGCCTCCATGGCCACCGGGCGGCTGATGGAGACCTGGGCCCACGGGCAGGACGTGGCCGACGCCCTCGGCGTGGTGCGCACTCCCACGGACCGGCTCCGGCACGTGGTGCGCATCGGGGTGCGGGCGCGGGACTTCGCGTTCGGGGTGCGGGGGCTGCCCGCGCCCGGCGAGGAGTTCCGGGTGGAGGTCGTCGCGCCGTCCGGCGCGCTGTGGTCGTACGGGCCCGAGGACGCCGCCCAGCGGGTGACCGGGCCCGCCCTCGACTTCTGTCTGCTGGTCACCCAGCGCGCCCACCGCGCCGACCTCGCCGTACGCGCCGAGGGCCCTGACGCCGACCGCTGGCTGGACATCGCACAGGCCTTCGCCGGCCCGCCCGGCACCGGTCGCCCGCCCCGGACGGGGACCGGGTACGGCCGTGCGACGGAGGCCGAGCCCACCTCCGACGAGACGGCCCCCACCGCCGCCCCCGCCTCCGGGCCCGCACTCACCCCTGAGCACCCCTTCGAAGCCGCGCCCACGCCCGAGGAGGGCGCCTCGTGACCTCGCGGGACATCCTCCGCATCGGCAACGCCTCCGGCTTCTACGGCGACCGGTTCGACGCCATGCGCGAGATGCTCACCGGCGGGGAGCTGGACGTCCTCACCGGGGACTACCTCGCCGAGCTGACCATGCTCATCCTCGGCCGGGACCGGCTCAAGGACCCCGCCGCCGGATACGCCCGCACCTTCCTGCGCCAGCTGGAGGAGTGCCTCGGGCTCGCCCATGAGCGCGGGGTGCGGATCGTCGCCAACGCGGGCGGACTCAACCCCGCCGGGCTCGCCGAGCGGGTGCGCGAGCTGGCCGGACGGCTCGGCGTCCCGGTGCGCGTCGCCCACGTCGAGGGCGACGACCGCACCGCCGCTCACCCGGGCGCCCTCGCCGCCCACGCCTACCTCGGCGGCTTCGGCATCGCCGAGTGCCTGCGGGCCGGCGCGGACATCGTCGTCACCGGACGCGTCACCGACGCCGCTCTGGTCACCGGTCCGGCCGCCGCCCGGTTCGGCTGGCGGCCGGACGACTACGACCGGCTGGCCGGCGCCGTCGTCGCCGGGCATGTGCTGGAGTGCGGCGCGCAGGCCACCGGCGGCAACTACGCCTTCTTCGCCGAGCACGGCCTCGACCGGCTGCGCCGCCCCGGCTTCCCGCTCGCCGAGATCCACGAGGACGGCGGCTGCGTCGTCACCAAGCATCCCGGCACCGGCGGCGTCGTGGACGTCGGCACGGTCACGGCGCAGCTCCTGTACGAGACGGGCGGCGCACGTTACGCCGGTCCCGATGTCACCGCGCGGCTGGACACCGTGCGGCTGAGCCAGGAGGGGCCGGACCGGGTGCGGATCGAGGGGGTGCGCGGGGAGGCCCCGCCGCCGACCCTGAAGGTCGGGCTCAACCGCCTCGGCGGCTTCCGCAACGAGGTCACCTTCGTCCTCACCGGCCTCGGCGTCGAGGACAAGGCCGCTCTGGTACGGCAGCAGATGCGGGACGCGTTCGACGCGGCCGAGTCGCCGCCCGCCGAGGTCCGCTGGGACCTGGTGCGCACCGACCGGCCCGACGCCGACACCGAGGAGTGCGCGAGCGCCCTGCTCCGGCTGGTCGTCCGGGACCAGGACCCAAAGGCCGTGGGCCGCGCCTTCAGCGGGGCCGCCATCGAGCTGGCGCTCGCCGGCTACCCCGGCTTCCACGTCCTCGCCCCGCCCGGCAAGGGCGCTCCCTACGGCGTCTTCGAGGCCGCCCACGTCCCCCAGGACGCCGTCGAGCACGTAGCCGTCCTTCCCGACGGCCGGCGTGTCGCCGTACCGCCCGCCCCGCAGGGGCGTGTCCTGGCGGACGTGTCCGGGCCGGCGCTGCCGGAGCCGCTGCCGGCCGGGCCCGTGCGCAGGGCGCCCCTCGGGCTGGTCGCCGGGGCGCGCAGCGGGGACAAGGGCGGCGACGCCAACGTCGGCGTATGGGCGCGGTCGCGGGACGCCTGGCGGTGGCTGGCCCACGAACTGACCGCCGACCGGTTCCGGCAGCTGGTCCCGGAGAGCCGGACGCTGACCGTGACCCGGCACGCGCTGCCGAATCTGCGCGCCCTGAACTTCGTCGTCGAGGGGATCCTCGGCGAGGGCGTCGCCGCCCAGCACCGCTTCGATCCGCAGGCCAAGGCCCTCGGGGAGTGGCTGCGCTCCCGCCACCTGGACATACCGGAGGTGCTGCTGTGACGGTCCTTCCCACCGCCCTGGACGTGAACTCCCCCGACTACCGCGCCAACCGCGAGGCCATGCTCGCCAGGCTCGCCGGGCTGGAGGCCGAGCACGCCAAGGCGCTCGCGGGCGGCGGCCCCAAGTACGTCGAACGGCACCGGGGGCGCGGCAAGCTCCTCGCCCGCGAGCGCGTCGAGCTGCTGCTCGACCCCGACACGCCGTTCCTGGAGCTGTCGCCGCTGGCCGCCTGGGGCAGCGACTACACCGTCGGGGCGTCGCTGGTCACCGGGATCGGGGTGGTCGAGGGCGTCGAGTGCCTGATCACCGCCAACGACCCGACCGTGCGCGGCGGGGCCAGCAATCCGTGGAGCCTGAAGAAGGCCCTGCGCGCCAACGACATCGCGCTCGCCAACCGGCTGCCCTGCATCAGCCTGGTGGAGTCCGGCGGCGCCGATCTGCCCTCCCAGAAGGAGATCTTCATCCCGGGCGGGGCCGTCTTCCGCGACCTCACCCGGCTGTCGGCGGCCGGCATCCCGACCGTCGCCGTCGTCTTCGGCAACTCCACCGCGGGCGGCGCCTACGTCCCCGGCATGTCCGACCACGTGATCATGGTCAAGGAGCGTGCCAAGGTGTTCCTCGGCGGGCCGCCGCTGGTGAAGATGGCCACCGGTGAGGAGAGCGACGACGAGTCCCTCGGCGGCGCCGAGATGCACGCGCGCGTGTCCGGTCTCGCCGACTACTTCGCCGTGGACGAGCGGGACGCGCTGCGCCAGGCGCGCCGCGTCGTCGCCCGCCTCAACCACCGCAAGGCCCGTCCCGATCCGCCCTTCGCCGAACCGCCCGCATACGACGGCGGGGAGCTTCTCGGCATAGTGCCCGGCGATCTGAAAGTCCCCTTCGACCCGCGCGAGGTCATCGCCCGGATCGTGGACGGCTCCGACTTCGACGAGTTCAAGCCGCTGTACGGGACGAGCCTGGTGACCGGGTGGGCGGGCCTGCACGGCTATCCGGTCGGCATCCTCGCCAACGCGCGGGGCGTCCTGTTCAGCGCCGAGTCGCAGAAGGCGGCGCAGTTCATCCAGCTCGCCAACCAGCGCGACATCCCGCTGCTGTTCCTGCACAACACCACCGGCTACATGGTCGGCCGAGAGTACGAGCAGGGCGGCATCATCAAGCACGGCGCGATGATGATCAACGCCGTCTCCAACTCGCGCGTCCCGCACCTGTCCGTCCTCATGGGCGCCTCCTACGGCGCCGGGCACTACGGCATGTGCGGCCGCGCCTACGACCCGCGCTTCCTGTTCGCCTGGCCGAGCGCCAAGTCCGCCGTGATGGGCCCCCAGCAGCTCGCCGGCGTGCTGTCGATCGTCGCCCGGCAGTCGGCGGCGGCCAAGGGGCACCCCTACGACGACGAGGCGGACGCGGCGCTCCGCGCCATGGTCGAACAGCAGATCGAGTCGGAGTCGCTGCCGATGTTCCTGTCGGGGCGGCTGTACGACGACGGTGTCATCGACCCGCGCGACACCCGCACCGTCCTCGGTCTGTGCCTGTCCGCGATCCACACCGCCCCCTTCGAGGGCGCGCGCGGCGGCTTCGGCGTCTTCCGGATGTGAGGGAGCGACACAAGTGAGGACGAACCCCATGACGCCGACGGACTCCGCGATCCCGGCGGACCCCAGGACATCGACGGACCTCGCGACCCCGCGGGACACGGCGATCTCGACCGTCCTGGTCGCCAACCGCGGCGAGATCGCCTGCCGCGTCTTCCGCACCTGCCGCGACCTGGGCATCCGCACGGTCGCCGTGCACTCGGACGCCGACGCGGGCGCCCTGCACGCGCGCGTGGCCGACGCCGCCGTACGCCTGCCGGGAGCCACGCCCGCCGAGACGTATCTGCGCGGCGACCTGATCGTGAAGGCGGCGCTCGCGGCCGGAGCGGACGCCGTGCACCCCGGCTACGGCTTCCTGTCCGAGAACGCCGGCTTCGCCCGCGCCGTCCTGGACGCGGGCCTGGTGTGGATCGGGCCGCCGCCGGAGGCCATCGAGGCGATGGCGTCCAAGACCCGCGCCAAGCAGCTCATGGGCATCGAGCCCCTGAAGGAGGTCACCGAGGCCGATCTGCCGGTGCTGGTGAAGGCGGCGGCGGGCGGCGGCGGCCGCGGGATGCGCGTCGTGCGGCGCCTCGAAGAGCTGGACGCGGAACTGGCCGCCGCGCGCGCGGAGGCGGCGAGCGCCTTCGGTGACGGCGAGGTGTTCACCGAGCCCTACGTCGAGGGCGGCCGCCACGTCGAGGTGCAGATCCTCGCCGACGCGCACGGCACCGTGTGGCCGCTCGGCACCCGCGACTGCTCCCTCCAGCGCCGCCACCAGAAGGTGATCGAGGAGGCCCCGGCGCCCGGCCTGGCCGGACCCCTCACCGCCGAGCTGTACGAGCTGGCCGTGCGCGCCGCCCGCGCCGTCGACTACGTCGGCGCCGGCACCGTGGAGTTCCTGGTCGCCGACGGGCGGGCGCACTTCCTTGAGATGAACACCCGCCTCCAGGTCGAACACCCCGTCACCGAGGCCGTGTTCGGCATCGACCTGGTCGCCCTCCAGCTCGGCGTCGCCGAGGGCCACGCGCTGGCGAGCGCACCGCCGCCCGCGCGCGGACACGCCATCGAGGCCCGCCTGTACGCCGAGGACCCCGCCCGCGACTGGGCCCCGCAGACCGGCGTCCTGCACCGCCTCGCCGTCCCCGACGGCGTCCGCCTGGACACCGGCTACGGCGACGGCGACACCATCGGCGTCCACTACGACCCGATGCTCGCCAAGGTCGTCGCCCACGCCGCCACGCGCGCGGAGGCGCTGCGCAGGCTCGCCGGGGCCCTGGAACGGGCCGCCGTGCACGGCCCGGTCACCAACCGCGACCTGCTGGTGCGCTCGCTCAGGCACCCGGAGTTCGCGTCCGCCCGCATGGACACCGGCTTCTACGACCGCCACCTCGCCGAGCTGACCGAGCCCACCCCCGACCCGTACGCCCCGCTGGCGGCCGCGCTCGCCGACGCCTGCGGCCGGTCCCGCTTCGGCGGCTGGCGCAACGTGCCCTCCCAGCCGCAGACCAAGCGCTACCTGATGGCGGGCGAGGAACACGAGGCCCGCTACCGGCACACCCGCGAAGGCCTCGCCGCCGACACCGACGACGTACGCGTCGTGCACGCGGGCGCGCACCTGGTCGTCCTCGAAGCGGGCGGCGTCCGGCGCCGGTTCGAGGTGGCCCGCTACGGCGACCAGGTGCACGTGGGCGGCACCGCCCTCACCGCCCTGCCCCGCTTCCCCGCCCCGGTCGCCGGGCGCGCCCCCGGCTCCCTGACCGCCCCCATGCCGGGCACGGTCGTCCGAGTCGCCGAGGGCCTGACCGAGGGCGCCCGGGTCGAGGCCGGCCAGCCCCTGCTCTGGCTGGAGGCGATGAAGATGGAACACAAGATCACAGCCCCCACCACAGGCACGTTGACGACCCTGCACGCCACCCCGGGCCGACAGGTGGAGGTCGGCGCCCTGCTGGCCGTGGTGGCGGAAAACGCCCCCTGAGGGGCCGCGGGACCCAGCCGATCCGCGGCTCCGCGCGTCAGCGCGAGCACCCACGAACAACCCGCACGCACAGGGCGACGCCGGCCCACCCCCCGAAGGGGTGCGAGGAACTGCGCGACCAGCCACGGACAGAGCCGCACCCGGGAGACCACATGAACCCCGTCATCGAATCCGAAGAGCAGAAAGACCTCCGCGCGGCGGTAGCCGCACTGGGCAAGCGTTACGGTCGCGACTACATCACCCGCACCGTCGCCGAAGGCCGCCACCCGACAGAACTCTGGGCGGAGGCGGGCAAGCTCGGCTACCTCGGCGTCAACCTCCCCGAGGAGTACGGCGGAGGCGGTGGCGGCGTCACCGAACTCTCCATAGTCCTGGAGGAGCTGGGCGCCGCGGGCAGCCCGCTCCTCATGCTGGTGGTGTCACCGGCGATCTGCGGCACCGTCATCGCCCGCTTCGGGACCGAGGAGCAGAAGCGCGCCTGGCTGCCCGGCATCGCCGACGGCACCCGCACCATGGCCTTCGGCATCACCGAGCCCGACGCCGGCTCCAACTCGCACCGCATCACCACCACCGCCCGCCGCGACGGCGACGACTGGCTGCTCACCGGCCGCAAGGTGTTCATCTCCGGCGTGGACATCGCCGACGCCGTCCTGATCGTCGGCCGCACCGAGGACGCCCGCACCGGCCGCCTCAAGCCGTGCCTGTTCATCGTCCCGCCGGACACCGAGGGCTTCCGGCGCAACCCGATCGACATGGAACTGAACGCCGCCGAGAAGCAGTTCGAGCTGGTGCTGGACGACGTCCGGCTGCCCGCCGACGCGCTCGTCGGGGACGAGGACGCGGGACTCCTCCAGCTGTTCGCGGGCCTCAACCCCGAGCGCATCATGACGGCCGCCTTCGCGATCGGCATGGGCCGCTACGCGCTCGGCCGCGCCCTCGACTACGCCCGTGAGCGCACCGTGTGGAAGACCCCCATCGGGGCCCACCAGGCCGTCGCCCACCCGCTGGCCCGCGCCCACATCGACCTCGAACTGGCCCGCCTGATGATGCGGAAGGCCGCCCACCTCTACGACGCGGGCGACGACGTCGGCGCGGGCGAGGCCGCCAACATGGCCAAGTACGCGGCCGGGGAGGCGTGTGTGAACGCCGTCGACCAGGCCGTGCACACCCTCGGCGGCAACGGCCTCACCCGCGAGTACGGACTCGCCTCGCTGATAACGGCCGCGCGCGTGGCTCGCATCGCGCCGGTGAGCCGGGAGATGATTCTGAACTACGTCTCCCACCAGAGCCTGGGCCTGCCCAAGTCGTACTGACCCGCACCGCCTGACCCGCACCGCTCCGTACCCACCCGCCGGCCGGCGGGGTGAGGAGGAACCGTGTTCCGCAGCGCGTACGCAGACGTTCCGGCAGTGGAACTGCCCATCCACGACGCCGTCCTGGGACACGCCGCCGAGTTCGGCGACGCGCCCGCACTGATCGACGGCACGGACGGCACCACCCTCACCTACGCACAGGTGGACCGCTTCCACCGCCGCGTCGCCGCCGCGCTCGCCGAAGCCGGCGTACGCAAGGGCGACGTCCTCGCCCTGCACAGCCCCAACACCGTGGCGTTCCCGATCGCGTTCTACGCGGCCACCCGCGCGGGCGCCACGGTCACCACCGTCCACCCCCTCGCCACCCCCGAGGAAGTGGCCAAACAGCTCACGGACTCGGCGGCCCGCTGGATCGTCACCGTCTCGCCGCTGCTCCCGGCGGCGCGCCGGGCCGCCGAACTCGCGGGCGGCATCCAGGAGATCCTCGTCTGCGACAGCGCGCCGGGGCACCGCTCGCTGCTCGACATGGTCGCCTCCACCGCGCCCGAACCGTCCGTCGCCGTCGATCCGGCGGCGGACGTCGCGGCCCTCCCGTACTCCTCGGGCACCACCGGCGTCCCCAAGGGCGTCATGCTCACCCACCGGCAGATCGCCACCAACCTCGCGCAACTGGACCCGGCGATCACCTCCGGGCCCGGCGAACGCATCCTCGCCGTCCTGCCGTTCTTCCATATCTACGGCCTGACCGCGCTGATGAACGCGCCCCTGCGCAAGGGCGCCACCGTCGTCGTCCTGCCCCGCTTCGAGCTGGAGACCTTCCTCGCCGCGATCCAGAACCACCGCATCACCGGCCTGTACGTCGCCCCGCCGATCGTCCTCGCCCTCGCCAAGCACCCGGCGGTGGACGGCTACGACCTGTCCTCGCTGAAGTACGTCATCAGCGCGGCCGCCCCGCTGGACGCCGGACTCGCCGCCGCCTGCTCCCGGCGGCTCGGCCTGCCGCCGGTCGGCCAGGCCTACGGCATGACGGAACTGTCCCCGGGCACCCACGTCACCCCGCCCGACGCCCTGGAGAAGGCCCCGCCCGGCACCGTCGGCAGGCTCATCGCCGGCACCGAGATGCGGATCGTCTCCCTCGACGACCCCGCAACCGACCTCGGCGTGGGCGAGCCCGGCGAGATCCTCATCCGCGGCCCCCAGGTCATGAAGGGCTACCTCGGCCGTCCCGACGCCACCGCCGCCATGATCGACGGCGACGGCTGGCTGCACACCGGGGACGTCGGCCACGTCGACGCCGACGGCTGGCTCTTCGTCGTGGACCGCGTCAAGGAACTCATCAAGTACAAGGGCTACCAGGTGGCCCCCGCCGAACTGGAGGCCCTGCTGCTCACCCACCCCGCCGTCGCCGACGCCGCCGTCATCGGCGGGACGGACGACGACGGCAACGAGATCCCGCACGCCCACGTCGTCCGCCGCGCCGGTGCCGACGGGCTGACCGAGGCGGACGTGACGGCGTACGTCGCCGAACGCGTCGCCCCCTACAAACGCGTCCGCAAGGTCACCTTCATCGACGCCGTGCCGCGCGCCGTCTCCGGCAAGATCCTGCGCCGCCGGCTCAGGGAGCGCCCATGACCGCCCTCGTCGGCCGCGACCGCGTCCGCGGCATCGAGACCCTCAGCCTGGACTCGGCCGCCACCCGCAACGCGCTGTCCGCCGCCCTGGTCGGCGCCCTCGCCGCCGCGCTCGCCGAGTGCGGCGAGGACGGCGACGTACGGGCCGTCGTGCTCACCCACAGCGGCACCACCTTCTGCGCCGGGGCCGACCTGCGCGATCCTCCCGACCCGGAGGCGCTGGTCGCGCTGCTGCGGCAGATCGTGGCCCTGCCCAAGCCCGTCGTCGCCCGCGTCACCGGGCACGTCCGCGCCGGCGGCCTGGGGCTGTTGGCCGCCTGCGACATCACCGTCGCGGCCACCACGGCCACCTTCGCCTTCACCGAGGCGCGCATCGGGGTGGCGCCCGCCGTGATCTCGATGACCGTGCTGCCCCGCGCCGACCCGCGCGCCGTCGCCCGCCACCACCTCACCGGCGAGCGCTTCGACGCCGCCGAGGCCGTACGCGTCGGTCTGCTCACCGCCGCCGGCGACGACGTGGACGCCGTCCTCGCCCCCGTCCTGGACGGACTGCGCAAGGCCTCGCCGCAGGGCCTGGCCGAGACGAAACGGCTGCTCACGGCTAAGGTGCTGGAGACCATCGACCGGGAGGCGGCCGACCTGACCGCGCTCTCGGCGCGGCTGTTCAGCTCCGACCAGGCCAGGGAGGGGATGACGGCCTTCCTCGAACGACGGGATGCCGCATGGGTGCTGTGACCGCAGCCGACCGCCGCCCCAAGCAGGACCGCAGCCGCGCCACCCGGCAGCGGCTGCTGGAGGCCGCCGTGGCCTGCCTCGCCGAGCACGGCTGGGCGGGCTCCACGGTGTCCGTCGTCGCCGAGCGCGCCGGCGTCTCCCGAGGCGCCGCGCAGCATCACTTCCCCACCCGCGAGGACCTGTTCACCGCAGCCGTCGAGTACGTCGCCGAGGAACGCTCCACCGCCCTCACCGCCCTGTTCCCGCAGGGCGGCAAGGGCCCGGCCGGCGACCGCCGGGCCGTCGTCGCCGCCCTCGTCGGCCTCTACACCGGCCCCCTCTTCCGCGCCGCCCTGCACCTGTGGGTGGCCGCCTGTGACGAGGACCAGCTGCGCCCCCGCGTCACCGAGCTGGAGGCCCGTGTCGGCCGCGAGTCCCACCGCATAGCCGTGGAGCTGCTCGGCGCCGACGAGTCCCGTCCCGGCGTCCGCGAGACCGTCCAGGGCTTCCTCGACATGGCCCGCGGCCTGGGTCTGGCCAACCTCCTCACCGACGACAGCGCCCGCCGCGAAGGCGTCGTCGCCCAATGGGCCGCGCTCCTCGACAAGGCCCTCGGCTGAGCACCGGGACGCCGCGTAAGAGCGTGCGAGAAAACGTGAACCGGGCCGCACCGGTAGCGGCCGGGCCGCAGTAACCTGTGCGCATGCCTGCGATGCTCGTCCGACGCCGCCACGTGGACTACGGGCGCGTCACGAGCATGGGCTGTCGGCGCTCCGCCTGACCCCACCCCAGGGACCTTCTGCCGTCCCTCGCCGCCGCGGCGCCCGAGCCGCGCGCCCCCACCGGCACACCCGGCCCACCCGGTCTCTCCCACCCCGGTCTCCGCGGCCGCCCGCCCACCCACGACGACGGCGGCCCGGACCCCCGTACACCCCGCGGACTCCTCATGACCCACACGGCGACGAACCCGTCGTACCAGCAGCTGCCCGTCATCGACCTCGGCGCGGCCGACCGCGGCCCCCGGGCGCGGGGCCTGCTGCACGCCCAACTGCACAGCGCCGCCCACGACGTGGGCTTCTTCCAGCTCGTCGGGCACGGCGTCACCCAGGCCGAGACCGACGCCCTGCTCACCGCCATGCACGCCTTCTTCCGGCTGCCCGAGGCCGACCGCCTCGCCCTGGACAACGTGCACTCCCCGCACTTCCGCGGCTACACCCGCACCGGCGACGAACGCACCGGCGGTGCCCGCGACTGGCGCGACCAGCTCGACATAGGCGCCGAACGGCCCGCCCGCGTCCCCGCCCCCGGCGAGCCCGCCTACTGGTGGCTCCAGGGCCCCAACCAGTGGCCGGCCGCCCTGCCCGGACTGCGCACCGCCGCCCTGCACTGGATCGACCGGCTCAGCGCCGTCGCCCGCAGGCTGCTGCACGAACTGCTCACCGCCATCGGCGCCCCCGCCGACTTCTACGACCCGGTCTTCGGCGCGCACGCCCACCCGCAGCTCAAACTCGTCCGCTACCCCGGCAGCGCCGACGACGGCACCGGCCAGGGCGTCGGCGCGCACAAGGACTACGGCTTCCTCACCCTGCTGCTCCAGGACGGGATCGGCGGCCTCCAGGTGCAGCGCGAGGACGGCCTCTTCCACGACGTGCCGCCGATCCCGGGCGCGTTCGTCGTCAACCTCGGCGAACTGCTGGAGGTGGCCACCAACGGCTACCTGCTGGCCACCAACCACCGCGTGGTCTCCCCGCCCGGCGCCACCGAGCGGTTCTCCGTGCCCTTCTTCTACAACCCGCGCCTGGACGCCCGGGTGGCCCCGCTGCCCTTCCCGCACGCCGCCGCCGCGCCCGGCGTCACCGACGACCCGGACAACCCGCTGTTCGCCGAGTACGGCTACAACGAACTGAAGGGCAAGCTGCGCGCCCACCCCCTGGTCGCCCGCCGGCACCACGCGGAGCTGCTCAGCCCCGCGTGACACCCGCGGACCTGTCAGGCACGCGCGCCGGTGCGTACGGTCAGTGCGCGATGTCCTCGTAGCCCGCCACCTCGCGCGGGCTGCGCGGACCCGGGCCGATGTAGCGGGCCGAGGGCCGCACCAGGCGGCCGGTGCGCTTCTGCTCCAGGATGTGCGCCGACCAGCCCGCGGTACGGGCGCAGGTGAACATCGACGTGAACATGTGCGCCGGCACCTGGGCGAAGTCCAGCATGATCGCCGCCCAGAACTCCACGTTCGTGGCCAGCACCCGGTCCGGGCGGCGGTTGTGCAGCTCCTCCAGCGCCGCCTTCTCCAGCGCCTCGGCCACCTCGAACCGCGGCGCGCCCAGCTCCTTCGCGGTCCGCCGCAGCACCCGCGCGCGCGGGTCCTCCGCCCGGTACACCCGGTGGCCGAAGCCCATCAGCCGCTCGCCGCGGTCCAGGGTCCGCTTCACATAACCCACCGCGTCGCCGGTCCGCTCGATCTCCTCGATCATGCCGAGCACCCGGGAGGGCGCGCCGCCGTGCAGCGGGCCGGACATCGCGCCCACCGCGCCCGACAGGGCGGCGGCCACGTCCGCACCGGTGGAGGCGATGACGCGGGCGGTGAAGGTGGAGGCGTTCATGCCGTGCTCGGCGGCGGAGGACCAGTAGGCGTCCACGGCCGCCACGTGCTTGGGGTCGGGCTCGCCGCGCCAGCGGATCATGAACCGCTCGGTGATGGAGTTCGCCTTGTCGATCTCGCGCTGCGGCACCATCGGCAGCCCCTGCCCGCGCGCCGACTGCGCCACGTACGACAGCGCCATCACGGCCGCCCGCGCCAGGTCGTCGCGGGCCTGCTCGGCGTCGATGTCCAGCAGCGGCTTCAGCCCCCACACGGGGGCCAGCATGGCCAGCGCCGACTGCACGTCCACCCGGATGTCACCCGAATGCACCGGGATCGGGAACGGCTCGGCCGGCGGCAGCCCGGGGTTGAAGGCGCCGTCGACGAGCAGCCCCCACACATGGCCGAAGGAGACGTGGCCCACCAGCTCCTCGATGTCGACGCCCCGGTAACGGAGGGCGCCGCCCTCCTTGTCCGGTTCGGCGATCTCCGTCTCGAACGCGACGACTCCCTCTAGCCCGGGTACGAAGTCGGACATCAGGCGGCTCCTCGTGGTCTGTGCGGCAGATGGTGCGGTGGGGGCGACGGCCAGGCCGTCGGAGGTACGGAAGCGGATCTGCGTGCGCGCCCGCCGGTACGGCTCCGCGGCCGTGTCCTGCGGCTCGCGGTCCGGGGCGGTCATCCCTTGTGTGCCCCGTGCGGTCGGGGCTCACCCAACCGGTGCGGCAGCAGCACGATATCCCCGAGTGCCACCGTTGGGGAGAGTACGCGGCACTCGGTGCCACGCAGTGACGAAGGACACCCGGGGGCCTCGGGCCTCCCATACGGCAAGATGACCGCGTGACCGACCGAGCAGCCGGAGAATCCGCGTCCCTCGACCTCGCCGCCATGCGCAAGCACTACCGGCACGAGGGCCTCACCGAGGCCGACCTGGCCGACACGCCCGTGGCGCAGTTCGCCCACTGGTTCCAGCAGGCCGCCGCCGAGGGCCACCTCTTCGAGCCCAACGCCATGATCGTCTCCACGGCGGACGCCCAGGGCCGCCCCAGCTCCCGCACGGTCCTGCTCAAGGGCTTCGACGAACGGGGCTTCGTCTTCTACACCAACTACGACTCCCGCAAGGCCCGCGACCTCGCCGAGAACCCGTACGTCTCGCTGCTCTTCCCCTGGCACCCGATGGCCCGCCAGGTCATCGTCCAGGGCCTCGCCCGCCGCACCGGCCGCGACGAGACCGCCGCCTACTTCCGCACCCGCCCGCACGGCTCCCAGCTCGGCGCGTGGGCCAGCGCCCAGTCCACGGTGGTCGCCACCCGCGGCGCCCTCGACGCCGCCTACGCCGAACTCGCCGGCCGCTACCCCGAGGGCGAACAGGTCCCCGTACCGCCGCACTGGGGCGGCTTCCGGGTCGCGCCGCGCTCGGTCGAGTTCTGGCAGGGCCGCGAGAACCGCCTCCACGACCGCCTGCGCTACGTCGCCGAACCCGACGGCGGCTGGCGGGTGGAACGGCTCAGCCCCTGAGGGGACTTCCGCCGGGGCGGCGGGTGGGCCGTATTGACAGGGCTGTGGTCCAGACCTCACCGTGATCGCGACGTGCAGACACCCCCCGAAGGGACGGAACCCGCATGAGCGACCGTACGCCCGCCGGCCAGTTCTTCGACGCGGCCATCGGCCTGCTCCAGCGGGTCCGCGACGAGGAGGCCGACGCCATCACGGCCGCCGGCACCCTCCTCGCCGACACCGTCGCCGACGGCGGCCGCCTCTTCGCCTTCGGCGCCGGCCACTCCTCCCTCGCCGCCCAGGACGTCGTCTACCGCGCCGGCGGCCTCGCCCTGATGAACCTGCTCGCCGTCCCCGGCGCCGTCGGCGTCGACGTCATGCCCGCCACCCTCGGCTCCGCCCTGGAACGCGTCGACGGACTCGCCGCCGCCGTCCTCGACAGCTCCCCGATCCGGTCCGGCGACGCCCTCGTGATCGTCTCCCTGTCCGGCCGCAACGCCCTGCCCGTCGAGATGGCCCTCAACGCCCGAGCCCTCGGCATCAGGGTCATCGGCGTCACCTCCGTCGCCTACGCCACCCAGACCACCTCACGGCACGTCTCCGGGACGTACCTGAAGGACCACTGCGACATCGTCCTCGACTCCAAGATCGCGGTCGGCGACGCCGAACTCACCCTCGACACCGTCCCCGCGCCCTTCGCGCCCGCCTCCACCGTCGTCACCTCCGCCCTCATGCAGGCCGTGGTGGCCACCGCCGCCGGCGCCCTCGCCGACCGCGGCATCGAACCCCCGCTGCTGCGCTCCGGCAACGTCGACGGCGGCCACGACTGGAACGCCCGCGTCTTCGACCAGTACGCCGACCGGATCTTCTATCGCCGCTGACCCCGTCCCGCCGCCCCCGCCCGGGCCGTGCGGCCAAGGACCGGCCGAGAAGTGCCCCCAACTTGCGGGAATCCGGTGTGCGCTGTGTCACGTTCAAGTTGAATGATGGCCAGTGAGTGAACCGACGCGGCACAACGCGCCGACGCAGCCTTGCAGGGGGTCCAGGTGAGTGCTTCCCGGCGTAGTGGGACCACCGACGAACTCGGGCCGGAAGAGCCCGAGCCGGACCGGAGCCGAACCGGGTGCGGCGACGCGCCCGCCGGCCCCGACGGCTCCGACCTGCTCGCCGCCCTCCTCGACGGCATGGACGCCGCCCTGTGCGCCTTCGACGCCGACGGCGTCGTCACCCACTGGAACCGCGAGGCCGAACGCATCCTCGGCTGGAGCGCCGCCGAGGCCGTCGGGCGGCGCGGCTTCGCCGGCTGGGCCGTCCGCAGCGCCGACGCCGAGGACGTCGAACGCCGCCTGCTCGCCGCCATGCACGCCCCCGGCCGCCAGGTCCACGAGTTCGCCCTGCTCACCAAGGACGGCGGCCGCGTCCTCGTACGCACCCAGTCCGCCGCCGTCCGCGGCCCCGACGGCACCCCCGCGGGCCTGTACTGCGCCTTCAGCGAGGTGCACGCGCAGATCGACCTCGAACGCTCCATCGCGCTCAGCGAAGCCCTCTTCGAGGACGCCTCCTGGGGCGTCGTCCTGGTCGACGCCGACCTGCGCCCCGCCGTCGTCAACGCCCACGCCGCCCGCGCCCTCGGCACCGGCCGTGCCGCCGCCCTCGGCCGCCCGCTCGGCGAACTGCTCTCCCAGGGCGTCGAGGAACTCGAATGCGCCCTCACCCACGTCCTCGCCGAAGGCGCGCCGCCCGCGCCCGCCGAGATCTGGGTCGGCGTGCGCACCCCGGAGGGCGAACGGCGGCGCTGCTGGCGCAGCGGCTTCGTCCGCCTCGCCTCACCGCTGGCCGAGGAGCCCGTGCCGCTCGGCGTCGCCTGGCTGTTCGTCGACGTCACCGGTACCAAGCAGGGCGAACAGGAGGCCTCCCTGCTGCGGTTCCGCACCAACCAGCTGCACCGCGCCGCCCGCGCCGCCGCCGAGTGCGAGGACCCGCTCGACGCCGCCACCGTCCACCTCGACTTCGCCCTCGCCGGCTTCGCC
Organism: Streptomyces sp. NPDC093260; assembly: GCF_040683715.1. Lineage (NCBI taxonomy): Bacteria > Bacillati > Actinomycetota > Actinomycetes > Kitasatosporales > Streptomycetaceae > Streptomyces > Streptomyces sp. NPDC093260. The sequence continues at coordinate 198,073 of NZ_JBFBEK010000003.1, forward strand.
GACCATGCCGTCATCGACCGCGTCGCCGACGACACCACGGCCCCCGCCGGCAGCACCCCCGCCACCCCGCCCGCCGACGACGCCCCCGCCGCGCCGGCCCGCCTCGTCCGCGTCGCCGCCACCCCGGCCGGCGGCCCCGGCCCCAGCCTGCGCACCGGCCGCACCGCCCTGCCCGTCCGCTACGGCCCCGGCCACCCCGCCCTCCAGTGCGCCGAACGCAACGGCTCCGTCCGCGCCACCGTCGGCACCGCACCGCCCGACCAGGCCCGCGACTGGGCCCTGGCCCGCCAGTGGCCGGCCGACACGGTCCACGCCCTGTGCGCGGTCCTGCGCAGCCGCGGCCGCACCCTGGGCGTCGTCACCTTCCTGCGCACCTCGGGCCGCGCCCCCTTCGAACGCCCCGACACGACCTACGCCGAGGACGTCGCCGCCCGCATCGCCACCACCCTGGACCTGGCCACCCTGGCCGACGAGCCCCGTCCCTGACCGAGCCCCGTCCCTGACCCGAGCCGCGGGCCGGGGAGGAGCAGCGGAAGCGATCACGCCCCCGGCCTGCGCGCGTCCACCTCGATCTCGATCTTCATCGCCGGGTCCGCCAGCCCGCACACCATCATCGTCGCCGCCGGCCGCACCTGCCCGAACACCCGCCGCAGCACCGGCCAGCACGGCTCGAAGTCCGCCCGCTCGGGCAGCAGGTACCGCACCCGCACCACGTCCTCGAACCCGCACCCGGCCTCCCCGAGCGCGGCTTCGATGTTCCGCAGGCACTGCTCGGCCTGCTCCACCACGTCCTCGGAGATCGTCATGGCCGCGTAGTCGTACCCGGTCGTCCCGGACACGTGCACCCACTCCCCGTCCACCACGGCGCGCGCGTACCCGATCCGCTCCTCGAACACCGACCCGCTGAGCACCACCCATCGCTGCGTCATGCGCGGAACGGTAGCGGCGCGGCCGTGCGGGCGTCCCGGAAAAAAAGCGGTTGATCCCGGCCCGGACGGTTCTTAGGGTGTGGAGCACACGAGAAGGGAGGTGGTTCGGCAGATGTATGAGAACCGGACGCGTGAGGTGGCTGCGGGCTAGCGGCCCGTCACCACATCCTGTGCGGTGCCGGACCAGTGCGCGACAGACGCGTGCGGCCGGCCCAGTCCCAAGCAGTCACCCGACCCGCGAGCTGCCGGTACGTCCGGCCGGCTTCTCCGCCGTCAGGCGGGGGGACCCAGCTCGCGGGTCGTCTGCTTCTGCGTGCTCCGTCCTGTTCCGGCCCCCTCTTTCGGCGGAGCGCTCCGGTTGTCGGTGGTATGCGTCAGAATTGACTCCAGGGCCAGCGCACGCTCCGGTGAGGCGTCCAGCCGCCGGCAGAGGTAATCGAGGGGCACGTATGTCCGGACTGATCGACACCACGGAGATGTACCTCCGCACCATCCTCGAACTGGAGGAGGAAGGCGTCGTCCCCATGCGCGCCCGGATCGCCGAACGGCTGGACCAGAGCGGGCCGACGGTGAGCCAGACGGTGGCGCGGATGGAGCGCGACGGTCTGGTCTCCGTGGCGCCGGACCGCCATCTGGAGCTGACCGACGAGGGCCGCCGGCTGGCCACGCGCGTCATGCGCAAGCACCGGCTCGCCGAGTGTCTGCTGGTCGACGTGATCGGTCTGGAGTGGGAGCAGGTGCACGCCGAGGCGTGTCGCTGGGAGCACGTGATGAGCGAGGCGGTCGAGCGCCGGGTGCTGGAGCTGCTGCGCCACCCGACCGAGTCGCCGTACGGCAACCCGATCCCGGGGCTGGAGGAGCTGGGCGAGGCCGACGGCGCCAACCCGTTCCTGGACGAGGGCATGGTGTCGCTGGCCGATCTCGACCCGGGCTCCGACGGCAAGACGGTCGTCGTGCGCCGGATCGGGGAGCCGATCCAGACGGACGCGCAGCTGATGTACACGCTCCGGCGGGCGGGGGTGCAGCCCGGTTCGGTGGTCAGCGTGACGGAGTCGCCCGGCGGGGTGCTGGTCGGCAGCGGCGGCGAGGCGGCCGAGCTGGAGTCGGAGACCGCCTCGCACGTCTTCGTCGCCAAGCGCTGAGCGGAGCCGGCCCCGGCCGGTGTCTCTCCGCCCGGTTCCGGGCCTGCGATGAGGTGCGGGCCGAGTGCGCCGAAGGGCAGCGGGCGCGGCGCCTCGCGTGCGAGGCTGTTGCGAGAGGCATATGACCCGAAGGGGTGGGGGAGGATGTGCCGCAGACGTGTGGAGGGCCCCGGCGCCGTACGGCGCCGGGGCCTGTCCTCCCCTGGTGCGACCCGGAGCCCCGAGCTCTCAGGGTCGTTCCCCGCGGACCCCTTTTCCCCGAGTGGTCCGCCTCCCGTTGAAGATCTCCCCTCGACGGCGGCGATCATTCCTGGGGCGGGGTCACTCGAACGTGGGGTGTTCGCTGGGAAAAGGGTGCTTTCGAAAAGGTTTTCGATAGCCTGCGGGTGAGGTGACCGGCCGCCCCGCGCGGTCCGGTCCGGAGCAGGGCGCACGACGGCAGAGAGACAAGCGGAACGTTGGTTCACAGGGCCGACCGCCGGACCGTCCGGGGACGGACGAGCGGCGGCCGGAGCGGAACCAGGGGGGTGCCAGGACCGATGGCGCGGCGTATCGACGTGACCGGGGCGGGTGGCGTACGGCTCGCCGCCTGGGAGTTCGCCGAACCCCCCAAGGACGGCCACGGGGCCGTGGGGGAGGGCGAGGAGGCGGACAAACCCTTCGTCCCGGCCCAGGAGCCGGTGGAGCGGGGGCGGGTGGAGCGGGCAGGGCCGGTGGAACCGGCGCAGTCCGCGTCGTCCATGCGGTCGGCACAGGCGACGGGGCGGCAGCGGCTCTCCGCCGTCCCGGAGCACTCCGGACGCGCCGAAGAGGCCGAGCGGGCCGCCCGGCCCGGGCACTCCGCCGTGTCCGAGCACCCCGGGGCGCGCGAGTCCTCCGGGCCGTCCGAGCACCCCGCCCCGGCCGAGCGTCCCGGTCCGGCCGACGGCCGTACCGCCTTCCCGCGCGCCACCGGCGTGCTGTTGCTCCACGGCCTCATGGGCCGCGCCTCGCACTGGGCGGGCACCGCTCGGTGGCTGTCCGGGCGGTACCGGGCCGTCGCGCTCGACCAGCGGGGCCACGGCCAGAGCGACAAGCCTTCGTCGTCCGCCCTCACCCGCGAGGCCTACGTCGAGGACGCCGAGGCCGCCGTCGAGCAGCTCGGTCTCGGGCCGGTCCTGGTCATCGGCCACGGGATGGGCGCCCTGACCGGCTGGCAGCTCGCCGCCCGGCGCCCCGACCTGGTGCGCGGGCTGGTCATCTGCGACATGCGGGCCTCCGCGCTCGGCGCGGCCTCCCAGCGGGAGTGGGAGGAGTGGTTCAGGACGTGGCCGGTGCCGTTCGCCACGCTCGCCGACGTCCGCAGGTGGTTCGGGGAGGACGATCCCTGGGTGGACCGCCCGAACCCGGCCCGCGGCGAGTTCTACGCCGAGGTCATGCACGAGTGCCCGGACGGCTGGCGTCCCGTCTTCGAGCCCGCGGACATGCTCGCCTCCCGGGAGACGTGGGTGTACGACGCGCACTGGGAGGAGCTGACCCAGGTGCGCTGCCCGGCCCTCGTCGTGCGCGGCCTCGACGGCGAGCTGGGCCGGGCCGAGGCGCAGGAGATGGTGCGGGTCCTGCCGCGCGGTCAGTACGCGGAGGTGGTGGACGCCGGTCACCTCGTGCACTGCGACCAGCCGGAGGCGTGGCGCACGGCCATCGCCCCGTTCCTGGAGTCGGTCCTCTCCCCGTGACCCGCGCGACCCCGCGCCCCGCACAACCTGTACGCCCCCGGCCCGCAGCCCCGGTGCCGAGGGCGCGTACCGCCTCAGCCCTTGCTGACCGCCGTGAGGATCTCCGGCAGCCGGGCCGCCGTGCGCGGGGCGGCCAGTCGCAGGCCGAGGACGGTCAGCCCGGCGCCGTAGAGCGCGCCGACCGGCAGCAGCAGCCAGCTCCAGTCCTCGCCGCTCGCGCTGACGTGCGACCAGATGGTGAGGGCGATGACGGGGGAGCACAGCAGGGCCGCCGAGAGCATGCCGCCGAAGACGGCGATCCAGGCGAGGCCGGCCTGGCCGGGGGCGACGTTCTTGTAGCCCTCCTGCGGGATGGAGTAGGGGAAGCGGGCCGACATCCACGCCCCGGTCGCCAGCATCGCGCCGAGCAGCCCGAAGGACAGGCCGAGCACCTGGGGCAGCCGCTGCCAGTCGCCGAGCAGCGCGGTGGTCAGCACGGTGACGAGGGTGGCGTACGGCAGGGTCACCGTGAGGAGGGCCAGCGCGCGCCCGCGCAGTTCGACGTAGGCGTCGCGCGGGGTGGAGATGGTGAGGGCGACCATCCAGAAGGCGGAGGTGTCCTGGCCGAACTGGTTGTACATCTGGATGCCGAGCATCCCGGCGGCGAAGCAGGCGAAGTACGGCGATCCGGTGCCCTGGAGGGCGTTGAAGACGGGCACGATCAGGCCGATGGCCAGCGAGGTCACCCAGGCGGCCTTGGTCTTGGGGTCGCGCCAGACGTAGCGCAGGCTGCGCTCCATGACGGTGCCGGTACGGCCGGGCGGCAGCAGCCGGGCGAGACCGCCGCCGGAGCGGTTGCGGGCCGCGGTGTCGGGGCTCTGGACGGTGGAGGCGTCGGGGGAGGTCATCAGCCGGGTGAGGCTGCGCGCCCACACCCCGAGCAGGGCGGCGAGGGCGGCGGCGGTCAGGGCGAGCTGGGCCGCGGCCACCGCGTGGTCGCCGCGGCTCGCGGAGTCCACCGCTCCGACGGCCGTCGCGGGCGGCACCCAGCGCAGGACGGCCGCGGCCGGGTCGAGCTGGGCCAGGCCGGCCGTGCCGAGCCGCTGCATGCCGAAGTTGACGAGCTGGGCGCCCACGGCGACGACCAGGCCGCTGAGCACGGCGAGGTCGCGACCCCGGCGGCTGGTCAGCAGCTGGATGTTCGCGGCGGCCACGGCCCGGGCGAGGGCCACGCACACCAGCAGCGCGAGCGGGACGGCGACGACCGCGACGGTCCAGGCCACCGCCCCGTGCGCCACCGCGATCACACAGCCGGCCAGCAGCAGCACCGTGAACAGCGGCCCGACGCCGACCAGGGAGGCGGCCAGCAGCGCCCGGACCAGGGGCCGCGGGCGCAGCGGCAGCATCACCAGGCGGGTCGGGTCGAGGGTCTCGTCGCCGCTCGGGAAGAACAGCGGCATCACCGCCCATCCCAGCGCGAGCAGCGCCCCGCCGGGCACGGCGACGGAGGCGATGTGCGCGTGGCCGCGCAGCACGATCAGGCCGAGCAGCTGGGAGAGGGCGAACAGCAGGGCGAGGACGGCGGAGGTGACGTAGGCGGCGCGCCGCCCGGCGGACTGCCGCAGCCCGTTGCGCAGCAGCGACAGCTTCAGCCGTACGACGACGGGGGTGATCGACGGGACGGGGGCGGCCGGCGGGGTCTGCGGGCCGGCCGGGGCGGTGGCGGTCATCGGGCGCCGCCGCCGAGCCAGTCGAGGTCGGACCCGGCGGCGCGGCCCTGCGCGCCGACGAGTTCGAGGAAGGCCTCCTGGAGGGTGGCGGCGTCGCCGCGCACCTCGGCGAGCGGCCCGTGGGCGCGGATGCGGCCGGCGGCCAGCACGGCGACCCAGTCGCACAGCGACTCGACCAGTTCCATCACGTGCGAGGAGAACACGACGGTGGCGCCGGAGGCCGTGTAGCGCTCCAGGACGCCGCGGATGGTCTGCGCGGAGACCGGGTCGACACCCTCGAACGGCTCGTCCAGGAAGAGGACTTCGGGGTTGTGCAGGAGGGCGGCGGCGAGACCGGTCTTCTTGCGCATGCCGGTGGAGTAGTCGACGACCAGCTTGTGCTGGGCGCCGGCCAGGTCGAGCACGTCGAGCAGCTGGGCGGCGCGCCGGTCCACCTCGTCGCCGGGCAGTCCCCGCAACCGGCCGGAGTAGGCGAGGAGTTCGCGCCCGGTGAGCCGTTCGAACAGGCGCAGGCCCTCGGGCAGGACGCCGATGCGCGCCTTCACGGCGACCGGGTCGCGCCACACGTCGTGCCCGGCGATCTCGACGGTGCCCTGGTCGGGGCGGAGCAGGCCGGTCACCATGGACAGGGTGGTGGTCTTGCCGGCGCCGTTGGGGCCGACCAGGCCGATGAACTTCCCGGCGGGCAGCTCCAGATCGATCCCGGCGACGGCGATCTGCTGCCCGAACCGCTTCCACAGTCCCTGAATCCGTACGGCGCTGGTACTCACCACTGCTGCTCCCTCCGTCAGGGTGCACCCTACGGGGGAGCGGCGTGGCGTTCACCGGCGCGCGTCCGGCCTTCGGGTGTGGACGCGCGTCGTCGGACCGGCCCGGAGCTGATCGGCGCGCGGCCGGTCCCGGGCGACGACGCGTCCCCTCGGGCCGGCGCTAGCGGTCGCGTCCGCAGGCGTAGACGAGGGCGGAGATCAGTTCCTCGGCGTCGGGCAGCCAGCGGTTGGCGCGGGTCGGCCGGCAGACCCACTGGACGGCGCCGCGCGTGCCGTAGCGGGTGGGCGGGGCGGCGACGTAGGCGCCCTCGCCGAGCGCGACCAGGTCGAGGGAGGACGGGGACCAGCCGAGCCGCCGCACCAGGTCGGGGAGTTTGGCGCAGGCGCCGGGCAGCACGAAGAACTGCATGCGCCGCTCCGGGGTGAGGGTGACCGGGCCGAGGGCGAGGCCCATGCGTTCCATCCGGGCCAGCGCGAGGAACCCGGCGGTCTCGGGGACGCACATCGCGTCGAACGTGCGGCCGGTGGGCAGCAGGATCGACGCGGTGGGCCGCTTCTGCCACAGCCGGCGGGCGACGGTCGCGCTGCCGGTGGCCTGGCTCGCCCAGTCCTCGCGCGCCGGGTGTGCGCCGGGTGCGGCGCACGCCGGGTCGCCGCAGGAGCAGCGCCGCACCCCGTCGGCGTCCTCCAGCCAGGTGCCGGGAAGTACGTCCCAGTGGCGTTCTTCGGCATAGCGAACGGCGGTCTCCAGCAGCGAGTCGCAGCGCTGGAGGGGGATCTGGCCGGTGAGGGGCGCGACTTGGGTGTCCGGGATCGTCTCTTCCACGTTCCACTCAACTCCCGTGCCCACCTGGAGTTACGGGGTGTGCGGCGGGGTCGCGCGCGGGGGAGGTGCACCGATTCCACGGCCGGGGCGCATGGGTGCACGGGCGGGGGCGCGCGGGAGGATCCGCGGCGGGCGCGGGGTAGTTGAGTGTGGGGGCGGCATGCACCTTTACTCCGGCAATCTTCGCATGTCCCGCATTTTCGGTATGTCCGTGGGCATTGATCTTCACGGCCGGTCTCCTCGCCGGGATGCGTCGGGGGCCGGCCGCGCAAGTCACGTCAACTTCGGTGCGTGGGCAGGGCACCGCAGCCACACGCGAGCCGCCAGGAAGCAGGGGGTTATGCCATGGCCGCAAGGCCTCTCGTAGCGCGGCAGCCGAACGAACGGCTGCAGGCGCTCATTCAGGAAGCGGGCTGCTCGAACGCCGGGCTGGCCCGCCGGGTCAACATGTGCGGCGCCGAGCACGGCCTGGATCTGCGGTACGACAAGACGTCCGTGGCGCGCTGGCTGCGGGGACAGCAACCGCGGGGCCGGGCGCCGGCGATTATCGCCGAGGCGCTGGGCCGCAAGCTCGGCCGTACGGTCACGATCGACGAGATCGGCATGGCCAACGGCAAGAACCTCGCCTCCGGGGTGGGTCTCCAGTTCTCGCCGACGGTGCTGGGGGCCATCGAGCAGGTGTGCGAGCTGTGGCGCAGCGACGTGGGACGGCGGGACTTCCTGTCCGGCTCCTCCGTCGCCGCCTCCGCGCTGGTCGAGCCGAGCCGGGACTGGCTGATCTCCGCGCCGGACGGCCAGGTGGCGCGGGCGGCCGGCCCGAGGGTGGGGCAGTCGGACGTCGCGGCCGTACGGGCCATGACGCAGGCGCTGGTGGACCTGGACCACACGTACGGCAGCGGGCATGTGCGACCGGTGGTCGTGCACTACCTCAACAGCGTGGTGTCCGGGCTGCTGGCGGGGTCGTACCGGGAGGCGGTGGGCCGCGATCTGTTCGGCGCGGTGGCGCGGCTGACGGAACTGGCCGGCTACATGGCCGTGGACACCGGCCAGCCGGGGCTGGCGCAGCGCTACTACATCCAGGCGCTGCGGCTCGCGCAGGCGGCCGGCGACCGCGGCTACGGCGGCTATGTGCTGGCGGCGTCCATGAGCCATCTCGCGGCCCAGCTCGGCAATCCGCGGGAGATCGCGCAGCTGGCGCGGGCGGCGCAGGAGGGGGCGCGGGGCCGGGTGACGCCGCGCGCGGAGTCGATGTTCCACGCGGCCGAGGCGCGCGGGCACGCCCTGATGGGCGATGTGCGCTCGGCGCAGCTGTCGGCGGGACGGGCGATCAGCGCGCTGGAGGCGGCCGAGTCGGACACCGGGGACGATCCGGCGTGGATCGCGCACTTCGACGAGGCGTACCTCGCCGACGAGCTGGCGCACTGCTACCGCGACCTGGGGCAGCCGGAGGCGGCGGCCCGGCAGGCGGAGCGGGCGCTGGCCGGGCACCCGGCCGCGCGGGCCAGGCGCCGGGCGATCGGCTACGTGCTGCTCGCCACGGCGCAGGTGCAGCAGCGGGAGATCGAGCAGGCGTGCAGCACCGGCATGAAGGCCGTGGAGCTGCTGGAGACGCTGCGCTCCAACCGGGGCGCGGAGTATCTGGAGGACTTCCAGCAGCGGCTCGATCCGTTCCGGGACGAGGCGGTGGTACGGGAGTTCGGGGCGCGGCTGGAGGTGCAGGCGGCGGCGTGACCGCGTGCGCGTGGACCATGTACAGCGCATCGGGCGCGGGTTTCGTCACTGCGGCCGTGGGGGAAGGGGCGGAGTCCCGTGCTGCGTGGCACCGGGCTCGGGGGACCCGGTAGCGTGAGCCGACGATTCCGCAAGTCCCCCATTCGTAGGAGTCCCGGTGACGCAGAGTGGACAGGGCGAGGAGCCCTCGGCGCAGCCCGCGCGCGAAGGCATCGTGCTGCCCTCCGACGGTGGGCAGCCCCTGCTGCCGGGCATGACGGGCGGCGGAGCGGGCGGCCACGGTGGCTACGGCGGCCGTGGTGGCCACGGTGGTCCGGGCGGTATGCCGCCCGCGCAGCAGGGCGGGCAGGGACCCGGCACGGCTCCGGCCGGCGGCCAGGCCTGGGGCCAGCCGTGGGGTCCGGGACAGCAGCAGAGCCCGCAGCCCCCGCAGTCCGGGCCCGGACAGGGCTGGCAGGCCCAGGCGCCCGCGCCGGGCTGGGGCTCCCCGCAGCAGTACCAGCAGCAGCCGGGCCAGACGGCGCAGGGCCAGTGGGGCGCGCAGGGACCCGCCGCCGGGCACCCGGGCGCGGGCCCGCTGCCCCCGGAGGGCGCCCCGGCGCCCGGCCACGGTGCCCACGGGGGCGCGCAGCCGCCGTACCAGCAGCACCAGCCGCGGGCGCACGGCACGCACACCGCGCCGCTGCCGCCGGCCGCGCCGTACGGGGCCGCGGGCGCGGACGAGGGCGCCACCCAGTACATACCGCCGGTCACCGACGGCCCGGCGCCGTACGCGACCCCCGCGGACGAGGGCGCGACGCAGTACATACCGCCGGTGGGCGCGGGCGCGATGCCGCCCGAGACGCCCGGCGGCGATCCCGCGACGCACTTCCTCGGCCGGGTGCCGCAGGGCGGCGGTGCGGGCGGCAACCCGGACGCCGAGCCCACGCAGTTCATGGCCCCCGTGCCCGGCGGCCCGGCGGGCGGCGGCCCGGGCGCGCCCTTCGGCGCCGGGCCGGGCGCGAGCGGCCCGGGCGACGCCGGACGGCAGCCGCCCGCCGAGTTCGACAACCTCTTCCGCGCCGGCGGCGAGGCCCCGGCCACCGCGCAGCTGCCCCAGGTGGAGCCCCGCCACGACGCCCGCCCCGCCCCGGCCGGCCACCCCGGCCCCGGTGGCTACGCCGGACCGGGCGCGCCGTACGGCGGGCAGCCCGGCGGGCCCGGCCAGGGCGACGACGGCGGCCGGGGCGGCAAGCGCACCGGGCGGCTGCCGCTGATCGCGGCCGTCGGCGTCGGCATCGCCGTCCTCGGCGTCGGCGCGGGCGCGCTGCTCAGCGGGGGCGGCGACGACGACAAGAAGGCCGACGCCGGCACCGACGTCTCCGCGACCGCGCCCGGGAGCACCGCGCCGTCGGCCTCGCCGTCCGCCGACCCGGCCCGCCAGCAGGCGGTGGAGCTGGACAAGCTGCTGGCCGACAGCGGCAGCAGCCGGGCCTCCGTGATCAAGGCGGTGGCCGACGTCAAGAAGTGCGCCAACCTCCACCAGGCCGCCGCCGACCTGCGCGCCGCCGCCAAGCAGCGCGGCGAGCTGGTCACCCGGCTGAACGGGCTGTCCGTCGACCAGCTGCCGGACCACGCGCAGCTGACCGGCGCTCTCACCAGCGCCTGGAAGGCGTCCGCCTCGGCCGACCAGCACTACGCGGCGTGGGCGGACCAGGTGGGCGGCAAGAACGGCTGCAAGAAGGGCCAGGCCCGCACCACCCCCCACGCGCAGGCGGGCAACCGGGAGAGCGGCGTCGCCAGCGCCCAGAAGGGCAAGGCCGCCGGGCTGTGGAACGCGATCGCCGGGAAGTACGGCCTGACCCAGCGCCAGCCCACCCAGCTGTGACCGGCTGAAAGCCGGGCACGCACCCGCCGGGCAGCGCCTCGCGCACCGGCCGGGCACGAGCGAGCCCCCGGTCCCGGAGATCTCCGGCGGCCGGGAGCCCGGCCCGTCCTCGGCCCGGCTCGCGCCGGGCTGGACTCGTACGCGGCCCGCTTCCGCTCAGTCCACGTCCGCGTTCCGCAGCGTCCTCGTCACGTCCACGGCGTCCTGCGTGGCCGCCACCAGCCGGCCCTGGCGCACCACCTGGAGGGTGACGCCGGCGTTGACGAGGCGGGCCAGGCCCGCGGCGGCGAAGGGGCCGGACTGGCTCCAGCTCAGCGGCGGGGTCAGGCCGCCGGTGTCCACCCTCAGCCCGCTGTTGAGGGTGTGGCGCACGGTGTCGGCGGTCACCGCGCCGGAGCCGATCTTCTCCAGGACGGCGCGCAGCACGGTGTAGGCGATCCAGGTGGTCTGCACCCCGGCGTCGGCGGGATCGACACGGTTGTCGCCGAACGCCTGCTCGTTGACGACCTTCTTCATCGGCGCCCACCGCGGATCGTCCGCCACCGGGTACCAGCCGGTGATGTACGCCCCCTCGTACGGTCCCGTGCGCCCGCCGCTCGCGTCGATCACCGTCTGGTCGACGTTGCCGAGCACGGCGGCGGTGCGCACCGCCGGGTAGCTGTCGCGGTCGCGGCGGAAGGAGTCCATGAAGATGTTGGTGCGCTCGCCGAGGGAGGGCACCACGCAGCCGCGCCGGCCCTTCTCGGCGGTCGACTGCTTCAGCGCCCGGTCCGCCTGCCCGGAGTACTCGGTGGCGTCCTCGGCGGCCGGCTGGTCGTGGGCGGGACCGTGGCCGCCCGCTTCGAGGCCCGCGTTCAGCAGGCCGGGCAGCTCGTCGCCGGCGATGCTGTCGGGCCGGACGAAGGTGACCGGGCCGCAGTCGGCGGCCAGCGCCCTGCCGAGCCCCACCAGCAGGCTCGGCTGGCCGCCGTTGACGGGGTAGGACAGCGCCCGGGTGAACTCGGCGGTGGTCACGCCGTAGCCGCCGAGGTACGGGATGCCCGCGCCCTCCAGCGGCGGGAAGAAGGAGTCGCTGTACTGGCTGTAGGAGCCGACGACGGCGACCACGTTCTCCTTGACGGCGAGCCGGGCGCACTTGGCCGCCGCCACGCTGTCGTTGCCCTCGTTGCAGGTGAGGACCTTGAGTTTGTGGCCCGCGATGCCGCCGTCGGCGTTGACCCGGCGGGCGTAGGCGCGGGCCATGGCGGGCATGCCGGGCTTGTTGGTCGCCCGGGTGCCGTCCGGCGCCCAGGTCATCACGGTCACGGTGCCGTCCCCGGAGCCCCCCGTGACGGCGGGGACGACACCGCAGCCGGCGGCGAGCGACGCGCACACCGCCAGGGCGGCCGCGGTCGGAAGGGCCCTTCTCCGTCCGGCGGGCCGGGCGGGGGCGGTGGGGAGGAAGCTGCGCGCGTGTCGCCTGCCGGTCATGTCCCCGCACGATTCCGGCACATCCCTAACCCAGGAGCGATCCTTCGTCGACAATGGGTGACGGGACGGTGAATTGCGGGGGCCGGGCGGGCCGTCCGGAGGGAGAACGTACGATCGGTGACCGTGCAAGGTTCGGAGAACTCTTCCCGTCGCGGCCGTCGCTCCTCCACCATGGGCGGCATGCCACTCAACGACATGCCGTGGTGGCGCTGGCGCAGCAATGTGCGCTCCGCGCTGCACATGCTCTCCGACCCGGTGTTCCAGCGGGACGTCTGGCTGGCGGGCGTCGAGGGGTACGGAGACGTCACCGACGCCGTGTACCGGCTGGTGGAGGACACCTGGCTGGACAACTGGTCCGCCGAGAAGTACGTCGGCACGATCTTCCGCGACTCGCAGGAGGCGGCGCTCGTCGACACGGCGGTCCTGCGGGTGCTGCGGATCATGCACCAGGTCGGGCCGGACGCCCCGGTGGCCGCCTATCTCGACCACCACGCCTGGCCGGAGGCGGTGCGGGCGGCGCGCGACGCGCATCTGCGGCTCGCGGCGAGCGACGGCGACGACCCGGACGCGCCGCCGCGCAGCCTGGAGGTGCTGCGCATCATGACCCGCGGCGCGGCATAGGGCCCCCGGCGCGGCGCCCGCGCGGGGTACGGGCACGCGTACGGTCCGCGGCGTGAGACGCGTCCGGTCGGCGGTACGCGTTCCCGCGGCGGGCGGGGTGTGTGGGACCCTGTCCCGCATGACTGAGCAGTCTTCCCGAGCCGCCGCGACCACGGCCGACCAGTACGTCCTGACCCTCTCCTGCCCCGACAAGCAGGGCATCGTGCACGCCGTGTCCAGCTATCTGTTCATGACCGGCTGCAACATCGTGGACAGCCAGCAGTTCGGGGACCAGGACTCGGGACTGTTCTTCATGCGGGTCCACTTCTCCGCCGAGCCGCCGGTGAACGTGGACAAGCTGCGGGCCAGCTTCGCGGCGATCGGCGACTCCTTCGGCATGGAGTGGCAGATCCACCGGGCCGAGGACAAGATGCGGATCGTGCTGATGGTCAGCAAGTTCGGGCACTGCCTGAACGACCTGCTCTTCCGCGCGCGGACCGGGGCGCTGCCCGTCGAGATCGCCGCCGTGGTCTCCAACCACACCGACTTCGCCGAGCTGGTGGCCTCCTACGACATCCCCTTCCACCACATCCCGGTGACCCGCGACACCAAGGCCGAGGCCGAGGCGCGGCTGCTGGAGCTGGTGCGCGAGGAGAAGGTCGAACTCGTCGTCCTCGCCCGCTACATGCAGGTCCTCTCCGACGACCTGTGCAAGCAGCTCAGCGGCCGGATCATCAACATCCACCACTCCTTCCTGCCGAGCTTCAAGGGCGCCAAGCCCTACCACCAGGCGCACGCGCGGGGCGTGAAGCTGATCGGCGCGACGGCCCACTACGTGACCGCCGACCTCGACGAGGGCCCGATCATCGAGCAGGAGGTCGAGCGGGTCGGCCACGACGTGAACCCGGACCAGCTGGTCGCCGTCGGCCGCGACGTGGAGTGCCAGGCCCTGGCCCGCGCGGTGAAGTGGCACGCCGAACACCGCATCCTGCTGAACGGCCGCCGCACGGTGGTCTTCGCCTGAGCCGCGGCGTCAGACGGAGGCCCGGCGGACGGCGGCGGTCGCCGGACGGCGGTCGCCCGGCGGTGCGGGACGCGGCCTGGCGGCCTGCGGCTCGATCAGCTGGGGGCGCGGGGTCGTGACGGCACGGCCGGCCTGACGACCTGCCCGGCCAAGGGCCGGTCGGGGACCGGGGCCGTCTCCGTCCGGCCGGGCCGGTCGGGACGGCCCGGCGGGCGGCTACATCCGGCTCAGTGATGCCGCCGCGTACAGGACGTCCCTGATCGCGTCGTGGTCGCCGTTCTGGCCGGCGGCCGCCTCGCGCGGCGCGATGTGGCCGGCCGCCAGATGGCAGAACTCCACGCCGTCCAGTGCCACATGGGCCACCTCGTGGTCCGCGGAGCCCACCGCGCCGGGCGAGTCGAGCGGTATCAGCCACTGGCCGCCGCCCGAGCCCTCGATCTCCAGCCGCAGACTGCGGCCCGGCGCGCCCGCGGTCACCAGGTGCCGGGCGCGGCCCGGTGCGGCCAGCCCGGCGCGCCGCCGCTCGGCCAGCACCCCCGGCAGCATCCGGGCGGCCAGGTCGATCATCCCGTGCAGATGGCGCGGGGCCGGCGGGCCGTAGGGGTAGTCCACCGCGCCGGCGATGTCCTCGGCGTGCACCCAGCACTCGAAGGCCCGGTCCAGCAGCGCGTCGCGCAGCGGCAGTTCGAAGCCGCCGTACGGCACCGTCGCCCGCTCGGGGCCGACGGCGTCGCCGGGCTCGGTCCCGTCGGCCCGGGACACCGTCCGCACCAGCGCGTGCGTCTGGCTGCGCCAGGGCGTCCGTACGGAACGGGTCGGCGGGTAGTGCGAGGCCCGCCAGCACGCCTCGGTGCGCGCCGTCGGCGTGGGCGGGTCGGCCGGGGTGCCGGCGAGCGGGTCGGCCAGGCCGAGCGCCACCGCGACCAGCCCGTCCACGCTCATCAGATGCGCGATGACCCCCGCGACGGTGGTCCGGCGGCTGGTCGCCGCCTCGCCCTCGAACCAGCGCAGCCGCACCGGCGCGTGCCACTCGGAGTCGCGGATGTCCTGGAGCAGCGCGTCCAGGCGCGCGGTCTCCGCGTCGTAGGGCGCCGCCCACTCGGGCACCGGGACGCGCGCCGGGCGCCGTTCCAGACAGCCTTCCATGACCCGGGTGCGCAGGCCGGGGTCCAGGTCGAGGCTCTCGGGCGGGTGCAGCAGGCCGACCGCCGCCCGCAGCCGCAGCGCCTCCTCGGCGCAGTCGCCGCAGCCGCCGAGGTGCTCCTCCACGGCCGCCGCCTCCCGGGGCGAGCAGGCGGCCAGCGCCCACGCCCCGAGGAGCGACTTCAGGACGTCGTGTGCCGGCACGGGTCCGCCCGCGTCCTCTCGTCGGGCCGGCCGCCGCTCCGGCCGGGTCCGTCCGCTCATGCCGCGCCTCCGTATCCCGGTGGCGGCGCGCCGGGGCCGGCCGCGTCGTGCGCGGTGGCCAGCAGCTGGAGGCCGAGGCGGAGCCGGCGGCGGGCCTCGTCCTCGGTGACGCCGAGGTCGGCGGCCGTCTGCCGGTAGTCGCGGCGCTGGAAGTAGGCCAGCTCCAGGGCGGCGCGCAGCGGCGCGGGCATGGAGTGGACGATGAAGTCGGCGCGGGCGGCGACGGAGGCGCGGCGCACCCTGCGCTCCAGTTCCTCGGGCGAGCCCTCGCCGCCGTCGGTCAGGGCGGCGGCCCCGAGGGCGCGCAGCCGTTGCACGGCCAGCCGGTGGGTCAGCGTCGCCACCCAGGTGCGCAGGGGGCCCTGGCGCGGGTCGTAGGCGTCGGGGTGCTGCCAGACGTGGGCGAACACCTCGCGGGTGACGGCGTCGGCGCCCTGCTCGTCGCCGAGCACGCGGTGGGCGAGGCCGTGCACGAGGGAGGCGAACCGGTCGTACAGCTCGCCGAGGGCGGCGGCCTCGCCGCGGGCGAGCCGTTGCTGCATCCCGCTGTCCCAGCGGGGCGGTGCGTCCTTCTCCGCCATGCGGCCCCCTCCGCGCCCGGCGCCCTGCCGCGCCCGTGTCCCGGCCCGTCGCCGGTTTCTACGCTCGTCGCCGGTTTCCAGCCTGTCCGTCCGGTCCTTCCGAATGTAGTCGGCACATACGGGGCCGCACGCCCCTTTGTGCCAATGTGCGCCCCCCGACGAGCCGCAGGTGGTAGAGGGCGTCTTCTCGTTCTGTCGCGTCTACCCCCGCACCGGCGGACCAATTCCGACCGAACGCGACCGGAGTTGACCGAAACGAACCGGTTGATGAACAAGGTCGGTTTGACGTGCGGTGTTTGGGGGAACGGCCGCTGGGCAGCCGCGCGGAAAGAAACGTAGGAACTGGCTCCGTTTCCGGGCGGTTCCGGGGAAGAACCGGCGAGCGGAGGGCGGGCCGTGGTGTTCAAGGTGACCGGCGACGAACAGGGCGGGTGGAGCGTGCTCCATGTCGCCGGCGAACTGGACCTGGTGACCTCACCGGTGCTGCGCCAGCGCGTCCACGACGTGGTGGCGCAGGGCCGCCACGATCTCGTACTGGACCTCTCGGAGGTCTTCTTCTGCGACTCCAGCGGCGTCGGCGTGCTCATCGCCGCCCGCCGGCTGATCCGCTCCTGCCAGGGCCGGCTGCGGCTGCTGCTGCCGGCCGGCGGCGCCGAGGAGGGCTCCCACGTCAACCGCGTCCTCGGCGCGCTCGGCGTGCGCCGCCTCTTCGACGTGCGCCCCGACCTGGCCTCGGCGGTCGACGAGGAACCGCTGTCCGCGTAGCGCGCCCGCGCCGCGTCCACCCGGGTCGCGACACCCCCGGCCCACTCGGGTCGCGACACCCGCAGTGGTAGTACCCGTGTCCCGGAGTCACCCCGGAGTCGGCACAACGGCCGCTTTCCGGCCTGCCGCGGGCGCCCGGCGTCGTACGCTCCCAGCCAGACGCACCCCCCACACGTGAGGCGGCCCGAGAAGACATGGTGAGCAGCGAGTACGAACGCAGGATCGGGGACCGGTTCGCCACCCTCGACCAGGACGGCAACGGCTGGATCGACCGCGAGGACTTCAACGTGGCGGCCAAGGCGCTGCTCGCCGAGTTCGGCGTCACCGCCCGCTCCGACAAGGGCCAGGCCCTGTACGGCGGGGCGGAGGCCTTCTGGCAGGGCATGGCCGGGATCGCCGACGCCGACGGCGATCAGCGCATCACCCGCCAGGAGTTCGTGACCGGCGCGGTCAAGCGGCTGCGTGACAACCCCGAGCGGTTCGCCGAGATCGCCCGCCCCTTCCTGCACGCCGCCCTGGCCGTCGCCGACACCGACGACGACGGGGCCGCCACCGTCGCGGACACCGCCCGCACGCTCAGGGCCCTCGGCGTGTCCGAACAGACCGCGCGGGCCACCGCCGCCGCGCTCGACGCCGACGGCGACGACAGGATCGGCGAGCAGGACGTCGTCCCCGCGCTGGCCCGCTACTTCACCGTCACCGAGTGACCGGGCGGGGGCGACCCCGGCCGCCGCGGACCGCGACGGAGCGCGGATACGGAGCGTAGTCGTCGAGTTGTCCGCCCCGCGCCACCCGTCACGTCCCGGAGTCGCCGGTCCGCTCCGGTACCTTGGGTCGGGTGCGAGTGGCTCCGCGGACCGGCCGTCCCGGCGTCGTCCCAGGGGCGGCCCCGGCCAGGGCGGTGCGTGCGGCTGCTTGCGAGGTCGGGTGGCGTGTGCTGCCCACCTGTTCGACTCCTCGCGACGAGCGTCGCACAGTATGCCGCACGAGTACTCCTTCGCGCGGGAATATGCCCGAAGCGCTTGTTGCGGTGACGGTACGTCAACCATGCTGTCTCGCATGGGAGTCACAGTCCGTGACGCTTGCTCTGGTCGTTGTTCTGGCCATGCAGAAAATGGCTACGATCGTGGCCCTCGCACGGCGCGGGGCCATGGGTCCGCCGGTTCGGATGGTGTGAGCGGTGCAGGTGCTTCGAGTGCAGCTGGAGATCCGGCCCGACCCCGCGGAAGTGGGGCGGGCCCGCAGGTGGGCCCGTTCCCGGCTGGCCGGGTCGGGGATAGCGGCCGACGAGCCGCTCGCCGAGACGCTGGTCCTGCTCGTCTCCGAGCTGGTCACCAACGCCGTGGTGCACACCGGCTGTCCGGCCGTGCTGCGGCTCTGTCTGCCCGGCGCGGCGGCCGAGGCGGCCACCGTGCGGCTGGAGGTGGCCGACGCCAGCACCCGGGCGCCCGTGCCGCGCTGCGCGGACGACGACGCCACGGGCGGGCGGGGCCTGGCCCTGGTGGACGGCCTCGCCGACCGGTGGGGGTGGAGCGCGGAGGGCGCCGGCAAGCGGATCTGGTGCGAACTCGACCGTTGCGCCCCGGCCGCCGCGGAGCGGGCCGCCCCGGCCTCCTGCGGCGACCAGCTCCCGGTGGGCGGCGCCGCGGTGCCGGCCGGGACGCCGGGTCTCGACGGGCCGACGTACGAAGGGTTGGCCTTCGAGGCGGTGTGAGGGCCGGACGGGCTCGCGGGCGACCGCGCCCGTGCCGCCCGCGGCTCGCGGGAGTTGGTGGCGCGGCCCGGACGGCGACCGTGCGCCGACGCCTGTCCCGGAGGCGGCCGTGCGCCGAGGGTGCCGGTCCGGATGAGGGCCGTGCGCCGGGGGATGCTTCCGTGCGCGGCCGTTGCGAGCCCCGCATAACGGGCATACCGCCGAACGGCTGTTGACGTGCCGTGTCCGTTTGATCACGCTTGTGGCAGCGATTCGCCGTGAGGGGACGCCGAGGGCCGCACGCCGGACTCCGGACCGCCGGAGGCTCCGGGTGCCGAAGCCTCGGCGAGTGCGAGTCGTGAGGTCGGCGCCGACCGGTCCCGTCAGGACCGAGGGGGGGTGGGGTCGGTGCGCCGGAGCCGGATGGCGGCGCGCGGTGCCGTGCTCGGGGCGGGCATGGGCGCGCCGCCACCCGGACTCGCCCCGCCGTTCGGGACCTGGACTCGTTCCGCAGTCCGGCACCCGGGCTCGCGCCGACTTCTCCACAGGCTGTGGACAACTCCGCGCCCCGGCCGAACCCGACCTCGGTTCCGCTATCGTCCCGCCGTCGAGGACACGGCCGTCCGCGCCGTCCGCTGGACCAGGGAGACGCCGTCGTCCATCGACGCGTTGCCGGCCGACAGGACCGCGACCAGGTAGCGGTGCCCGCCGACGGTGATCCGCCCGACGCTGTTCACGTCCCACAGGCCGGTCGGGTTCCGCTGGAGCCAGCCGTTCTTCAGAGCCGTGCCCGAGGCCGAACCGGCCGCCGAGACGCCCCACGCCTGTCCGTCGTCCACGCTGTTCATCAGGGTCCGGAGGTAGGCCCGGGAGGCCTGGTTCAGCGCGGCCGGGCCCGCCTTCGGCGGGTCGAACACCGCGCGCAGCAGCCGTATCTGGTCGCTCGCCGTGGTCCGGGTCAGTCCCCACCTGGTGCCGGGACCGCCCTGCGTCTCGGTCAGCCCGAGCCGCTTGTTCGCCGCGGCCAGGCCCGGTGCGCG
Source organism: Streptomyces sp. NPDC093260 (assembly GCF_040683715.1). Lineage (NCBI taxonomy): Bacteria > Bacillati > Actinomycetota > Actinomycetes > Kitasatosporales > Streptomycetaceae > Streptomyces > Streptomyces sp. NPDC093260. The sequence continues at coordinate 217,342 of NZ_JBFBEK010000003.1, forward strand.
GCCGATCTGCCGCCACAGGGCGTTCGCCGCCGCGTTGTCGCTCTCGCGGATCATCGGCTCGGCCAGGGCGCGCTCCCGCGCGGTGAGGGACCGCCCCGCGTCCTGCGCCTGGAGCAGCGCCGTCGCGAGGATGTCCACCTTGACGATGCTGGCGGTGTCGTAGGGGGTGTCGTCACCGTAGACGACGGGCTGCTGCCGGGCGCCGTCCAGCGGGAGCACCGCCGCGGTCACCCGGGAGGCGTCCTGGGCGTGCGCCGGCGCGGCGGCGGCCAGGGTGCCGGCGGACAGCAGTGCCGCGGCGGAGACGAGAAGGGCGCCGGTCCTCGGACGCGGCACCGAGCGCAAGCGATTCAGCATGGTCGAGAAGGCCCTGTTTCGTGACGGGGGGCTGGGGTCTTCCGTCTGGATCAGGGTGCGGTGCCAGGGCCCGCGAGCCCGGCGTGATCCAGACGAGAGGCCCTGGGGGATCGGACGACCCGGAGACGAACATAGACAAAACGGCTGGACCGGAAGGTGACCGTCATCACCGAAAACCGCCGTACGCCCGAATTGTGAGAAGAGCCATAGGTGGCTGGACGGCCGTGGACGCCCCGGCCCGCCCCGGCCCGGCCCCCGCTCCGCCCTACGCCGCCCCGCCCGCCCGGAACGTGCGTCGGTAGGCGGTCGGGGTCACCCCGAGTGCCGCCATGAGGTGCTGCCGCATCGACTGGGCCGTGCCGAAGCCCGTGTCCCGTGCCACCCGGTCCATGGACAGGTCCGTCGACTCCAGCAGGTGCCGGGCCCGTTCGATCCGCTGCCGGGTGAGCCACTGCCCCGGGCTCACCCCGACCTCCTCCCGGAACCGCCGGGTGAACGTGCGTACCGACATGGCCTCCCGCTCGGCCATGTCGCGCAGCTGGATCGGCTCGTGCAGCCGTTCCAGCGCCCAGGCACGGGCGGTGGCCGTGGTGGCCAGTTGCGGGTCGGGCACCGGACGGGCGATGTACTGCGCCTGCCCGCCGTCGCGGTGCGGGGGCACGACCGTGCGGCGGGCCACGTCGTTGGCGACGGCGATGCCGTGGTCGCGGCGCACCATGTGCAGACACAGGTCGATCCCGGCCGCCACGCCCGCCGAGGTCAGCACGTCGCCGTCGTCGACGAACAGCACGTCCGCGTCCACCTCGACCCGCGGGAACAGCCGCTGGAAGTGGTCGGCGTGCGCCCAGTGCGTGGTCGCGGGACGGCCGTCCAGGTGTCCGGCGGCGGCGAGCACGTACGCGCCCGTGCAGATCGAGGCGAGCCGGGTGCCGGGCCGGATCAGCGCGAGGGCGGCGGCCAGGTCCTCGGTCAGCCGCCCCTCCTCGAAGACCGGTCCCAGTTCGTAGGAGGCCGGGACGATCACCGTGTCGGCGGTGGCCAGTGCCTTTGGCCCGTGCGCGACGTCGATCGAGAAGTCGGCGTCCGTGGTGACCGGGCCCGGCGGCCGCACCGAGCAGGTCACGACGTCGTACAGCAGCCGCCCCTCGGCGTCGGTGGGCCGGCCGAAGATCCGGTGCGGGATGCCCAGCTCGAAGGGGAGCAGCCCGTCGAGGGCGAGAACGGCGACGCGGTGCGGCCGGAACGGGTCCATGGCCCGATCCTAGCGAATGCTGTCCTTCGGGCCACTCGATGCGAAGGCGCGCACGCCGGAAGCTCGATGGCGTGACCCAGACAACCGAACCCGCACTCGACGTCGCGGAAGAACCGCTCCGGCGCCGCCGCCTCACGGTGCACCGTGCCTGGTTCGTCGCCGCCGTCACCTTCGTCACGATCATCGGCGCGGCGGCCTTCCGTTCCCTGCCCGGCCTGCTCATCGACCCGCTGCACGCGGAGTTCGGCTGGTCGCGCGGCACGATCGGCGCCGCGGTCTCGATCAACCTCGCCCTGTACGGGCTGACCGCGCCGTTCGCCGCCGCGCTGATGGACCGGTTCGGCATCCGCAAGGTGGTCGCCGTCGCGCTCACCGTGATAGCGGTCGGCTCGGGTCTGACCGTGTGGATGACCGCCGCCTGGCAGCTGTGGCTGTGCTGGGGCCTGCTGGTCGGCCTCGGCTCGGGCTCGATGGCGCTGGCCTTCGCGGCCACGGTCACCAACCGCTGGTTCACCGAGCGGCGCGGCCTGGTCACCGGCATCCTCACCGCCGCCTCCGCCTCCGGTCAGCTGATCTTCCTGCCGGTGCTGTCCTGGATCGTCCAGTCCCCGCACGGGTGGCGTCCGGCGGCCGTCACGGTGGCGCTCGCGGCCCTCGCCGTCGTCCCCTTCGTCTGGCTGCTGCTGCGCGACCACCCCGCCGACGTGGGCGTACGGCCGTACGGGGCGACGGAGTTCGTGCCCAGGCCGGGGCCCGTGCGGGGCGCGGCGCGGCGGACCCTGACCGTGCTGTCCTCGGCGGTGCGCACCGGGCCCTTCTGGCTGCTGGCCGGCACCTTCGCGATCTGCGGGGCGTCCACCAACGGCCTGGTCCAGACCCACTTCGTGCCCGCCGCCCACGACCACGGCATGCCCGTCACGGCCGCCGCCTCGCTGCTCGCGGTCATCGGCGTCTTCGACGTGGTCGGGACGATCGCCTCGGGCTGGTTCACCGACCGCTTCGAACCGCGCCGGCTGCTCGCCGTGTACTACGCGCTGCGCGGCGTCGCCCTGCTGTTCCTGCCGATGCTGCTGGCGCCGAGCGTCCACCCGCCGATGATCTTCTTCATCGTCTTCTACGGCCTCGACTGGGTCGCCACCGTGCCGCCCACCCTCGCCCTGTGCCGGGAGCAGTACGGCGAGGACAGCGCGATCGTGTTCGGCTGGGTGCTCGCCTCCCACCAGGTCGGCGCCGCCCTCGTCGCCTATCTCGGCGGCGTGGCGCGGGACGCCTTCGGCTCCTACGACACGGTCTGGTACGCCTCGGGCGCGCTGTGCGCGGCGGCGGCGCTGATGGCGCTGGTGATCCGGCGCCGGCCGGCCGCCGCGGCGGCGTACGCGGGGTGACGGGCCGGGGCCGCCCGCTCCGCCCGGCGCCGGGCCGTCAGGACGGCTGCCCCGGCAGGCCGGTGCGGGCGTTCGCGTGGCGTCGGGCGACGGCCCGTGCGATGCGTTCCGCGTCGATCGCCAGCTCGCGGAGCATGCCGCTGACGGGGTTGGTGAAGCCGGTGAAGTAGAGACCGGGCGCGTCGGCGGGGGTGCGGGGGCCGTGCACGACCGGGCGGCCGCGGCCGTCCAGCACCCCGAGATGGCCGACCAGGTCGGTGAGGCCGCGGGTGTAGCCGGTCGCCGCGATCACGGCGTCCGGCTCGATCCGGGAGCCGTCGGCGAGGACGACCTCGCCGCCCTCCAAGGCCTCGACGGCGGCGACCACCTCCACGCGGCCGGTGCGTACGGCGTCGATCAGTCCGACGTCCTGGACCGGGATCGCCCCCTGCCGCACCCGCGAGTACAGGCCGGTGTCCGGGCGGGGCAGCCCGTGCGCCGACAGGTCCGGCACGCTCAGCCGCGCCAGCGGCCGGGCCAGCCGGTCGACCAGGGCGACCGGCAGCCGCCGGCACAGCACGCCCGTGTACTGCGCGGCCCATCCGGCGGTCGACCGGCGCACGATGTGCGGGACGGTGCGCACGGCCAGCCGTACGCGCCGGGCGCCGCCCTCCACCAGATCGACGGCTATCTCCGCGCCGGTGTTGCCGGCGCCCACGACGAGGACGTCCCGGCCGGCGTACGGGGCGGGGCTGCGGTAGGCGGACGCGTGCAGCAGCTCGCCGGTGTACTCCGTACGGCCGGGCCAGTCGGGCAGGTGCGGAGTGTGGTTGTGGCCGGTGGCGACGACCACCGCGCCGCCGGTCAGCTCCCGGCCGCCGGTGGCGCGCAGCAGCCAGCCGGTGCCGTCCGGGGCGCGTTCGATCCGGGAGACCTCGACGCCGGTCACGACCTCCAGCTCATGGTGCTCGGCGTACTTCTCCAGGTAGCGCACCAGGTCGTCGCGCGCCACCCAACGGCCGAACCGGCGGGGTATCGGCAGTCCGGGCAGCGCGGACAGGCGGCGGGTGGTGTGCAGACGGAGCCGGTCGTAGTGCCCGCGCCAGGACGCTCCCACCCGGTCGGACTTCTCCAGTACGACGGCGCGTACGCCCCGCGCGCGCAGGGCGTACGCGGCGGCCAGCCCGCCGGGGCCTCCGCCGACGACGTAGACGGGGCGGTCGGCGTGCTCCGGCGCGAAGGGGGCGGGCGGAGCGGTCCGGGTGGTGGGGGTGGAGTCGGCCATGAGGGGGAGCGTATTCACGCACCCGGTTGATGGGTCTCGGTCAAGACCGGAATTGGTTGCGGATTGATCACATGTGACCACGGGCCGTACCGCGCCCACCACTTCGGCGCCCCGTGCCTCCGTGGTCGTGACGGGTCTCGGCCACAATGACCCGATGGCCGACATACGTGAGCAGTCCTTCGCCCGGAGCACCCTCGACCTGCGGGGGCACGGACTCCGGCTGCGCCTGTGGGACCGGCACTCCGAGGACGACGTGCGCACCTGGCTGCGCGGGCGCTCCGACCCGGAGTTCCGGCGCTGGAACACGCCGCTGATCATGGAACGCGATCTCGCCGACGCCCGCGAGTCCCTCTCCTCCCACGTCGCGGAGGCCGCCGACGGCACGGGCATGCCCCTGTGCGTGACGGACGAGGAGACCGGCGTGATCCTGGGGCATGTCGGCGTCCACGTCGTCAGCCGCACCATGCGGTGCGGGCGGATCGGCTACTGGGTCCTGCCCGAGGCGCGCGGCCACGGCGTCGCCACCCGGGCGCTGAAGCTCGCCACCCGCTGGGCGTTCGAAGAACTCGCATTGCACCGCATCGAGTTGGGCCACGCCCTCGGCCACGAGGCGTCCTGCCGCGTCGCCGAGCGGTGCGGATACCGCTACGAGGGGACCCAGCGCGGTGCGATGTGGGAGGAGGCCCGCCACGACGCCTTCCGCGACTGCCACCTGCACGCCCGGCTGACGACGGACCCGGAGCCGGAGCAGGACGAGGCCGCAGCCCGGTAGCCGGAACCGCGTACGGGGGCCGGTGGCCGGACGCGGGCCGGGAACCGGGCACGGGCCGAGGGCCGGCCCCGGGCGGGTGGCCGGACGGGGGTCAAGGGACCAGGCGCGACTCGGGGACCGCGCGAGGACGCGGGGCGGCGGAGGACCTGCTCTTCACCGACCTCGCCACCCCGGCCGGCGACGGCCTCTGCCAGCGCCTCGGCTGCCGCCCGCTGACGGACCTCGCCCGGTACGCGTTCGGGTGAGCCGGCGGGCGGACGGGCGGGAGAGCGGGCGGACCGGGCGGACCCGAGGAGCGGCGGCCCGGGCAGGTGCGGCGGGGCCTCACGGCCACAGCAGCTCCCGGGTCCAGGCATCGCCCTCGTCCCGCCGGTAGCGCAGCCGTACGTGGCGGCGGCGGGCGTCGCCCTGGAAGAACTCGGCCTCGGTGGGCCGCAGGCGGTACAGCGTCCAGGTCGGCGCCTCGGCGTCCGGTTCAGCACCGGCCCGCTCCCAGGCCGCCTCCGATGTCTCGGCCAGTTCCTCCAGCGAGCCGAGGACCTGGCTCTGACGGCCGGTGAGGGCGGCGGCGAGGGCACCGGTGGACCGCATCCGCAGATCCGCCCGCGCCTGCTCGGACGGGGCGGTGGCGACCGGGCCGCGGACCCGGACCTGGCGGCCGAGCACCGGCCAGTAGAAGGCGAGGGCCGCGTGCGGGCGGGCGGCCAGCTGCCGTCCCTTGCGGCTGTCGGCGTGGGTGGCGAAGGCCCAGCCGGCCTCGTCGGCGCCGTGCAGCACCACGATGCGGACGTCCGGGTGACCCTCCTCGTCGGCCGTCGCCAGCGACATCGTGTGCGGCTCGCGCTCACCGGCCGCGGCGGCCTCGGCGAACCACGCGGCGAAGAGGGGAAGGGGCGCGTCGGGGGCGGCGGCGGGGTCGAGGGCGGGCAGCGTGGTGACCTCCGGGTCCCACACCCGCAGCGACTTCAGCAGCTCCTGGAGATCCGTTTCCATGCCCCGAGTATCGGTGCCGGGGCGGCCCCCGGCCGCGCGGGAGGCCGTACCTCGTGTTGCCGCGCCCCGGGTGCCGTACCCCATGGCGCCGTACAACGCGACAGGCGGCGGTCCACTCGGGTGGACCGCCGCCTGTCTGACAGGACTTGTGGCCGGGGAGGACCGGCGCCGTACCGGCTGCCGGTTATCTGCTCGGCTTCTTGCCGGTCATGCCCAGGTGCACCAACAGGGCGAGGTTCGGCTTGAGTTCGGCCTGCTTCACGCCCCAGGAGGAGAAGGCCTTCTGGTGTGAGGCGACCGCGGCGAGCATCGCGACGAGGGAACCGGCGATCGCGGCCGGGTTCACGTCCTTGTCGACCTTGCCCTTGGACTGGAGTTCGGCAACCGAATCCGCGAGGGAACTGTTCACGGAGTTCAGGATCTTCATCCGCAGCTTGTAGAAGCGCTTGTCGCCCTCGGCGGCCCCGAGGTCCACGACGCGCAGGATCGCGTCGTTGCGCCGCCAGAACTCCAGGAATCCGTCCACGAGTTCCTGTGCCGTCTGCCACCCGGCCTTGCCGACCCAGGAGCGGTCCCGCACCAGGCCGGTCAAATCGGCGCTCTCGGACGCCATTTGCTCGGCGATCTCCAGGACGGCGCCCTCGACGTCCGGGAAGTACTGGTAGAAGGTCGCGGGCGAAGTGCCCGCCTTGCGGGCGACGTCGATGACTTTGACGTCCCGGTAGGGAGAAGAGCTGAGCATGTCGCTGAGGCAGTCGAGCAGCTTCTGCCGAGTCGCCTGCCCACGCCGCCCGGCCACGCGGCCGTCGACGGTACGCACTTGTCCTGTCATGTCGTCAGCTTACCGAGGGGGGGTGGGAGCGCGATTCGGCCGACTGCAAATGGGGTGCGGGGGCCGATCGGGGCTGGTGTGCCTGGTCTGCGGGCTGCGAGGGAGCCGGTTACTTTGACGGCATGGCCGAAAACAGGGCATCCGCGTACACCGAAGGCGTCCCGTGCTGGGTGGACGCGCAGCTCCCCGACGTGGCGGCGGGCAAGCGCTTCTACGGTCAGCTCTTCGGGTGGGATTTCGAGGACGGCCAGGCGGCGTTCGGCCGCTCCGTGCTGGCCCGGCTGGACGGCGAGCCGGTGGCCGCGCTCACGCCGAAGACGGACGGCCGGATGCCCACCGTGTGGACGGTGTACTTCGCCGCCCCGGACCCCGAGGCGCTGGCCGGGCGGATCGTCGCCGGGGGCGGGCGGATCGTCGCCCCGGCGGCGGCCCTGGGCGGGCTCGGCACGGCCGTCCTGGCCGCCGACCCGGAGGGAGCCGTCTTCGGCCTGTGGCAGCCGGCCGGCCGCGCGGGCTTCGGCCGCCGCCACGAGCCCGGCGCCTTCGCCTGGGCGCAGCTCTACACCCGCGACACCGAGGCCGCGAACGCCTTCTACGGTTCCCTCTTCCACGACGCCCTCTTCGGTCCCGGCGCCCGCCCCGACTTCGGCCGCGCCCCCGTCTCCGAGGTGTTCCCGGCCGAGATGCCGCCCCACTTCCTCGTCCACTTCCGGGTCGAGCGGGCCGGCGAGGCGCTGGACGCGGCGGTCGCGCTGGGCGGGCGGGTGCAGGTGCCGCCCTTCGAGACCTCCTACGGCACCGTCGGCGTCGTCGTGGACAATCAGGGGGCGTCCTTCGCCGTACTGGAGAGGTGAGGCGGCGCGGCCCCGGAGCCGTACCGCAGGGGGCGCGGACCCGGCCGTACCGCACGGGCGCCGGCGCCGCCGTACCGGAAGGCCGGGACCCCGCCGTACCGGAACGACGGCGCCCGGTCGTACCGGAAAGGTGAATTCGGCACGCGGTCCGGCTGGAAAGCACCGCTTTGGCGGAGAATTGCGGCGGGACATCCCGATTCGTCGGCGGGTTCGCAACCAGTGCCGCGGCCAGGAAGAATCGGGGTGCGTGCCGCCATGGCGGTGCGGTGGGTGAGACGCTGCACGGGGGCCGCGTACACAGGTGGTGACGCGGCTCGTACGGGGAGGTGGCAGGCAAGTGGATCAGCTGACGCAGCACGATCCGCGGCGGATCGGGCCGTTCGAGGTGCTGGGACGGCTGGGCGCCGGCGGCATGGGGCTCGTCTATCTCGCGCGCTCGGCGTCCGGCCGGCGCGTGGCGATCAAGACCGTCCGCACCGAGCTGGCCGAGGACCAGCTCTTCCGGGTCCGCTTCACGCGCGAGGTCGAGGCCGCGCGGGCGGTCTCCGGCTTCTACACGGCCGCGGTCGTGGACGCCGACCCGCGCGCCGCCGTCCCCTGGCTCGCCACCGCCTACGTCCCCGCCCCCTCCCTCGAGGAGATAGTGACCGAGTGCGGGCCGCTGCCGGCGCAGGCGGTGCGCTGGCTGGCGGCCGGGATCGCCGAGGCGCTCCAGTCCATCCACGGCGCCGGGCTGGTCCACCGCGATCTGAAGCCGTCCAACGTCCTCGTGGTGGAGGACGGGCCGCGGGTGATCGACTTCGGCATCGCCTCCGGCGTCTCGAACACCCGTTTGACGATGACGAACGTCGCCGTCGGCACCCCCGCCTACATGTCGCCCGAGCAGGCCAAGGACTCCCGCAGCGTCACCGGCGCCAGCGACGTCTTCTCGCTCGGCTCCACCCTCGTCTTCGCCGCCACCGGACACGCCCCCTTCCACGGCGCCAACCCGGTCGAGACCGTCTTCATGCTCCTGCGTGAGGGGCCGGACCTCGAAGGGCTCCCGGACGAGCTGCGCCCGCTGATCGAGTCCTGCATGCAGATGGACGCCACCGCCCGCCCCACCCCCGCCGACCTCCAGGCCCAGCTCGCCCCCCACCTCTTCGGCTCCGGCTCCGACGACAGCGGCACGGCCTCCGCCTGGCTGCCCGAACCGGCGGTCGGCCTGATCGAGTCCCGTCGCGGCGGCCGCCCCACCCCGCCGCCCACCTCGCCCGGCCCGCGGGGCGGGGGCCGCCCGCACGTGCCGCCGCCGCCCTCGCACGACCCGGTCGTCCCCGCCCCGCACCACCCGCCCGTCCCGGTGGGCGCGCCCGACCCCGGGCCGGTGCAGCTGGCCGGCGCCCGGGTGCCGATCGGGCCGGGGCCGCGCGTCGCCGACGCCCGCGCCGCCGCCGTGAAGGCGCCCCCGCCGGAGGCGGGCCTCGCCGCCTCCTGGTCCAAGCCCCGCCCCGGCGCCGACCCGGTCGCCTCCGCCGTCGCGCCCATGCCCGGCGTGCCGGCCGCGCCCGCCGTGCCGCCGGAGACCGCGCCCGGCTGGCGCCCCTGGCGCTTCCGCATGTCCAACGACGTCTGGGGCACCCCCGCCGTCGCCGGCGACCTCGTCTACGTCACCTCCTTCGAGGTGCACGCCCTGGACGTGGCCACCGGCCGCCGCCGTTTCAAGACCCGTGACGTGGCCTGGTCGATGGCGGTCGCCGACGGCCGCGTCCACGCCTCCGACGGCCCCACCCTGTTCGCGCTGGACGCCCGCGAGGGCGCCGATCTGTGGCGGTTGCCGACCGACGCCTGGGTGTACACGCTCAAGGCCGACCGGGGCACCGTCGTCACCGGCACCCGCGGCGGCGGCGTCCAGGGCTGGGAAGCGGCCGGCGGGCAGAAGCTGTGGGAGATCACCGGCTGCCAGAGCGACTTCGAGACCCCCGAGGCCGGCCCCGTCCTCCACGACGGCACGGTCTACGTCTGGCAGGACGCCCGGCTGCGCGCCCTGGAGGCCCGCACCGGCGAGGAGCGCTGGTCGTACCCCATCGGCGACGCGGCCTCCTGCGGCGGCGTCCCGGTCCGCGTCACCCCCGCCCCCGACGGTTACGTCTACGTCTGCGCCGGCACCCGCGTCGTCGCCCTCGACGTGGCCGGCGGGCATGTGCGCTGGCACTTCGAGGCGCCCGCGGTGTTCCTGTGCCCTCCGGCCTTCGCCCCCGGCCCCGCGGTCACCGGTGGCGGCGTCTACCTCGCCGACTACCTCGGCACGGTCTACGCCCTCGACGCCACCGACGGCCGCGACCGCTGGCGCATCGCCACCGAGGCGCGGTCCGCGATCGACCCGGTGCTGGTGGCGGCCGGCCATGTGCACGTCGGCAGCGGCAAGGGCCTGTACACGCTGGACGCGGTGACCGGGACGCCCAAGTGGCGCTTCCAGTCCGGCGGCGAGATCGTCGGCTCCCCGGCGGTGGCCGAGGGCCGCATCCACTTCGGCTCCACGGACCACCTGCTGTACACGCTGAAGGCCGACGACGGCCGGCTGCGCTGGAAGCTCGCCACCGGCGGTGAGATCACCGGCTCCCCGGTGGTGCGCGACGGCGTCGTCTACGCGTGCAGCAAGGACCGCTGCGTGTACGCGCTGGACGCGGAGAAGGGCACGGGCACGGCCCGCACCACGTAGGAAGGCGCCGCCGGCTGGTGACGGCCGTCGCACGGGATGCACGGAAGGGCTGGACTCGGACGACGGCCGTCGTCGCGGGTGAGCGGCCGCACCGCTTCACCGTGCGCACTCATCAAACTACGTTGAGTGCGCGACCTCCGCCACCCGACTGCCGGGCAGTCGATAGGGTGACCGCCATGCGTATACGGGGAGCGCGGAAAGCACGCGGAACTCGGGGCCGGGGACGCGGTCTCCGGCTGGCGGCGGTGCTGGCGGCGACGGTGCTGGCGCTGACCGGCTTCTCCCGGGGCCACGGCCACGGTCACGGCGGGAGCGGCGGAGGCTGCTCCAGCTCGCACCAGGACCACGACAGCACGTCGTCGTCCTCGTCGGGCGGCGGCAGTGCGTACGACGACACCGACGACACCTACGGCAGCGCCGACGACGAGGACGGCTACGGCACGAGCGGCGGTTCCAGCGACGGCTCCTCCAACCGCCGCCCCGCGCACCGCTCCACGCCCTCGGCCTCCGGCACGCCGGGCGGCGGCGACCTGGCCGCCGGCAAGGTGAGGCTGGTGAGCTGCGCGACGCAGAAGGCGCCGTACGCCACCGTCGAGGTCAGCAACCCCAACGGCGCCGGCGCGAGGTTCACCGCCTTCGTGGAATTCCAGGACGCCGAGGACGAGTCGGTCGCCTACAGGTCGGCCGAGGTCACCGTCCCGGCCGGCGGCACGGCACAGGTCCGCGTCCCGCTGGACGACGGCGCCGTCAAGGACGACGGCCTGATCCACGAGGTGGACCACTGCGCCCCGGACCCGACAGCCCCGCCGCTCGGCGACTGACGGCGCGCCACACGCGTACGCGCCCGCGGGAAGCGGGCGCGTAGCTGATCGGGGTCCGGACACGCCTCGGCCGCGGCGGCTCCCCCTCGGCGCCGCCGCGGCCGGTCCCCCCCCGGTCGGTCCCCCCCGGGGGCGGTCCCCCGCCCGGTGGAAGTCCTAGCTGGGCTCGGACGTCACGTGCGTGTTGTCCGGCTTGGTCTCGCCGCTGTCGTCGACGTCGGTGACGTGGGTGTTCAGCGGCTTGATCGGGCTGCTGGTCACGTGCGTGTTCAGCGGCTGGATGTCCTCGCCCGCCGGAGCGTCGGTGACGTGGGTGTTGTCCGGCTTGACGATTGGGTCGTTCTGGGTGTCGCTCATGGTGCTGTCTCCCCTTGGCGGATCCATTCGGAACTGTGAGGGCCCACCCGGTCACTCCCCCGAGGGTGCCCGGGTGGGCCGCTCGGGCCGCCCACCCTAGTCCGCGGTGCGATGGCCCTCACCGGCGGTCCGTCCGCCCCCCGACGCGACGGATCGACACGTCGAGCATGACGTGAGGCGATAAACGAATGATGAACGCCCGGCGGGCCGGCCGCCCCTCAGGCCGCCGTCACCGGAGTGAGGAGCCCGCTGACCTCCGCGGCCTCCGGGGAGCCCAACTTCTCGTAGATGACCAGGGCTTCACGCCAGCACACCTGTGCCCGGCCGGAATGGCCGATACCGTCGAGGGCCTTGCCCAGCACGGTCAGCACATGACCGCGGCGCCACTCGCCGCCGATGCCGCGCAGCACGGTGAGGGCCAGTTCGGCGTTGGTCGCGGCCGGGGCCGGCCGGCGGGCCGCGATGTCGACCTCGGCGAGCCGGCAGAGCGTCATGCCCTCCCACAGCCGCTGCCGGCTGGCTTGGAAGATCCGCAGCGCCTCGGTGAGTTGCTCGGCGGCGGCGTCGTGGTCCCCGGTCTTGCCGAGCGCCATGCCCAGCGCGTAACGCCCGTTCGCCACCCGCAGGGTGTGGCCGAGGGTCTGGTAGATGTCGGTGCCCTGACGGGCGAGGGCGACGGCGGTGTCCGCCCGCCCGGTGGCGAGGTGCAGGCGCGAGAGATTGCACAGGGGGCTGGCCGAGCCCGCGACGTCGCCGCAGTCGCGGAACTTCTCGATGGCCTGGCTGAAGTACGTCTCGGCGTCCGTGTGGCGGTTCTGGTAGAAGGCGATGCTGCCGAGGATGTTCGCCGCCCAGCAGGAGGGCAGCGGGTCGTCGGCCGCCTCGGCGAGCTGGAACGCCTCCTGCGCCTCGCGGCGGGCCGGTTCGAACGCCCCCGAGAACAGGCGGGCGTTGCTGAGGACGACCGAGGCACGGCCCTCGGTGCGCACGTCGCCGGCCGCGTGCGCCGCCTCGCGCAGCGCCGTGGCGACCGCCTCGTACTCCTTGGCGTGGGCGCCGGACTCCGCCAGGTCCACGGACGCCCACAGGAGGTCGACCGCCCGCCGCAGCGTGGCGTGCCGCGCCGCCTGGCGGGCGCAGGCGAGCAGCGGCACGGCCTCCGAGTACAGCCAGTCCCAGGCGGCCTGCCGGTCCGCGAACGCCAGACCCGGCGTCCGCGTCGGCTGGAGGTGGTCCACCAGCCGGTCGCCCGGCCGCTCGATCGCGTACACCCCGGCCGCCGTCGCCAGATAGAAGTCCAGCAGCCGCGACACCGCCGCGTCACGTTCGCTCGGCGGATGTTCGTCGCGTTCGGCGCAGGCGCGCGCGTAGAGGCGGACCAGGTCGTGGAAGCGGTAGCGGCCGGGGGCGGCGGACTCCAGCAGTGAGGTGTCGACCAGGGACTCCAGCAGGTCCTCGGTGTCCTCCACCGGGAGGTCCAGTACGGCGGCGGCCGCGGCCAGGGAGATGTCGGGGCCGTCGGCCAGGCCGAGCAGGCGGAAGGCGCGGGCCTGGGCCGGTTCCAGCTGGCCGTAGCCGAGTTCGAAGGTGGCCTTGACCGCGAGGTCGCCCGCCTGCAGCTCGTCCAGCCGCCGCCGCTCGTCGGCGAGCTTCGCAGCCAGCACCGACACCGTCCAGGTGCGGCGGGAGGCGAGCCGGGAGGCGGCGATGCGGATGGCCAGCGGGAGGAAGCCGCAGGCGGCCACCACGTCGAGGGCGGCCTCGCGCTCCGAGGAGACCCGCTCCTCGCCCACGATCTTGGTGAAGAGGGACAGCGCCTCCTCCGGGCTCATCACGTCCAGGTCCACCAGGTGCGCCCCGGCGAGGTCCACCATCCGCACCCGGGAGGTGACCAGGGCCGCGCAGCCCTCCGTGCCCGGCAGCAGCGGCCTGACCTGCGCGGCGTCCCGGGCGTTGTCCAGCAGCACGAGCACCCGGCGGCCGTCCAGCACCGACCGGTACAGCGCCGCGCGTTCCTCCAGGGAGTCCGGGATCGCCGAGTCGGCGGTGCCGAGGGCGCGCAGGAAGGAGCCGAGGACGGTCTCCGGTTCGGCGGCGCGGGAGCCGGCGCCCTGGAGGTCGACGTAGAGCTGGCCGTCGGGGAAGGCCGATCGCGCCTGGTGGGCGACGTGCACGGCGAGCGTGGTCTTGCCGACGCCGCCGATACCGGCCAGCGCGGAGACCGCCATCACCCGGCCGTCCGCCGACGCCAGCACCTCGCTCAGCTCGACGACGAACGCGGCACGGCCGGTGAAGTCGGGGACCGTCGCCGGGAGTTGCGCGGGGCGCACCGGAGCGGCCGTCGGTTCGGGCGGCGGGGCGGAGGGTTCGGCGAGGGCCGGGTCGGCCTGGAGGATGCGCTGCTGGAGGTCGCGCAGCTCCGGCCGCGGGTCCACGCCGAGTTCGTCGGCGAGCAGCCGGTGGGTGTCGGCGTAGACCGCGAGGGCCTCGGCCTGGCGGCCGCTGCGGTAGAGGGCGAGCATCAGCAGTTCGCGCAGCCGCTCGCGCAGCGGGTGCGCGGCGGTCAGCGCGGTGAGTTCGGAGACGGCCTCCGCGTGGCAGCCCTGTTCGAGGTCCAGGTCGAGCCGGGCCTCGAGGAGTTGGAGCCGCCACTCCTCCAGGCGGGCGCGCTGCGCCTCGGCGTACGGGCCGGGCAGCCCGGCCAGCGGTTCGCCGTCCCACAGGGCGAGCGCGCCGCGCAGCGCCTCCCGGGTGCGGCCGAGGTCGCCGGCGGCGCGGGCCTTGTCGGCCGCCGCCGCGAGTGCCTGCGCCGCGGCCAGGTCGAGGGCGTCCTCGCCGAGGCCGCGTACGGCGTAGCCGCCGGACTCGCTGACCAGGATGTCCGGGTCGAGGGCCTTGCGCAGCCGGGAGGCGTAGGTGCGGACCGCGGCCAGCGCCTGGTGCGGCGGCTCTTCGCCCCACAGGGCGTCGATCAGCTCGGACGCGGTCGCGGTGCGGCCCTCGCGCAGCAACAGGGCGGCCAGCAGGGCGCGTTGCTGCGGTGAGCCGGTGGGCAGCGGTTCCTCGCCGCGCCAGGCGCGCACCGGGCCGAGGACGCCGAAGCGCAGTGGCGCCGGTGCTCCGGGCCCCCGCCGCTCAGGCATTCGCGGTACACCGTCCATCGCTGCCCCCTGGCCACCTGCCGAACAAACCACCATCGAGAGGCCAGTTTGCCTTGCTGGCACCGGATGCGTCAGCTCCGCGAGACGGCGATCACCGATCTCTTGCGAGGATGCACCGGCGTTCACGCCGGGGAGGAATCGCATCCCACGCCGACGACGCGGAGCGTCGCCGCACCGGCTTCCCAGGGGGCGGAGCGCCCCGACCGCCGACCCGGCGGAGCCGGGCAAACGCGAACACACTCACCACTGTTCACGGTTGGGGTGGATGTGGTGGAAGAAGTGTGCAGGTGTCCCCGACTCGTACGTACGGTCAGCGCAGGTCGGCCGTTCGGGGCCGGCTGACCGGGATCGGAGCACGGGGCAGGGGGGTGTGGCGGGGGTGCGGGAGGCCGGGAAGGCGGTGGGGCGTGCCCGGTACACGTACCGGCTGCGGGTGTCCGCCACCGCCCGTGCGGGGCTGGAGGCGGCATGGGGCCGGTGCCGGTGGCCGTGGAACGAGTGCCAGCCGCGGCGGGAGTGGAGCAGGGTGACCGTCAGCTGACCGGACCGAAAACCACGCTCGGGGCCCTTCCCCTCCCTCCGCGCCGTCGCCGTCCCCCGTGTCCCGTCCGCGTGTTAGCCTCCCGGTCCGCACGGGACGAGGCACGGGGGACGGACGACGGATGGGCTCTGGGGGCGCGGGCGGCGACCACACCCGCCGTGACCCGGGCACGGCCGTGGAGCGACGGTCGCCCGGCACCGGCGTGAGCGGCTTTCGGGGCAGGGCCGCCGTCGCCACGGGGGCGGCGCTGCTCGCCCTCGCCACGGGCTGCGCGTCCGGCGACGACGGGCCGACCGACCACCCGGTGGCCGACCACGCGATCAGCGCCCGCGTCGGCGAGCGCTTCACGCTCACCTTCGACGACAACGCCTCCACCCGCGAGCACTGGTCCGTGGCCGACCCCCGGCCCGATGCCTCGGTGGTCGTCAGCCGCGGCGACCGCTACGTCTCGGTCGGCGAGGCACAGCCCGGCGCGAGCGGCCACCGCGTCTTCACCTTCGAGGCCGTCGCCAAGGGCAGCACGCGGATCGTGATGCTGCACTGCACGTACGACACCTGCGGCCGCCCGACCGCCCCGCCGGCGACGCCCGCCACGACGGCCCCGGGCACTCCCGCTTCGGCGCCCGGCGGCGCCGCACCCACGGCGCCCGAGCCCGGACGCGTCACCTACAGCGTCACCGTCGAGTGACCCGGGCGTCCGTGTCCCGCCGGCCGAGCGCCGCGGCCACCGGCCCGGTGCCCGGAACGCGCCCGCGCTACCGGCGGCCGTCCGCCCGCCCGGCCCGCTCCCGGTCGCCGGAGCGCGGCCGGTCAGGCCACTGACCTGAGGTGTGCGCCGCCCGCCAAGACGCGGGCGCCGAGCCCCGTGTCTTCCGTACGCCGCTCACACGCGCCGCCGGGACCCGCCGGGACCCGGACTTGATCACCGCGTCCGTATGCTCGAAGGATGACGACTTCCGCGACCTCCGGAACCGGACCCACCGAGAACTCCCTGCGTCGCGCGCTCAAACGTGCCCGGGACGGCGTCGCCCTCGACGTCGCCGAGGCCGCGGTGCTGCTCCAGGCCCGCGGCGCGCACCTCGACGACCTCGCCGCCTCCGCCGCGCGGGTGCGCGACGCGGGACTGGAGGCGGCCGGCCGGCCCGGTGTCATCACCTACTCCAAGAGCGTGTTCATCCCGCTGACCCGGCTGTGCCGCGACAAGTGCCACTACTGCACCTTCGTCACCGTCCCCGGCAAGCTCCGCCGCGCCGGCCACGGGATGTTCATGTCCCCCGACGAGGTCCTCGACATCGCCCGCAAGGGCGCCGAACTCGGCTGCAAGGAAGCCCTGATCACCCTCGGCGACAAGCCCGAGGACCGCTGGCCGGAGGCCCGCGAGTGGCTCGACGCGCACGGCTACGACGACACCGTCGCCTACGTCCGCGCCGTCTCGATCCGCATCCTGGAGGAGACGGGCCTGCTGCCCCACCTCAACCCGGGCGTCATGACCTGGACCGACTTCCAGCGGCTCAAGCCCGTCGCGCCCTCCATGGGCATGATGCTGGAGACCACCGCGACCCGCCTGTGGTCCGAGCCGGGCGGCCCCCACCACGGCTCCCCGGACAAGGAACCCGCCGTCCGGCTCAGGGTGCTGGAGGACGCCGGGCGTTCCTCCGTGCCGTTCACCTCGGGCATCCTCATCGGCATCGGCGAGACGTACGAGGAGCGCGCCGAGTCCCTGTTCGCGCTGCGCAAGGTCGCCCGCGCCTACCACGGCGTCCAGGAGCTGATCATCCAGAACTTCCGCGCCAAGCCGGACACGGCGATGCGCGGCATGCCGGACGCCGAACTGGACGACCTGGTCGCCACGGTCGCCGTCGCCCGGCACATCATGGGCCCCTCGGCCTGCCTCCAGGCCCCGCCCAACCTGGTGGACGGCGAGTACGAACGGCTCATCGGCGCCGGCATCGACGACTGGGGCGGCGTCTCCCCGCTCACCATCGACCACGTCAACCCCGAGCGCCCCTGGCCGCAGATCGACAACCTCGCCGAGAAGTCCCGTGCGGCCGGCTTCGAGCTGCGCGAACGCCTGTGCGTCTACCCGGAGTTCGTCAGCCGCGGCGAACCCTGGCTGGACCCGCGGCTGCTGCCGCACGTGCGCGCGCTGGCCGACCCGGCGACCGGACTCGCCCGCGAGGACGCCGTCGTGGAGGGCCGCCCGTGGCAGGAGCCGGACGAGGCGTTCACCGCTTCCGGCCGCACCGACCTGCACGCCTCGATCGACACCGAGGGCCGCACCACCGACCGGCGCGACGACTTCGACGAGGTCTACGGCGACTGGGACGCCCTGCGCGAGGCGGCCGCCCCCGGCATGGCGCCCGAGCGCATCGACACGGACGTACGGCAGGCGCTGCGCACGGCCGCCGACGATCCGACGAAGCTCACCGACGCCGAGGCCCTGGCCCTGCTGCACGCGGACGGGCCCGCGCTGGACGCCCTGTGCCGGATCGCCGACGACGTGCGCCGGGCGGCGGTGGGCGACGACGTGACGTACATCGTCACGCGGAACATCAACTTCACCAACGTCTGTTACACCGGCTGCCGGTTCTGCGCCTTCGCGCAGCGCCGCACCGACGCCGACGCCTACACCCTCTCCCTGGACCAGGTCGCCGACCGGGCGCAGCAGGCGTGGGAGGTCGGCGCGGTCGAAGTGTGCATGCAGGGCGGCATCCACCCGGACCTGCCCGGCACGGCGTACTTCGACATCGCGAAGGCCGTCAAGGAACGCGTCCCCGGCATGCACGTGCACGCCTTCTCGCCGATGGAGGTGGTCAACGGCGCGACCCGCACGGGCCTGTCGATCCGCGAGTGGCTGACGGCCGCCAAGGAGGCCGGGCTCGACACCATTCCCGGCACGGCGGCGGAGATCCTGGACGACGAGGTCCGCTGGGTGCTGACCAAGGGCAAGCTGCCCACGGCGACCTGGATCGAGGTGGTGACGACCGCGCACGAGCTGGGCATCCGCTCGTCCTCGACCATGATGTACGGCCATGTCGACCAGCCCCGGCACTGGCTCGGCCACTTCCGCACCCTGGCCCGCGTCCAGCAGGAGACGGGCGGCTTCACGGAGTTCGTCACCCTGCCGTTCGTGCACACCAACGCCCCCGTCTACCTGGCCGGCATCGCCCGCCCCGGCCCGACCGTGCGGGACAACCGGGCGGTCACCGCGATGGCCCGGCTGCTGCTGCACCCGCACATCCCCAACATCCAGACCAGCTGGGTCAAGCTCGGCACGGAGGGCGCGGCCGAGATGCTGCGCTCGGGCGCCAACGACCTCGGCGGCACGCTGATGGAGGAGACGATCTCGCGGATGGCGGGCTCCTCCTACGGGTCGTACAAGTCGGTCAAGGACCTCGTCGCGGTGGCGGCGGCGGCCGGCCGGCCGGCGAAGCCGCGCACCACGCTCTACGGCGAGGTGCCCGAGGAGCGGCAGCGCGCGGCGGCGGCCTCCGACGGCCATCTGCCCGAGCTGCTGCCGGTGCTGGAGTAGCCGGGGCGGGCCGTCCGGCCGCCGGTCGGGCACGCGGGGGCGCGGACGGCTCGCAGTAGGATGATCCGGCCCCCGGAGGAGGGGTCGAACAGCCGAGGAGATGCGTGCCCATGCCGGCCCGAATACCTTCGTGGGCCTGGGTCAGCGGCCTGACCGTGGGAGCCGTGGCGGCGGTCGCCGTGCTCGCCGTCCAGGCCGACCACGGCCCGCAGCCCACGGCGGCGACCGCCCGCCCGAGCACGTCGGCGTCGGCCGGCGCCCACCGCCCGGCCGCCTCGCCCAGGCCCAGCGCTCCGCCCGAGCCGCCGGCCGACTCGGGCACCGGCCGCCGCGTGGTCTACTCGCTCGGCCAGAAGCGGGTGTGGCTGATGGACGTGCGCGGCATGCCGGTGCGCACCTTCACCGTCTGGCCGGGCACGGTCAGCCCGGACCCGGGCGCCTACGCGATCTCCCAGCGGGTGCCGGCCACCACGGGCTCGGACGGCACGAAGATCGAGCACATCATGTACTTCGCCGGCAAGGCGGGCATCTTCATCGCCTTCAGCAACGCCGTGGACGGCGCCTCCCCGCCGCCGGTCGCCCCCGACGTCAAGACGGGCGGCGTCCGCACGGGCAAGGCCGACGGCGCGGCGCTGTGGACGTTCGCGGAGAAGGGGACCCGGGTGGTCGTCGTCGCCTAGCGGCGGCCCGCCCACTGCGCCCCCGCAGCGGCGTCCGCCGCGTCCGCCCCGTCTCGCCTGGTCCGCCGGAAATCGCCCCCTGAACACAGCCTTCCCGTTCGACTACAGTGCCGAGCGTCGTACGTACGGACGGTGGCCGTGAGGGAGGTCTGGGTGAGTACGACGTGAGTGCGACGGCCGGTGCCGTCTGGGGGCGCGCCGAGCAGCAGGATTTCCGCAGCAGGGTGCGCGGCACCCTGCTGGGGGCGGCGCTCGGCGATGCGCTCGGCGCGCCGGTGGACCGCCTCGACCTTGCCGCGATCCAGGCGGCGCACGGCCCCGAGGGCGTCGTGGACCTGCTGCCCGCCCACGGCCGGCGCGGCGCGGTCTCGCACCTCACCCAGCTCACCCTGTTCTCCGTGGACGGTCTGATCCGCGCCCAGGTGCGCCGCGACACCGGCGCCTGGCACCCGCCGACCGATCTGCACCGGGCCTATCTGCGCTGGGCGGCCACCCAGCGCGACTGGGGCCCCGACGAACGCCGCGCGGAGGACGGCTGGCTGGCCCGCGAGGAGTGGCTCTACGCCCGCCGGGACGCCACGCGGGCGCTGCTCCTCGGCTTCGGCGACGAGGTCATGGGCACCCTGGAGGCGCCCAAGAACCCCGGCGAGCCCGGGCCGGAGGCCGCCGCCCGGTCGGCGCCGTTCGGTCTGCTCGTCGGATGGGAGCCGCAGCTCGTCGTGCAGCTCGCCGTCGAGTGCGCCGCGCAGTCCCACGGCCACCCCTCCGCGTGCCTGGCGGCGGGTGCGTACGCCGTGATCGTGCACGCGCTGGCCCGCGGCGACGATCTGGACGGCGCGGTGCAGAAGGCGCTGGCGCTGCTGGCCGTACGGCCCGGGCACCAGCCGGTGTCGGACGCCCTCCAGCACGCCCTCGGCGCGGTGCGCCAGGGCATGCCGGGACCGGAGCGGGTGGCGGAGCTGGCGGGGGAGGGCACCGCGGAGGAGTCGCTGGCGGTCGCGGTGTACTGCGCGCTGGTCGGCGAGGACGTACGGCACGGGCTGTGCCTGGCGGTGAACCAGAGCGGTCCCTCGGGCGCGGCCGGCGCGCTCACCGGCGGGCTGCTCGGCGCCCTGCACGGCGAGACGGCCCTCCCGCCGGCCTGGCTGGCCGAACTGGAGGGCCGCCCCACGCTGCTGGTGCTGGCGGACGACTTCGCGATGGAGATGACCCAGGGCCCGGCGCTGCACGGCCCCACCGGCTCCTCCCCTGGCTGGCTGACCCGCTACCCGAGAGGCGGCTGAAGGCCCCGCCGCTACGGCTGGGTGCCGACCACGTCGTCGCCCGCGCCCGCCGGTGCGGGGATCGGGGCCGCCGCGGAGGCGCCGTCGCCGTCGGTGTTGACCTGCTCGATGACCGCGAGCCGTTCGGGGGTGTCCTCGGGCTTGAGCCGGCCGATGAGGACGTACAGGACCAGGGAGACCGCGAGCGGCACCGACACCTGGTACTCCAGCGGGACACCGCCGTCCACCGCGCTGTTCACCGGGTAGTTGACCAGCCAGAACGCGATCAGGCCGAGCGCCCAGCTGGTGAGCGCGGCGGTGGGGCCGGAGCGGCGGAAGGCGCGCAGCAGGCCCAGCATCATCGGGATGGCGATCGGGCCCATCAGGCCGGCCACCCACTTGATGACGACGGTGATGATGTCCTTGAACGTCGGCGAGTCGACCTGGGTGGCGACCGCCATCGACAGGCCCAGGAAGACGACCGTCGTGATCCGGGCGGCGACCAGTCCGGACCGCTGCCCCCAGGTCCGGGCCCGCCGGGACAGCGCGGGGGCCACGTCACGGGTGAAGACGGCGGCGATGGCGTTGGCGTCGGAGGAGCACATGGCCATCGTGTGCGAGAAGAAGCCGACGATCACCAGACCCAGCAGACCGTGCGGCAGCAGCTGTTCGGTCATCAGGGCGTAGGAGTCGGAGCCGTCGGGCTTCTCGGCGTGCACCAGCAGCGGCGACATCCACATCGGGAAGAACAGCACGAGGGGCCAGACGAGCCACAGCAGCGCGGACAGCCGCGCCGAGCGCTCGGCCTGCCGGGCGCTGCCGGTGGCCATGTAGCGCTGCGCCTGGTTGAGCATGCCGCCGTTGTACTCGAACAGCTTGATGAAGAGGAACGCCAGCAGGAAGACCGTGCCGTACGGGCCGACCAGCGGTTTGCCGTGGCCGTGCAGGGCGGGTTCGTCCCAGGCGCCGAGGAAGCCGATGCCCTTGTCGTTCAGTTTCAGCACCACCGCCACGAACATCGACAGCCCGGCCAGCAACTGGATGACGAACTGGCCGAGTTCGGTGAGCGCGTCGGCCCACAGACCGCCGATGGTGCAGTAGACGGCGGTGATCGCGCCGGTGATGAGAATGCCCTGGTCGAGGCTGATCCCGGTGAAGACGGACAACAGGGTCGCGATCGCGGCCCACTTGGCGCCCACGTCGACGATCTTCAGCAGCATCCCGGACCAGGCGAGCGCCTGCTGGGTGGGCAGGTTGTAGCGGCTTTTCAGGTATTCCAGGGGTGAGGCCACGTGCAGCCGGGAGCGCAGCCGGTTGACGCGCGGCGCGAACAGCCTGGAGCCGATGGCGATGCCGAGCGCGATCGGGAAGGACCAGGTGACGAAGGAGGTGACGCCGTAGGTGTAGGCGATGCCCGCGTAGCCGGTGAACATCACCGCGCTGTAGCCCGACATGTGGTGCGAGATGCCGGACAGCCACCAGGGCATCTTGCCGCCCGCGGTGAAGAAGTCGCTGACGTCGTCCACCCGTTTGTGCGAGCAGAGGCCGATCGCGACCATCACGCCGAAGTAGCCGATGAGCACGGTCCAGTCGAGACTGTTCATGTGCCCCCTTCCAGGGTCCGCCTTGTGAACTCCGCTCAGCTGGTCGGCACTTCGCCTGAGTGGGGTGAGGGCGAGGGAGGCCGCGAAGTGCCCGCTCATCGTGGGTGTGGTCGCATGAGCACGACAAGAAAGCGGAAGGTCAAGAGCGGGTAAAGATGTTCGTCTCACTGACCTTCGTTCACTCACATGAACAGTCACGAGACAGAGCAGAGCCCCCTCGGCAAGGACGGCGGGCTCGTCGAGAGGGCTCTCGGTGGTGCGTGTTCAGCTGTTGTGGTGCTGTGTCCTGCGATGGTGCGCGGCGCTGCTCGGGGCGCCGGTGGGGGAGAGGAGGGGGTCCTCCCGCTCACGCCTTCATCGAGTGGACGAAGGAGTTCCACGCGTCGGCGGGGAAGCCGAGCACCGGACCCTCGGGAACCTTGGAGTCCCGTACGGCCATGGCCGCGACGACCGGCGACTTGATCTCGACGCACGCGCCGTTGCCCGTGGAGTACGAGGACTTGGTCCACGTCTCCGTGGCGCCCTGACGAATTGCCATTTCTGCTCCGGAATGCGAGTGGAGTGGTGGAATTGCTGACACCGCACGACGCGTCGGAAACCCACAGCGCGGTACACGCCAACGTTCTTGCTCGATGGCGTGATCGACGCTACTCGCCGGGCTCGGTCCCGCAGGAAACCCGTTCACTCGTCCGAATGGCTTTTTTTAACAGGTCTTACCTGAAAGCGGGTTCGCGGTGTACCGTCCCGCCCGCTCACCGACTCGCGTGCTCCTTGGCGACCTTCGCGATGAACTGGCGCGACTGCTCGACGTTCAGCGCCTGCGCCCGCAGGTGTTCGTACATCACGCTGTACTTCTGCACGTCGTTGGCCTTCTCCAGGTACAGGTCGCTGGTGACGCCCTCGATGTAGACGACGCTGGAGTCCGCCGCGTCCGGGAACTCCAGGATCGCGTACTGCCCGTTCAGGCCCGGGTGCGCACCCATGTCGAACGGGATCACCTGCACGGTGACGTGCGGCAGCTGGGACTGCTCCACGAGGTGTTCCAACTGGTCGCGCATCACGTCGGAGTTGCCGACGGTGCGGCGCAGCGCGGCCTCGTCCAGCACCGTCCACAGCCGCAGCGGGTTCTCCGTGGCGGAGATTCGTTCCTGCCGCCGCATCCGCACCTGGACGCGCTTGTCGACGTCCGCGGGCGCCGTCTCCGGCAGCGCGCCGGCGATCAGCGCCTCCGCGTACTGCCGGGTCTGGAGCAGGCCCGGGACGACCTGAGGATCGTAGACCCGCAGGCTCGCCGCGTCCGTCTCCAGACCGATGTAGACGCTGTACGGGATGTCGCCGAAGGAGTGCCACCAGCCCTGCTGGCGCGAGTCCTTGGCCATCTGCATCAGCGAGTCGACGATCCGGTGGTCCTCCACCTCGTAGACCCCGCACAGATCGCGGACGTCGCGCTGGCTGATGCTGCGCCGTCCGTTCTCCAGCCGGCTGATCTTCGACTGCGACACCAGCAGCCGCTCCGCCACCTCCTCGGCGGTCATGCCCTTGAGCTCGCGGAGCCTGCGCAGCTCCTGGCCCAGCCGGCGCCTCCTGACGGTGGGATTGACATTGGACGCCACGGGACGTGCACCTCCGGCTGCGTGCCTCTACTTTGCGTATCTGCTGTTGAGCAGATTGCCACCAAGGTGCTTCTTACCGCTGGGAAACGCCGGATATGCGGGCGCTGCGCGCCAGTTCGCATGTTCAGTGGATCGTGTGGAACGGATGGCCCGTGCGACGGTGGGACCGCCTCGCGGACACGGCCGAGCGGGGTGGGGAGACCCTTGAGGGTCTCCCCACCCCGCTCGGCCTGCGGCTCCCGAACCGGGACTTGGGGACGTGCGGTGCGGCGGTGGCGCGCGGTGCGCGCCGGTGCGCGCCGGGTGCGGTCCGCGCGGTGGGTGGTGCCGCACGGTGCACGGTGGGCGCGGGTGGTGCTGTGCGCGTGTTCGGGTGGGCGCGTCCTGCGCCCGGGTTGCCGCCGGCGCCGCCTCAGTGGGCCACGGCGCGTGCCATGGACCCGTGGTGCGGCTGCATCGGGACCCCGCGAGCGGGTTCCGGTCCGGACCGGGCCCCGGCGGGCTGCCGGCCGGCCGTGGCCTGACCGCGGCGGGGCTGGGCCGCCGCGCCGTTCTGGACGTCCATCACGGCGTGCGCGACGAGTCCGCCCATCGGGTCGTGCCGGATCAGGTCCCGCAGCCGGGAACGGGACGAGCGGCCCTCGTTGCCCGGATACAGGTGCTTGCCCAGACCGACCGCGTGGGCCAGCGCCGCCAGCGCCGCCGTCCGCGGGTCCGGCGGTACGCCGGTACGGATCGCGGAATCCAGCCGGGCCTTGATCTCCCGGCTGATGGCCGTGTCCGTCGCCTGGTAGCGCGTCGTCGGCAGCACCCCGCACATCTGGCCGGGCACGGCGGCGACCATGCCGCACCGCTCCAGATGCGAGAGGTAGGTCTGGCGGAGCCCGAGCCGGGGTCCGCCGATCCAGTGGACGGCCCGTACCGGAGCGCCGCGCCTTCGCAGCAACTCCAACGCGCAGTCCAGTGTCGGATCTCCTGTCGGCCGTGGCACCACCACGGCGATACGATCCCCGTCTGGGGCTATCCGTCCGGCCAGCGCCAGCTCCACAAGCTGCGCTCCGGCCAGACCCAGGTCGAGCGACTGCGGCTGCGCAGTGGTACCCGTGGCCGGGTCCAGTGCGAGCAACAGAAGCTCCTCCGGAATTGTTCTGCGGCTCCTGCCCATCCATGCCTCCCCGCGTGGATGAATGACAGGGTGACCCCTCTCACATTGGTCTGTCGAGGGTGCGTGACCGGTTCGTAGTGGAACCAGTAGGTATGTCGTTCTCGTCTACCAGTCGGGTTTGGTCCGCGCACAGGACACTGGTACATGGTTCGGACAGCGGTACGACCGGGTGGTACGGCCGGTCGGGACCGGCCGGCGTCCAGATGGCGGTTCACGGTTCGGTAGCCGTACGCGGGGTGCGGCACATGAGGAGGCATCGGTGGCGGGCGAGTCCCCCGACAGGTCGAAGCAGCGCGAGTCGTCGGCAGAACCGACGTCGGGGAGCGGGGGTCCGGTTCCCGGGGCCAGGGGCGAGGCGCGCGACGCCCGCGACCCGCGCCTCGCCCTCGCGGGGGAGTCCGGGACGGGCGACACGTCCGAGGGGCGCGGTGGTGTGGACACGGCCACTCGGGTGCTTTCGGTACGGGATCTGAAGACGGCGGAGGACTCCGGGGCGTCCGGTGGTGCCTCCGCGGGCGCCGGGGACTCCGCGGGGTCCTCCGGGCGCGCGGAGGGGGCCGGTGCGGCCGGGGACGGCGAGGAGTCCGCCGAGGACGCTCGTGAGGCGGGCGCGGCGGGTGACGGCGAGTCGGGTGACGGGGAGTCCGGCGACGGTGCGCGCGCGGGTGCCGTACGTGACGACGAGCCGGAGACCGCCGGGGCGGACGAGGCGGCCGGCTCCGCCGGCGCCGCGCCCGCGGTGAAGGGGGACGACGCGGAGACCGAGGCCGCCGCCGAGGCGGAGAAGGACGGCTCCGAGCCGGAGAAGGACGGGGCCGAGGCCGACGCCGAGGACGCGACGGGCGAGGCGGAGGAGGACGGCGCGACGGCGGACGCGAAGCCCGAGGGCAAGACGTCCGGGGCCGCGGCGCCTGAGGCGAAGACGCCTGAGGCCGCGCCCGAGTCGACGCCTGAGCCCGGGACCGGGGCCGACCCGGCGTCCGAGACCGAGACCGCCGCCAAGCCCGAGTCCGCGAAGTCCGGCCCCGAGGCCGAGGCCGAGCCCGACCCGGCCTCCGAGCCCGAGCCCGAAGCGAAGGCCGAGACCGGGCCCGATCGGGCGCCCGAGCCCGAGTCCCCGGTCGATCAGCCCACCGCCATCTTCAAGGCGCCCAAGCCCCCGGTGGACCAGCCCACCACCATGCTCAAGCTCGGCGGCGCCGAGAAGGGCGGGAAGGCCGGTCCCGAAGCCGCCGGGAAGGGCGCGAAGAAGGACACCCCGGCGCACCCCGCGGCGGGCGGGACGTCCACGCCCGAGTCGGAGGCCGAGCGCACCAGCAAGTTCGTCGCGCTCAAGCCCCTCGACGACCCGGCGACCCGCCGGCCGCCGAAGGCGAAGCCGGACGCCGACGCCGCGCCGCCGAAGGACGCCCCCGGCAAGCCGTCGCCGCAGCCGAAGGCCGATCCGGCGGTCACCGCCGCGATCCCGGCCGCGGCTCCGGTCGGCCCCGAGCGCACCACCCAGCAGCCGCTGCCTCCCAAGCCCCCGCTCGACCTGCTGGCCGAGCTGACCAACACGCCGCCGCCCCCGGAGACCCCGCTGCGCACCACCATGCGCCGGGTGAAGATCTGGACGCCGCTGGTGGTGCTGCTCCTGATCGTCTTTGCGATCGCGCAGTCCCTGCGTCCGCTGCCCGAGCCGGGTCTCCAGCTCACCGCCAAGGAGAGCCACACCTTCGCCGGCGGCAAGCTGACCCTGCCCTGGCCGGACGAGGGCCAGGGCTGGATGGACGTGAACGGCGTCGGCACGATGGACCACTTCGGCGAGCAGAAGCCGGCGGCCATCGGGTCGGTCGCCAAGACGATGACGGCGTACATCATCCTCAGGGACCACCCGCTCAAGCCCGGCGAGGAGGGCCCGAAGATCAAGGTCGACGAGACGGCGGAGAAGGAGGGCGGTTACGACAAGGGCGGCGAGTCCACCCTGAACACCGTCAAGGCCGGTGACTTCCTCACCGAGAAGCAGGCGCTGTCGGCCGTCATGATCCCCTCCGCGAACAACATCGCGCGGCTGCTGGCGCGCTGGGACGCGGGCTCGGAGGCGGCGTTCGTCAAGAAGATGAACGCCACCGCCCAGGAACTCGGGATGACGAACAGCACGTACACCGACCCCTCCGGCCTCACGAAGACCACCGTCTCCACCGCCGAGGACCAGGTGAAGCTCGGCAACGCGGTCGTGCGGATCCCGGCCCTGACCGCGATCACCGGCGCGGCCAGCTGGACCGACCCCTCCGGGCACAACTGGCCGAACTACAACTCGCTGCCCTACTGGATGGGCGCGATCGGCATCAAGACCGGCACGACCACCGCGGCCGGCGGCAACCTGCTGTTCGCGGCCCGCAAGAAGGTCGGCGGGCAGACGGTGACCGTCGTCGGCGCGATCCTCGGCCAGCACAAGGGCACGTCGATCCTCGACACCGTCAACAACGTCAGCAAGACCGCGCTGCTCGGCGCCGAGAAGGCGCTGACCTCAGAGAAGATCATGAAGAAGGGCGACGTCGTCGGGTACGTGGACGACCGGCTCGGCGGCCACACCCCCGTCGTGGTCACCGAGGACGTCACCGCGGTCGGCTGGGCCGGCTCCGTGGTGAAGCTCTCCTTCACCGCCGACGCCGTGCCGCACACCGCGAAGGCGGGTGCCCAGGTCGGCACGCTCACCGTCGGCGACGGCGGCGCGGGCGGCGCGATCCGCGTCCCGGTGGCGTTGCAGAAGGACCTGGCCGAGCCCGGCTTCACGGCCAAGCTGACCCGCATCGGCTGACCCGGCCGGGCAAGGCCGCGCACCCCGTCGGGGAGCCCTCCGGACGGGCCTCCCCGGCGGGGTGCGTGCTAGCGTCGCGAGACGGGGCACGTCGCCGGTCGCGGGACGCGGCCGGAAACTCAAGGACGGGACACGGGGAGTGCCTTCAGGTGGCCACTGCGGAGCCGACACGCGCCGACGACGCCGAGCCGGGCCCGGGAGCCGGGCCGCGAATACCACCGCGGACGAGCCGTACGGAACGTGACGGCTCGAAGCCGGTGGGCGACCACACCTCAGGAGCCGTCGCCGCGCGGTCCCGGGCCGGGGCCGTCGTCATGGCGGTGCGGGAGCGGATGCTGCGGCACCCCGCCCTCTCCGTCACCGCGCTGGCCGGGATCCTGCACCTCGTCTGGTTCTTCGCGCTCGCGAACAGCGGTGGCGATCTCGCGGCGCAGGACGCGTGGGCCGAGTTCGTCGGCCGGCACCCGGACTCGGCGTACAACCTCGCCTGGTACGGCGGGATGCACGCCGTCTCCTACAGCATGGTGTCGCCGTACCTGATGTCCGTGCTCGGCGTCCGGACGACGATGATGATCGCCGGGACGCTGTCGGCGGGTCTGCTCACCCTGGTCCTGATCCGCAGCCGCGCGGTGAAGAACCCCCTGTGGGCGGCGCTCGCCGGGGTCTTCGGGCTGCTGTGCAACGCGCTGTCGGGCCGGGTGACGTTCGGCCTGGGCTCGCTGTTCGCGCTGGGCGCGGTGGCGGCCGTGTTCTGCTGGCCGTACCGCTGGCGCCACAAGCGCTGGGCGAAGGCGCTGGCCGCGGCCCCGCTGGCCGCGCTCGCCACCATGGCCTCGCCCGTCGCCGGACTCTTCGTCGGCCTGGTCGCGGTCGCGCTGTTCCTCCAGAAGCGCCGCCCGGGCGCGTGGGCGCTCGGTCTCGCGCCGGCCGCGGTGGTGGCCGTCTCGGCCCTGCTGTTCCCCTTCTCCGGCACCCAGCCCATGGGCTTCGGCTCGGCGAGCCTGCCGCTGCTCTACGCGGTCCTCGCCGCCGTCCTCGTCCCGCGGGAGTGGAAGACGGTCCGGATCACCTCGTGGGTGTACGCCCTGTCGGTCGTCGGGGTCTGGGTGGTCAGCTCGCAGATCGGCTCCAACATCACCCGCCTCGCGATGCTGTTCGCCGGGGTGGTCCTGGTGGCGGCGCTGCCCTTCGCCCTCCCGCGCTCGCGCAAGTGGTACGCGATCGTGCTGGCCCTGGCCGGCTTCGTCAGCTGGATCGGCGTCAAGTCGGTGGACGACGTCGTCCACACCGCGCCGGCCGCCTCCTGGTCGCACGAACTGGCGCCGCTGGTCCACCAGCTCCAGAAGGCCGGCGCGGAGAAGGGCCGGGTCGAGGTGGTCCCGGCCAGCTCCCACCGCGAGGCCTCCGCGCTCGCGCCGTACGTCAACCTGGCGCGCGGCTGGAACCGCCAGGCCGACATGAAGCGCAACCCGCTCTTCTACGACGACACGCTCAACTCGGCGAACTACCACGAGTGGCTCCAGCGCTGGGCCGTGCACTACGTGGTGCTGCCCAAGGGCGAGCCGGACGGCGACGGCGGCCAGCGCGAACGCGAGCTGGTGCGGCAGGGCCAGCCGTATCTGCGGCAGGTCTGGGGCGACGCCAACTGGCAGCTGTTCGAGGTGACCGACCCCAAGCCGCTCGCCGAGCCCAACGCGGTGGTGGACCGGGCCGAGCAGGTCGAGCTGACCATCGAGGTGAGCAAGCCGGGCCGCGTCCTCATCCGCATCCCGTACTCGCCCTGGCTGAGCATCGTGGACGAGCAGGGCAAGCGGCTCAAGGCGCCCGAGGAGACCGAGGCGTCCAAGCACCGCCCCGAGGGCACGCCGAAGACGTACGACAACGTCAACGGCTGTCTGTGGGAGACGCCCGAGGACGCCATGGGCGACAAGTGGACCATGCTGCTCGCGCCGCGGGCGGGGACGTACCGGCTGGCGGCGCCGTACCAGCTGCCGCGGGGGACGCCGTGCCCGGACGAGCTGAAGTGAGCGCGGCGGATCGTTTCGCGCGGGGGCGCCGGCGCCTCGGGTGAGGACCCGGGGCGCCGGCGCCCCGGCGTATGCGGCGGGGCGTGGTCGTGTCGCTGTCGCGAGGCGCGGCCGCACTGCTGCGCGGACCGTCCGCGCTGTGGGCCGCGGATCGTCCGTGCTGCGGGTCAGGCGAGCTGGGCCTCGACGGCCGCGACCAGCGCGGGGTCGTCCGGCGTGGTCTGCGGGGAGAACCGGGCGACGACCTCGCCGTCCCGTCCGACCAGGAACTTCTCGAAGTTCCAGCGGATGTCGCCGCTGTGCCCCTCGGCGTCGGCGGCGTCGGTCAGCCGGTCGTAGAGCGGGTGGCGTCCCTCGCCGTTGACGTCGACCTTCTCGGTGAGCGGGAAGGTGACGCCGTACGTCGCCGAGCAGAACTCGGCGATCTCCGCCGCGCTGCCCGGCTCCTGCCCGGCGAACTGGTTGCAGGGCACGCCGAGCACGGTGAAGCCCCGGTCGGCGAACCGCTCGTGCAGCTGTTCGAGGCCGGCGTACTGCGGGGTGAGGCCGCACTTGGACGCCACGTTCACGATGAGCACGGGGCGGCCCGCGTACTGCTTCAGGTTCGCCGGGCCGCCCTGAAGGGCGCCGATCTCCACGTCGAGGGGGGAGGTGCCGTTGCTGTCTGCAGTGGTCATGGGCCGGATGCTAGTGCCTGTGAACTGGGGCGGGGCCGTCGCCCGGGTCTTTCGTCCGGATCGGGCCGGGACCGAACGGAGGACCCCGTCGGGCCCGTGTCCCCGCGACGCGCTCGCGGGAGAGAGTCTCAGCGGCGTCCGGCGTGTCCGCCGTCCGCGCGTCCCCGGTGTCCGGTGCCGTCCGCTACGGTCGCCGTCCACTCCCGCGTGGCCGCCTCGACGAGGACCCGGCCCGCGTCCGTACGCGAGTACAGCACCGACCGCCCCGCCCGCCGCCGCTCGATCAGCCCGGCGTCCAGCAGCACCCGCAGATGCCGGCCGACGGACCCGAGCCCCTGCCCGGTCACGGCGGTCAGCTGGGTGGTGCTGAGCGGCGAGCCGAGCAGCACCAGCACCTCGGCCCGGGCGGGCCCGAGCAGCGCGCCGAGTGCGGCGGAGACGGAGGAGCGCCGGGCGCGGGCGTCGGCGAGGACGCCCGCGCACGGGTAGACGACGGCGTACCGGCTCGGCGGCTCGTCCCACGCCACCCAGCCGGTCTGCGGGGTGACCGGCACCAGGACGAGCTGCGCGCCGGCGGTCTCGCGCGGCGGGTAGGCGTGCGCGTTGACCTGGAAGCGGTTCCCGCCGAGCCAGCGGGTGCCCGGCCGCAGCGCGTCCAGGACGGCCGCCCAGCCGCCCCGGCTCACCTGCGCGGTGCGGGCGACGATATCGGCCTCCAGGACGTGCCGCCGCCGGTCCCAGGAGGGCCGTACGGTCTCGGCCCAGACGTGCTCGAGGAGCCGGGCCGCGCGTTCGGGCAGGTCGTCGCGGTCGAGCGCGGCGGGCAGCGGGCCGTTCAGGGACAGCCGCAGATGGGCGCGGGCGGCGACGGGGTCGGCGGCGCGGACGCGGGCCACCCCGTCCGCGAAGCTCTCCTCGTCGCGGGGCGTGGGGGTGAGGAAGTCGGCGATCCAGTCGCGGCCGAGTCCGGCGCGGACGAGCAGCGCGGTGACGGGGTCGCCGGCCAGCAGCCGCCGGTAGCCGGGCAGGTGGGCGCGGAGCCAGGCCTGCTCGCCGGGGTGGCGGCCGGTGCCGGCGTGCAGGAGTTTCAGGCTCGCGAAGGTCTCGGCGAGAGGGGAGACCAGGAAGCGGCTGCCCGCGAGGGTGTCGGCGTTGACCTCCCACAGCCCCATCCCGCCCCGCCTCCCTCCCCGGCCCGCTCGTCACCGCGACGTTTCGCACGCACGCGAAACAGTAACGGCGGCGACGGCGCCCGCCCGAGACTCCGGCGCATGCGCAGCTACCGAGACCTCTTCCGCACCCCGGAGTTCACTCCGCTCCTCCTGACGACCGCCGCCCAGACCGTCGCGCAGACGGCGAGCGGGCTGGCGCTCGGCACGCTGGTGTACCGGTCGACCGGTTCGCCGCTGCTGTCGGCGGTGAGCATGTTCGGCCCGTCGCTCGCCCAGGTGCTGGGGGCGACACTGCTGCTCTCGGGCGCCGACCGGCTGCCGCCGCGCGGAACGCTGGCGGGGATCCCGCTCGCCTTCGCGCTCCTCACGGCGCTCCTGGCGCTGCCCGGGCTGCCGCTCGCAACGGTCTTCGCGGTCGTCCTCGTCCAGGGCCTGGTCGCCTCGCTCGGGGGCGGCGTCCGCTGGGGCCTGCTGAACGAGATCCTCGCGAAGGACGGGACGGACGGCGGCTATCTGCTGGGGCGTTCGGTGTTCAACATGATGAGCGGGATCATGCAGATCACCGGGTACGCGACGGGCGGGGCGCTGGTGGCGGCCCTGTCGCCGCGGGTGTCGCTGCTGCTGGCGGCGGTGCTGTACGCGGTGGCCGCGGCCGGGGTCCGGTTCGCCCTGGGCGGCCGCGCGCCCCGTTCCTCCGGCCGCCCGTCGGTGGCGGCGACCTGGCGCACCAACGCCGTCCTGTGGCGCGACCGCCCGCGCCGCCTCACCTACCTCGGCCTGTGGCTGCCCAACGGCCTGGTGGTCGGCTGCGAGTCGCTGTACGTGCCGTACGCCCCCGGCGCGGCCGGGACGCTGTTCGCGTGCGCGGCGCTGGGGATGCTGGCCGGCGACGTGACGGTGGGCCGTCTGCTGCCGCCCGCGGTGCGCCGCCGCGCGGCCACACCGCTGCTGGCGCTGCTGGCCGCGCCGTACCTGCTCTTCGCCCTGCGGCCGCCGGTGGAGGTGGCGGCCTGCCTGGTGACGCTGGCCTCGGTCGGCTTCGGCGCCAGCCTGGTCCAGCAGGAACGGCTGATGAACCTGACCCCGCCCGCGCTGAGCGGCCACGCGCTGGGACTGCACTCGGCCGGGATGCTGACGACGCAGGGGGTGGGCGCGGCCCTGGCGGGCACGGCGGCGCAGCTCACCTCGCCGGCCGCGGCGATGACGGGGACGGCGGCGGCGTCGGCGGCCGTGACGCTGCTCCTGGCGGTGGCCCCGGCGGTGGCGGACCGTCGCGGGGAGCCGGCGCTGCGGTGAACACCGCCGTGCACGCGGCGGCGGGTCCCGTCACCCGTTCGGCGGCCCTCCGGTGGTGGCACGCCCTCCCGGCGGACACGGTGGCGGTGGACGCACCGGAACCAGGAGGGACGACGCCATGACGCAGCAGCCGACATCGCCGGGAAGCCATCCCCACCAGGAACACGCGGGCGCCGGCGGCGGCCGGGACCGGACCAGCATGTGGGTGGCGGGCGGCACGGTGTTCGCCGGAGTGGTGCTGCTGGTGGACGGCCTGCTGGACATCCTCAAGGGCATCACGGCCATCGCGTCCGACGACATCTACGCGAGCATCAACGACTACGTCTACCGCTTCAACCTGACCGGCTGGGGCTGGGTCCTGCTGATCGTGGGCGTGATCTCGGTGATCACGGGCCTCGGCCTCCTCACGGACGCCCTGTGGGCGAGGGTGGTCGGCGTCTTCATGGCCTCCCTGAGCCTGATCGCCAACTTCCTCTGGCTCCCGTACCAGCCCCTGTGGGCCCTGATCTCGATCGCCCTGGACGCCTGGGTCATCTGGGCCCTGACGGCCCACCGCTCCGCACGGACGACGGCGCTCTGAGGGACGGACGGCGGCGCTTCGGGCGAGGGGCAGGGAGAGACACCCTCTGTTCAGCCCATCGGGAACGACCGGTCCAGGTCACCGAACCGTTCCGGGCACGGGAACGGTTCGGTGACCTGAGGCGTCGTCCCCCTCCAGGACACGGTGGCGTGTCCCGGAGAGGGGAGACCGGGTGGGTGGGGGCGAGTTCGCCAAGTGGGTGGAGCGGTTCGAGGACGAGCGCGAGCGCAGACGCGGGGCGGGGGACCCGGACTGGGGCCGGGGGGCGACGCTGCACCCGGCGGTATGGGCGGGCATCCAGCGCTTCCAGGCCGGCGAGGACGGCGACGGCGCCAACCTGGTGAGCAAGGCGGACCAGGCCGGCGACACCGACTACGCGCGGGCGCTCCGCCTGTTCGTGGCCGAGGAACAGAACCACGCCCGCCTCCTCGCCCGGCTGCTGGCCGCGGGCGGCAGACCGACGCTGTCCGGCCACTGGAGCGACACGGTTTTTGTACGACTGCGCCGCCTGATGGGCCTGCGCACGGAACTGCTGGTGCTGATGATCGCGGAGGTGGTGGCCCTGCGGTACTACCGCGCGCTGCGCGACGGCACGGACGACCCGCTCACCTCGGAGGTCGCGGCCCGCATCCTCTCCGACGAGGAACGCCACGTCCCCTTCCACTGCGCCCGCCTGCACACGTCCCTCGCCGAACTCCCGCGCCCCCTGCGCCGCCCGGTCCTGGCGGCATGGCAACTCCTCCTGTACGGAGTCACACTGACGGTGGCCGTGGACCACGGCCGCGCCTTGCGCCACCTGTCCGTCACGCGCCGGCGCTTCACGACGGACGTGATGAGGTCCTCCACCCCGGTCGTGTCGACGATCCTCAGGCCCCGCCGGGAGACGGTCGATGCTTGTGATGACAGCTGCGGGCGATCAGGACGACGACCCAGGTGCGCACGCGACCACGGCCCGGGACCGCCCCATGCCCGGACATCCGCGCCGACGAGCAGGCCTGGCCGGTGGTGTGCGCCCCGAGCCGCCGGGGTACTCGGCGGTGCACCGTGCGGGGCGCCCCGCAGGAACCCAGGCCGTCACGGCTCGACGGCTGCGGGGCACCCGGCGTCCCCCAGCCCTCCTGCGAGGCCTCCGATGAGCCGTCTCTTCTCGCCGCTCACCCTGCGCGGCACGACCTTCCCGAACCGGGCCTGGGTGGCCCCCATGTGCCAGTACAGCTCGGTCGACGGCTATCCGCAGGACTGGCATCTGGTCCATCTCGGCTCCCTGGCACGCGGTGGGTCCGGCCTGGTCATGCAGGAGGCCACGGCAGTGGAACCTGAGGGCCGGATCACCCCTGCCGACGCCGGCATCTGGGATGACGGGCAGGCCGCCGCGTACAGGCGGATCACCGACTTCGTCCACGGCCAGGGAGCCGTTGCCGGCATCCAGATCTCCCATGCCGGCCGCAAGGCGTCGACGGCACCGCCCTGGGAGGGCGACGTGTACGTCGGACCGGAGGCCGGAGGATGGCAGACGGTCGCACCGTCACCGCTGCCGTTCGGCGACTGGCCGGCCCCGCGGGAACTCGGCGTGGACGACATCCGCGCTCTGGTCCGGGCCTTCGGCGACGCCGCCGCGCGAGCGCTGTCCGCTGGCTTCGACGTCCTGGAGATCCACGCCGCGCACGGCTATCTGCTGCACCAGTTCCTGTCACCGCTGTCCAACCACCGCAGCGACGAGTACGGAGGCGATCTCGACGGGCGCAGCCGTTTCCTGGTCCAGGTCACCGACGCCGTACGGGCGCAGTGGCCGGAGGACCGCCCGCTGTTCGTACGTTTCTCGGCCACGGACTGGGCCGACGGCGGCTGGACCCCGGAGGAGACGGTCGAGCTGTCACGGCACCTGGTGGCCCACGGCGTCGACCTGGTGGACATCACCAGCGGCGGGCTCGTCCACAACGCCCGTATCGAAGTGGAGCCCGGCTACCAGGTGCCCTTCGCCCGAACCGTCCGCGAGGGCGCGGCCCTGCCCGTCTCCGCGGTCGGCCTGATCACCGCGCCGGAGCAGGCCGACCAGATCCTCGTGGACCGCTCGGCCGACGCGATCATGCTCGCGCGCGAACTGCTGCGCAACCCGACCTGGCCGCTCCACGCGGCTCGAGTGCTCGGTGACGACGTCCCGTGGCCGAAGCAGTACCAGCGTGGCCGCCCACGTCATCGCTGAGACCGTCGTCGCGCGAGCACCCGGGAACTCGGCACAGGCACAAGACCATGCGTGCCGTCCTCTGCGCCGGCCGTCACGAGCAAGGAGGCGGAGACGGGTCCCGCACCGTGGTGCAGACCTGCGAAGCAACTCCGCGCCGGAGGCCACGCCCGTCCCGGGCCAGGGTTCCTGCACGTAGTGGCACGCGGGTGGCGCGACCCCGGACACGACGAAGGACCAGCCTGAGAGGTAACCCTCCTGAGCTGGCCCTTTCGCTGTGCCCCCGGCAGGATTCGAACCTGCGACACCCGCTTTAGGAGAGCGGTGCTCTATCCCCTGAGCTACGAAGGCCGGGTCTCTCGGTCCACAGGGTACCGGATCACTGCGCAGGTGGGGGTGGGGATGGTTCGGGGTGCCCGTGCGGCCTCTCGATTGCCCGCGGTCCGGCCCGCCGACAACTATCGTCTGCTTGACGATAAGGGGTGGGCGTGCCAAGCTGGCGCCGCGTCAGGGGCGTGATCGTCTTGGGCGCGTCGTCGTGTCGAGGGAGGCCCCATGGTTCGTGCACGTGTCCCCGCTCCTCCTCTGGACGCGCGCGGCGTCGATCGGGCCGCCGGGGTGCTGCTCGGGGCGGCCGTGGGCGACGCGCTCGGGGTGCCGTACGAGTTCGCGGCGGTGCTCGGGCCCGATCAGCGGCCCGAGATGATCGGCGGCGGTCTCGGGCCGTACGCGCCCGGCGAGTACTCCGACGACACCCAGATGCAGGTGTGCATAGCCGAGGTGGCCGCCACCGGCGCCGACCTCCGTGCGCCGGAGGCGCTGGACGCCGTCGCGGCCAACTTCCACCGCTGGCTCGGCAGTGGCGCCAGCGATGTCGGCGCCCAGACCCGGGCCGTGCTGCGCGCCGCGGCGCAGGCGCCCGGGGCCGCCGGCGCCGCGTTGCGGGCCGCCGCCCGCGACCACGCCGACCGGCACGCCCACAGCGCCGGCAACGGCTCGCTGATGCGCACCGGGATCGTCGCCCTCGCCCACCTCGGCGACGCGGCCGCGCTCGCCGAGGCCGCCGTCGCCGTCAGTTCGCTCACCCACCCCGACCCCGACTGCGCCGACGCCTGCGTGCTGTGGTGCTCCGGTATCCGCACCGCGGTGCTGGAGGGCACCTTCGACGGCGTACGGGCCGGTCTGGAGCTGCTGCCCGCCGAGCGGCGCGCGCTGTGGGCGGAGCGGCTGGACGAGGCCGAGGCCCGTCCGCCGCGGCACTTCTCGCCCAACGGCTGGGTCGTCACCGCCCTCCAGGCAGCCTGGTCCGCCGTCACCCGCACCCCGGTGCCCGAACTCGACCCCGCCCGGGGCAGCTTCCCCGCCCAGCACCTGCGCCTCGCCCTGGAGGCGGCGGTGCGCGCCGGGGACGACACCGACACCGTCGCCGCCGTCGCCGGAGCCCTGCTCGGCGCGCGCTGGGGCTGCTCCGGCATCCCGCTCGCCTGGCAGCGGGCCGTGCACGGCTGGCCCGGACTCACCGGGCCCGACCTCGTGCGCCTCGCGGTGCGCACCGCGCGGGGCGGTCAGGACGACGCCCTCGGCTGGCCCTCGGCCGCCCGCGTGCCCGCCCCGGCCGGCGTGCCCCGCGGCTTCGCCGTGCCGCACCCGCGCGACCCCGGCGTCCAGCTCGGCAACCTCCCCCTGCTGCACGGGACCGAGCCCGTGGACGTGGATGCCGTCGTCTCGCTGTGCCGTATGGGCACCGGCCCCGTCCTGCCCGGCGTCGACAGCGGTACTGCTGCCGATACCGTCGAGCACGTTCGCGTCTGGCTCGTGGACGGCGACGGCTCCAACGCCAACCTCCACTACGTCGTCGACCAGGCCGCCCGCGAGGTGCTGCGGCTGCGCCGCGAGGGCAAGCGGGTGCTGCTGCACTGCGTCGCCGGACAGAGCCGCACCCCCGCCGTCGCCGCCGTCTACGCCCATCTGGCCACCGGGATCGACGGCGAGACCGCGCTGTCCGA
Source organism: Streptomyces sp. NPDC093260 (assembly GCF_040683715.1). Lineage (NCBI taxonomy): Bacteria > Bacillati > Actinomycetota > Actinomycetes > Kitasatosporales > Streptomycetaceae > Streptomyces > Streptomyces sp. NPDC093260. Next base: position 255,228 of record NZ_JBFBEK010000003.1, read on the forward strand.
GCTGCGGGATGCGCTGGTGCACGGGTGGCAGCTCTCCGCCCATCGTGAACTGCACGATGCCGTGCGGGCGTTGACCGGCGGGGACGGTGGGGGGCGGCCGCCTGCGGGTCACCCCGGGGCGGACAGCCCCGTGCCACGGGAGGCCGAGCGGCCCCGGACCCCGTTCCTGGAGGAGAGGCGGGCGCTCTCCCGGGTGCGCGGGCTGCTGCTCGGGCTGGCCGTCGGCGACACGCTGGGGGCCGCGGGGGGTGAACTGCCCGCCGGGGTGCCACTGCGCGCCGGGGTCAGCACCCAGCTCGCCTGCTTCACCGCCGAGGGCACGATCCGCGCGCTGGTCCGGGGCGACCACAAGGGCGTCTGCCATCCGCCGTCCGTGCTGTGGCACGCCTACTGCCGGTGGGCCGTCCTCCAGGGCGTCGAGACGGAGCGGCTACGGCACCGCTGGGTGCCGTACGGCGGCAGGACCTGGCCCGACGGCTGGCTGGCCGAGGTGCCGGTGCTGGCCCAGCGGCGTGGGTCGGCGCCGGCGACCGTGGCCGCGCTGTCCCGGACCGAGCAGGGCACCGTGGACAAGCCGACGACGTCCAGCCGCGGTTGCCACGCCCTCACCCGCACCCTCCCCGTCGCCGTCGTCTTCGCCGGCCGGAAGGCGGCCGACGCGGTGACCGCGCTGCGGGAGATCGCCGCCCTCACCCACGGCGACCCGGCCGCCCAGGCCGCCGCCGCCCATGCGGCCGTGCTGGTCGGGCACTGTCTCGCCCACAGCGCGCCGACGCGGGTGCGGGACGCCCTCGGGCAGGGCCTGCGGGCCCTGCCCGACGCCGATCCCGACCTCACCGCGGACCAGCGCGACCAGCTCGCCACGGCACTGCGCCAGGCCGAGGAGCACCCCGCCGACGCGCACCGTCTCGCCCGCCTCGCACCGGACCCCACCGCGCCCTCCGGGCTGCTCGGCGGTCTGTACGTCGCCGCGTCCTTCCCGGAACGGGACCAGGTGGAGGCCGCGCTGCGGTTCGCCGCCCAGGCGCCGGACGGGGACTCGGTGGCCTGTGTGACCGGGGCGCTGCTCGGGGCGGCGCACGGGGCGGAGGCGCTGCCGGTCGGTCTGGTCAGCCGGCACGAACTGGCCTGGGTGCTGGACGTGCTGGCCCGTGACCTCGTCGCCCAGCTCACCGACCGGCCCGGCGGCACCGAGTACACCCCGGGCTGGGACGAGCACTGGTGGGACCGCTACCCGGGCTGGTGAGCCAGGTTCGTTCGTCCCGACGGCCGGGGCACGCCCCTGTCGTCGGGACGAGAGCCGACGGCTGAGCCCTCGGACTGAGGGCTCAGCCGTCGGCCTCCGTCAGCCGGTGCGGTACCGCGACACCCCCGATCAGCGGGGTGACCGCCTCCGCGGGGACGGCGGCCGGGGCGGCCCCGGAGGGCTCCTCCATGGCGGGCGCGGGGTGGCGGACGGCGGGGCCATCGGGCTGGTCCTCGGGGCGGTCCGACGGCGGGAGGCCTACGGTAGTCGGGCCGGCGCCGTCACTGTCTGGTGACCCGGACCCGGTAGTTGCCGTCGAGGTCGGCCGCCGCGACGTCGATGCGGATCTTCGCCCGGGGGTCCTTGAAGGTCTCACCGGGGGCGAAGGGGGCGTCGGAGAGTTCGGCCTGCACGTTGGGGCTGCGGGTGCAGCCGCCCGAGTCGCGGCGGGCGTCGAAGACCGTGATGGGGCCGCGGCCGGTGTCGACGCCGGCGTCCACCTTGTAGATGAGGACGCCCGGCCGGCACACCGTCTCGTCGTTGCCCTCGCGGGTGCGCAGTTCGAGGGCGTAGCCGGTGTGGTCGTCGAGCGGGACGAACACCAGCTTGGGGCCGCCCTTGCGCTCCAGCGGGGTGAGCGAGTACTCGGCCGAGCCGCGCCTGCTCGCGCAGCTGACCTGGTTCGCGTCCAGCCAGCCGAGCTTCCACTTGTGCCAGCCCAGCAGGTCGTTGTTGGCGCCCCAGTCCTCGCTCATGATGTCCCAGTGGCCGACCGCGCCGCCGCCCTCCTGGGTGTAGAGGTCGGGCAGACCGAAGACGTGGCCGTTCTCGTGCGGCAGGACCCGGTAGCCGGTGCGGTCGTAGGCGCCGGAGCCGTCGTCCTGGCGGGAGTAGACGAACGACGCGTTGGAGACGGGGACGCCGTCGGCGGTCGGGGCCTCGGCGTTGCCGGCGAAGGTGACGGACAGGACGGTGTCCAGCGCGGAGGGGCCGGCGTTCGGGGTCATCAGCACGTTGAGCAGGTCGTAGTCGTGGAAGTCCACTGTCGGGTCGGCCGCCGTCACGATGTCCTGGACCAGTTGGCGGTAGCCGGGGTCGAAGGGCGCCCCGCGTTCTATGCCGTACGCCTTGAACGGTTTCGGCATGCGCAGCCAGTGGGGTATCGGGGTCTCCGGGCGGTAGTCGAGGCGGCCGTAGGAGGCGGTGCGGAACCAGTTCTGGGTCTGCGGGAAGAACTCGTGGAAGCGGTCGAGGGCGTCGCCCTGGCCCTCGGCGTCGGAGAAGTCGATCATCAGGGTGAGGGCGTGCACGGTGCCGGTGGAGCGGGCGTAGCCGCGGGCGGTGGGGACGCCCTCCGTCATCTGCACGGAGGTCGGACCGCTGATCATGCAGGGTATGAGGGCCGGGGAGCGGGCCAGGCCGTAGGCGCCGTTCGCCGAGGCGTCCGCCGTCAGATGCGCGGCCCCCGCGGTGCTGACCGCGAAGGTCAGGACGGCGACGGACGTGAGAGCGGCGGCACGGCGCTTGCGTATCCGGCGGCGGGGCGGCTGCGGCGGCATGCGTGGACCTTTCGCTCCAGGCAGCCACCGGTTCGCCCCAGGCAGCCACCGGTCTTCGGCTGCACCCTGTTCGATCACCCTCTGTCGCGGGTGCGGCGGGCGCGCGCTGGAGCGGTCCGGTCGTGGGAACGGGCGGCCGGTCGTGCGAATGAACGTCGGGTCCGCTGGTGAGGACGGCCCCCGCGGTCGTGGAACGGAAGACGCGGCGGGCGGGAGCCGCCGGTCGGGTGAGACGAGCCGCCGTGACGGAACGTCATGTGGCTCAGGTCACGTCGACCTTTCTCACCGATGCGGAAATAACCGGGGACCGTTTCCCCGTTTGGTCAGGTGTCCGCGCGAAACGGGGAGTCCCTCTCCGCTTCGCCTCACCGCCCGACCGAAGGAGTACGCCGTGCCGGCCGCGACGACCGCGAAACCCGCGCAGCGCAAGGCGACCAGGCCGCGCGCCGACGCCCTGCGCAACCGCGAGCGGATCGTCACCGCCGCCCGCGAGATGCTCGTCGAGCACGGCCCCGACGTGCCGCTCGACGAGGTCGCCCGCCGGGCCGGCGTCGGCAACGCCACGCTGTACCGCAACTTCCCCGACCGCGCCGCCCTCGTCCGCGAGGTCCTGTGCTCGGTCATGGACCGTACGACGCTCGCCGCCGAGCGGGCGCTCGCCGAGACCGGCGACGCCTTCGAGGCGCTGTCGAGCTTCCTGCACGCCGCCGCCGACGAACGGGTCAGCGCCCTGTGCCCGATGGTCGCCAGCACCTTCGACCGCAACCACCCGGACCTGGAGGCCGCGCGCGAGCGCTGCGAGCGCCTGGTCCAGAAGGTCATGGACCGCGCCGTGGCGGCCGGGCAACTGCGCGCCGACGTGGGCGTCGGCGATCTGCTGGTCGCCGCGGCCCAGCTCAGCAGGCCCCCGGCCGGCACCGGCTGCCCCAGCCACGACCGCTATGTCCACCGTCATCTGCAGCTGTTCCTGGACGGGCTGCGGGCCCCGGCCCGCACCGCCCTGCCGGGCACGGCGATCACCATGGAGGACCTCCGCCGGGAGTGCGCCACCGCCGGCCCGGCACCCGAACGCCCGTGACCGAACGGCCCCGACCGATGCGGCCGAGACCGATACGGCTGTGACCGATACCGCCGTGACTGACACGGCCCCGACCGCACGCCGGTGACGGCACGCCCCTGACCTGGCGTCCGTGACCGAACGTCCCTCACCGGGCGTCCGCGACCGACTCCTTTCCGACTCCGCCCGACCGACTCTCCGCGACCGACCGCCGCGGGACCCGCCGTCCCGCCGGCACGCTGCTTCCGGCCGTCCCTCAGGGGCGGGCCGTCACTTTTCGACACCCTTTTTCCGTCACGAAGTCCTGAAGTGGGTACTCCCATGTCCGAAACAGCCGCACAGGCTCCCCGTGTCCCGGCGAAGACCGCCCGGCGCGATCCCGGCGAGGCGGGAGACGCCAACCGCTGGAAAGCGCTCGTCTTCATCGCGCTCGCCCAGCTGATGGTCGTCCTCGACGCCACCATCGTGAACATCGCCCTGCCCTCCGCCCAGCAGGACCTCGGCATCTCCGACGGCAACCGCCAGTGGGTCGTCACCGCCTACGCCCTCGCCTTCGGCGGACTGCTCCTGTTCGGCGGCCGGATCGCCGACCTGTGGGGCCGCAAGCGCGCCTTCGTGACCGGTCTGACCGGCTTCGCCGCGGCCTCCGCGCTCGGCGGCGCCGCCACGACCGGCGCGATGATGTTCGGCGCCCGCGCGCTCCAGGGCGCCTTCGGCGCGCTGCTCGCGCCCGCCGCGCTCTCCCTGCTCGCGGTGATGTTCACCGACGCCCGCGAGCGCGCCAAGGCGTTCGGTATCTACGGCGCGATCGCGGGCGGCGGCGGCGCCGTCGGTCTGATCCTCGGCGGATTCCTCACCGAGTACCTGGACTGGCGCTGGACGTTCTTCGTGAACATCCCGTTCGCCGTGGTCGCCGCGGCCGGCGCCTACTTCGTCATCCGCGAGCCGGCCGGCGGCCGCAACCGCTCGCCGCTCGACATCCCCGGCGTGGTCCTGTCCACTCTCGGCCTGGTCGCCCTCGTCTACGGCTTCACCCGCGCCGAGTCCGCCGGCTGGGGCGACGCCCTGACCGTCTCGATGTTCATCGCCTCGGTGGTGCTGCTCGGCGCGTTCGTGCTGGTGGAGTCCCGGGTCAAGGCCCCGCTGCTGCCCCTGCGGGTGATCCTGGAGCGCAATCGCGGCGGCGTCTACCTCTCGCTGGGCCTGGCCATCATCGGCATGTTCGGCCTGTTCCTCTTCCTGACCTACTACCTCCAGATCGTCCAGGGCTACTCGCCGGTGAAGACCGGCTTCGCGTTCCTGCCGATGATCGCGGGCATGATCACGGGCTCGACCCAGATCGGCGCCCGGCTGATGACCCGGGTCCCCGCCCGGCTGCTGATGGGCCCCGGCTTCCTGGTCGCCTCCGTCGGCATGCTCCTGCTGACCCAGCTGAAGGTCGACTCCTCCTACGCGTCCCTGCTGCTGCCCGGGATGCTGCTGCTCGGTCTCGGCATGGGCACCGCGTTCATGCCGGCCATGTCCCTGGCCACCCTCGGCGTCCAGCCGCGTGACGCCGGCGTGGCCTCCGCGATGGTCAACACCTCGCAGCAGGTGGGCGGCGCCATCGGCACCGCGCTGCTGAACACGATCGCCTCCTCCGCCACGGCCGCGTACATCAAGGACCACATGGCGAACGCGGGCACGGGCAAGGGCGGGCAGCAGCTGGTCCAGCTCCAGGGCCTGGTGCACGGCTACACCAACGCCATCTGGTTCGCCGTCGGCATCCTGGCCGTGGCCGGTGTGATCGCGCTGACCTTCGTCAACGCGGGCCGGCCGGGCAGCACCACGGTGACCGGCGCGGACTCCGCAGCCGGCGAGGGCCTGGAGGACGAGCTGCCGGTGCCGGTGATCGCCCACTGACACCGGCCACGGCCTGACCCGGCCTGTTCGCCTCGGGACTCCCGGTCCCCGCCTCGGGACTTCCGGTCCCCGCCTCGGGACTTCCGGTCCCGGCGTCGGACTCCCGGTCCCGCACAGCCCCGCACCGCCCGGTACCGACCTCGCAGTCGGCCGGGCGGTGCGGGGCTTTGTCGTGGGGCGGGGGCTCTGCCGTGCGGTGGGGTACGCCTGGGGCCGGCCGTCGCCGCCGCCCTCTCCCTGGCCGCGGCGCTCGCGGCGGTCGTCGTACCGCCTCGCCGCCGGGGCGGGACACCCGAGCCCCACCCCGCCGATCCTGTGGGAGCCGGAGCCGGAGCCGGAGCCGGAGCCGGAGCCGGAGCCGGAGCCCGAGCCCGAGCCCGAGCCCGGATCCGCGCCGAGACCTGAGCCGGGATCCGCGCTGAGGCCGGACCCGAGACCTGAGCCGAGATCCGCCGTGGCGCGTGCGCTGGGTGTACGGAGGCCGCTGGGCGAGGCCGGTTCCCCGCGCGGTCGCCCGCGTCCGCGACCGCCGCGGCACCGGCGAAGCCGTCCTCAGCGCAGCCAGGGCAGGTCCGCGCCCGCCTCGTTCGGCTGGAGTCCCTCGGCGACGATCTGCATGATCTCGCCGAGGGACTTCTGCTGCTCCGGGCTCAGCCGGTCGAACAGCGCCTGGCGCACGGCGGCCACGTGCCCCGGCGCGGTGCGAGCCAGCACCTCGCCGCCCTCGTCCGTCAGCACCGCGAACTGGCCCCGCTTGTCGGAGGAACAGTCCTCGCGGCGCACCCAGCCGTTCTTCTCCAGCCGGGAGACGGCGTGCGAGAGGCGGGAGCGGGTGATCTTGGCGTCCCGGGCCAGCTCGGTCATCCGCAGCCGGCGGCGCGGGGCCTCGGCGAGTTTGACCAGCAGGCCGTAGTAGATGTGCGGCATGCCCGCGTCGCGCTGGAGCTGCCGGTCGAGGTGGTCCTCCAGGAGGGTGGTGGCGTGCAGATAGGCGCGCCAGACGCGCTGCTCGCCGAGGGTGAGCCAGCGCTGGGACCCGGCGCGTGCGGCGATGGGTGCGGCGGCGGGGGACTCGGGCGCGGAAGAGGGTGCCGTGTTCATGTGTCCCACTGTACGAAACGCTTCCTTGAAGATTAAACAACATCGGCGTAGGCTTCGAGAAGCTTTAAACTTCAAGCGAATGGTCCGAAGGGCCGACCCACCGAGAAGCGCAGGGAGCTGCCGCCGTGTCCGCCACCGTTCAGGAGCGCATGCCCGCCCTCTACCTCAGCCACGGCGCGCCGCCGCTCGCCGACGACCCGGTCTGGCCCGGTCAGCTCGCCGCCTGGTCCGCCGCGCTGCCCCGCCCCAAGGCGATCCTCGTCGTCTCCGCCCACTGGGAGGAGGCTCCGCTCGCCCTCGGCGCAGTCGAGACGGTCCCCCTGGTCTACGACTTCTGGGGCTTCCCCGAGCACTACTACCAGGTGCGTTACGCCGCCCCCGGCGCGCCCGAGCTGGCCGAGAGCGTGCGCAAGCTGCTGCGCGGCCCCGGCCTGCCCGTGCAGGACGTGCCCGACCGCGGCCTGGACCACGGCGCCTATGTGCCGCTGGTCGAGATGTTCCCGGCCGCCGACGTCCCCGTCCTCCAGATCTCCATGCCGACCCTCGATCCGGTCCGGCTCATGGACATCGGCCGCAGGCTCGCCCCACTGCGCGACGAGGGCGTGCTGATCATCGGCTCCGGCTTCTTCACCCACAACCTCGCCGCGCTGCGGCACACGGGCGGGGGAGTGCCGAGCTGGTCCGCCGAGTTCGACGACTGGGGGCGGCGCGCCCTGGAGGCCCGGGACTGGGACGCCCTGCTGGACTTCCTGCACAAGGCCCCGGCGGGCCGGTACGCCCATCCGCGCACCGAGCACTTCGCCCCGCTGTTCGTGACCATGGGCGCGGCCGAGGCCGGCGGCGAACTGGACGGGCCGGACGGGCCGCGCTCGGTGATCGACGGCTTCTGGCTGGGAATGGCGAAGCGGTCGGTGCAGTTCGGCTGAAGCGGACCGTGCGGTCCGCTGAGCGGGTCGCGTGTGCGCCGCGTACGTCAGGGATGTGAAGGGTCTGGGAATCTCCTCGGAGCCCGGGTGTGCGGCAACCTTCCGCCGGTAGGAGCCGTCATGAGGGGTGGGAGGGCGTTCGGCGGCGGAACCCGGCGGCGGCACGCTCCCACCGGCGGACACCGTGAGGCGTCAGCAGGCGTCGGCAGGCGTTGCGGTGTCCGTGTGACGGGCCTCTCAGGCACCGGAGGGCGACGTGGCCCCACGGTGCTCCGGAGTCCCGGGTTCCCCGTCCTGACCTGGGGGTCCTCGTCCGTCACCGCCGTCCACGGGGCGGTGCGGCGGACAGGGTACTGCATGATCAGAAAATTTGAGAGGCGGCTTGGGAATTCTGTCCTGATTCCAGTCGTTGTTTCCATCGGATGCGGGGCACCCGAGGAGAGTTCCCAAGACCCCGAGTTCTGAGAGCCCGATGAGAGTGCCGAGCATCCCAAGGACCACCCGCTGACCCACCATCGCAAAGGGAGCACGCATGGCAACCCGTGCCGTCGCCCGTCGTAAGTCCGCCACCGGCGAGACGGCCGACGCGGCAAGCAGTGTTCGCGCCCACGCCGGCGAGATCGCCGATCGCGACCTGGTCGGCATGTACCTCGACGAGATAGCGCGCACACCGCTGCTCGACGCCGCCAAGGAGGTCGAGCTGTCCCAGGTCATCGAGGCGGGTGTGTTCGCGCGGCAGATCCTCGACGGGTACGAGGAGTCGAAGACCGAGGTCACGCCCGAGGAGTTGCAGGCCCTGGTCGACGCGGGCGAGCGGGCCAAGGACGTCTTCATCCGCTCCAACCTGCGGCTGGTCGTGGCGGTCGCCCGCCGCTACCCGCGCAGCGGCCTGCCTCTGCTGGACCTGATCCAGGAGGGCAACGCCGGCCTGGTGCGCGCGGTGGAGAAGTTCGACTACCGCAAGGGCTTCAAGTTCTCGACGTACGCCACCTGGTGGATCCGCCAGGCGATCACGCGCTCGATCGCGGACCAGTCCCGCACGATCCGGCTGCCCGTCCACCTGGTGGAGGAGCTGGGCCGCATCCGCCGCGTCCAGCGCGAGTTCAACCGGGAGAACGGCCGCGACCCGGAGCCCGCGGAGATCGCCGCGGAGCTGGGCTCCACGCCGGAGCGCGTCGCGGACGTCCTGGACTGGGCCCGTGACCCGGTCTCGCTGAACATGTCGGTGGACGACGAGGGCGAGACCCAGTTCGGCGACCTCCTGGAGGACACCTCCGCGGTGTCGCCCGAGCAGTCGGTGATGACCCTGCTGCGCAGCGAGGAACTGGACGACCTGATCGGCCGCCTCGACCAGCGCACGGCGTCCATCATCAAGATGCGGTACGGCATCGAGGACGGCCGCGAGCGCACGCTGACCGAGGTCGGCAAGGAGCACGGCCTGACCCGCGAGCGCATCCGCCAGATCGAGAAGCACGCGCTGCTGGAGCTGAAGAAGCTGGCCCGCGACACCGGCTTCGACGCCGCGGCGTGAGCCCGTCCGGGCGACTCGGGGGCGCGTCGGCGCCCCCGGCGGCCCTCGCGGCGTACGCCGGGTGGCCGAAGACCGCGCGAACATGGCCGTGTACCGCCGCTTCGAACGGCCGCGGCCCGGGAACAACCTCTGCGGACCCCATCGGCGGCCCCGCACGGCAGGAACGCTCCGCACCACCCGTATGAACGCTCCCCGCGTCCCGTACGTATGGAACGCGCACGTACGTGTCGACCGCGCCCGCACCCCGACGTCGAGCACCCGGCGTCGGACCGACCCACCGAGCCATGTCCCGACGCACTTCCCCCCGGCGCCGGGACCTTCCCAGAGCCGGGCTTCGGCGCCTCACCCCCCGGGCGCCGAGGCCCGGCTCCATGCGCGGGTGGGGCGAGGGCACGCCGGAGAACGGGCGCGAGCCGCGGCGGGGGAGTCGTGAAGCGGGACACCCCGGACCTGAACCCCGGGGTGGCCCGCGCGCAGCACTCTGCCACAGCGGAACTACGCATCGCTAATTCCCTGGTCACGCAGGGCCGTTGCCCCCGACGACCCCCGCGTGCCCACGGCTCCCGTCGCCGCCCTCGCCGCCCCCGGCGGCGGCCCGGCTCAGCCGCGCGCCCAGTTCCCGTACGCACCGCACCAGTGCCGCCGGCTCGTGCACGGTGAAGTCGCAGCCCAGTGTCGCCAGCCGCATCGCGACCCACTCCACCTGGTCCCCGACCGGCGACCGCAGCCCGCACCGTCCCCCGTCCAGCGGCTCGGGCGCGCCGAACCACGCCGGCAGCCGGCCCGCGACCGTTTCGGCCGGGGCCGCGAAGGTCACGACCAGCGTGTACGTCTCCTGGTGCCGCTGGTACACCGACCGCCGCAGATACTCCGCCGCGCTGCCCGTCGGCAGTTCCCGCGGCGCGAACCGGGCTCCGGTCGCGAACGGCTCGCTCACCCGGTCCACCCGGAACGTCCGCCAGTCCGCCCGGTCCAGGTCGTACGCCACCAGGTACCAGCGCCGCCCGGTCGAGACCAGCCGGTGGGGCTCGGTCATCCGGCGCGTGCCGGTGCCGTCCCCGGCGCGGTAGGCGAACCGCAGCCGCTCCCGCCCGGCCACCGCCGAGGCCATCACGGTCAGCGTCTCGGGTGCGACACTCGCCCCGTCCCCGCTGGTCAGCGGAGTCGTCGCGGCCTGGAGGGTGGCGACGCGGTGCCGCAGCCGGGCCGGCAGCACCTGCTCCAGCTTGGCCAGCGCCCGCACCGACGCCTCGTCCACGCCCTCGATCGCGTGCCCGGCGCCCGCCCGCAGCCCGACCGCGATCGCCACCGCCTCCTCGTCGTCCAGGACGAGCGGCGGCATCGCCTTGCCCGCGACCAGCCGGTAGCCGCCGTCGGCGCCCATGGTCGCCTGCACCGGATAGCCCAGCTCGCGCAGCCGGTCGATGTCCCGGCGCACGGTGCGCCGGGACACCCCGAGCCGTTCGGCCAGCTCCCCGCCGGGCCACTCGCGGGGCGTCTGGAGCAGGGACAGCAGCTGGAGGAGCCGGGCCGGGGTGTCCGTCGTCATGGCACCGAGGATGCCGCAGATCTAGGACATGGTCTGACCTACTGCCCCCCTACCGTCCCTGCATGACCTCCAGCGAAACCCCTGTCAGCAACACGGCACAGGCGGCGGACCGCCGCCGCTGGTTCGCGCTGGCGATCGTGATGACCGCGGCCTTCATGGACCTCGTGGACGTCACGATCGTCAACATCGCGATCCCGTCCATCCAGCAGGACGCCGGCGCGTCCTTCAGCCAGATCCAGTGGATCACCGCCGGGTACGCCCTCGCCTTCGCGGCCGGGCTGATCACCGGCGGCCGGCTCGGCGACATCCACGGCCGCAAGCGGCTCTTCCTCGTCGGCATAGCGGGCTTCACCCTCGCCTCCGCGCTGTGCGGCCTCGCCGCGAACCCGGAGATGCTGGTGGCCTCCCGCATCCTCCAGGGCGGCATGGCCGCGCTGATGGTCCCGCAGGTGCTGTCGATCGTGCACGCCACCTTCCCGGCCCACGAACGCGGCAAGGTCTTCGGCCTGTTCGGCGCGATCGTCGGCCTGGGCGCGGTCTCCGGCCCGCTGCTCGGCGCGCTGCTCACGCAGTGGAACCTGTTCGGCCTGGAGTGGCGGCCCATCTTCCTGATCAACCTGCCGGTCGGCGTCGTGGCCTTCCTGCTCGGCGGCCGGTTCATCACCGAGTCCCGCGCGCCGCGCGCGATGAAGCTCGACCTGGTGGGCGTCGCCCTGGTCACGCTGGGCCTGCTGATGCTGCTCTACCCGCTGACCCGGGGCCGCGAGCTGGGCTGGCCGCTGTGGGGGTACGCGTCGATGGCGGGCGCGCTGGCGGTGTTCGCGGCGCTGGTGGCGTACGAGCGGCGCAAGGCGGCCCGGGACGGGTCCCCGCTGGTCGAGCTGTCGCTGTTCCGGGTCAAGAGCTTCGCGGCCGGCATCGCCGTGCAGACGGTGTTCGGGGTCGCGCTCGGGGTGTTCTTCCTGGTCTGGACGCTGTACATGCAGACCGGGCTGGGCTGGAGCCCGCTGAAGGCGGGGCTGACGGGCGTGCCGTTCTCGATCGCGGTGTCCACGGCGGCCGGGCTGTCGGTGCAGCGGCTGGTCCCGCGCTTCGGCCGCAAGGTGCTCCAGGCGGGCGCGCTGCTGATGGCGGCCGGCGTCCTGCTCTACATCTGGGAGTCCGACCGCTACGGCCTGCACATCGCGCCCTGGCAGATGGCGCTGCCGCTGGTGGTGATGGGAGCGGGCATGGGCCTGATCGTGGCCCCGCTGACGGACGCGGTGCTCTCGGAGGTCCCGCGCGAGCACGCCGGTTCGGCGTCCGGGCTGATCAACACCGTCCAGCAGATGGGCAACGCGCTGGGGCTCGGGCTGGTGTCGGTGGTGTTCTTCGGCGTCATCGGCGACCGGCTGACCCCGGACCAGGTGGGCCCGGCCTTCGCGCACGCCTTCCGGAACGCGCTGGTGTGGGTGGCGGTGGTGCTGGGCGTCATCTTCGTGCTGATGTCCGCGCTGCCGAAGCGGCCGGCGCAGCACGTGGAGGGCGGCGGCGAGGGCGCGGAGCCCGCGGGGCCGTCGGCGGCGGGCGGCCGGGAGCGGGAACTGGTCGGCTGAGCGGCGGGGATGCCGTGAGGTGAGGTGCGGGGTCGGCGGCCGAGGGGGCGCCGGCCCCTTCGCCGTGCCGGGGCCGGGACGCAAGGCCGGGGTGGGGGGCGCCGGGCTGCTCGGCGCGGCGGTCGGGGGGCCGGTCGGTCTGGCGGCCGGCGTGCTGGCCCGCGCGGCGGTCAGCGGGGGTGGCCAGGAGAGCGGTCAGCGGGGGAACACCCAGTCCGGCCGCCAGGTCCCCGTGGCGTCGTGGCCGGGCGTCGCGGCGGCGAGGTGGGCGCGCAGGGCGGCCAGCGCCGGGTGGGGGTTGTCGCGGTGCCACAGCAGCGAGTGCGGGTAGACCGGCGTCGGGTCGGTCACCGGGATACGGCGCAGGCCGTGGCCGGCGGGCCAGACGAGACGGGTGTGCTCGCCCATGAAGGTGGCCAGGGCCGGGGTGTCCGCGACGGTGTCGAGCAGGGCGTCGGAGCCGAAGTTGGGACCGGTCGCCTCGATGGAGAGGCCGAACTCGGCGACCAGGTCGTCGTAGTAGGCGGTCCACTCGGTGCCGGGGGCGAGGCCCGGCATCCAGATCCGGTGCCCGGCGAGCCGGGCGAGGGGCACCGACCGGGCGCCCGCCAGCACGTGTGCGGGGCCGGTGAGGAGCTGGAGCGGCTCGTCGAGCACCCGTTCGGACGCGATGTCGTCGGGCAGCGGGCGGCCGGGCGCGGCGACGGCCCGGAAGGAAGCGTCGATCGTGCCGGAACGGATCGCGGCGACGGCGGACTCGATGTCGAACAGCATCAGCACATCGAGGTCGATCTCGGGGTGCGCCCGGTGGAAGTCGCGCATCAGACCCGACGCCGCGCCGCGTGAGGCGATGATGTCGACGCGCAGCGCACGGCGGCCGGTGCGCACGGACGCGGCCGCCCGCTCGGCGACGCGCAGCAGCTCCCGCGCGTGGGGCAGGAACGCCTGCCCGTCGATGGTGAGTTCCGCGCCGCGCGGTGTACGCCCGAACAGCCGTACGCCGAGGTCGCGCTCCAGCGCCGCGACGCGCTTGGAGACGGCCTGCTGGGTCACCGCCAGATCGGTGGCGGCCTTCTGGAACTGGCCCGCGTCCGCCACGGCGACGAAGGTGCGTACGGCTTCTAGGTCCACGCGGAGCCACCTTAGTGAACAACCGCTGGTTGTGGAGTGCGGGCGAGGCGGTTGTTTGACCTGCTGCTGCGCTCCCCGGTTAGCTCGCCTCCGTCAACGCCGGTTTGTCCGCGCGGGTCGCGGGGTGGGCTTGGCGGGACGGCGAGGGGTGACGGCGAGGGGTGCGCTGAGCGTGGTGGAGGACAGGAGACGGCTGGGGCGGCGGTTCGGCTGGCTGTGGGCGGCCTACGCGGTGAGCGCCTACGGTTCCGGGCTGGGCTTCGGGGCGTTCCCACTGATCGCCGTGCTGGCGCTGCACGCCGGCCCCGCCGAGGTGTCCGCGCTGTCCGCGGTGGGGCCCGCGGTGGGCGCGCTGATCGCGGTGCCGCTCGCGCCGTGGGTGGAGTTCCGCCGCAAGCGCCCCGTCATGATCGGGACGGACCTGGCCCGGTGCGCGGCCATGGCGACGATCCCGGTCGGCTACGCCCTCGGATGGCTCAGCTGGGTACAGCTGCTCGTGGTCTCGGCCCTGGTCGCCGCGGCGAAGATCGCCTTCAACGCGGCCAGCGGCGCCTTCCTGAAGGCGCTCGTCCGGCCGGACGACCTGCTGGTGGCCAACGCGCGGTTCGAGTCCACGAACTGGAGCTCCATCGCGGTCGGGCCGCCGCTGGGCGGGGCGGCGATCGGCCTGTTCGGCCCGGTCGTCACCGTGATCGCCGACGCGCTCAGCTACCTCCTGTCCGCGCTCTGCCTCACCGCGATCGGCGGCCGTGAGGAGGCGCCGCAGCCGTGCGGGGAAGCGCCGCGAGCGGGAGATGCGGCCTCGCGGACCACCGCGGAAGCGGTCCCGCAGGCCACCGGGGAACCGGCCACGCAAACCCCGGCAGAACCGTCCCCGCCGCCCGCCCGCAAGGGCGGCCCCCGCCGGACGGTCGCGCTGCTCGACGGCTGGCGGCACATCATGGGCCACCCCGTCCTGCGGGCGCTCTACCTCAACCAGCTGCTCGTGGCCGGTCTGATCATGGCCACCGAACCGCTGCTCGCCGTGCTCCTGCTGCGCCGGCTCGGCTTCCCGCCGTGGCAGTACGGCCTCGCCTTCGCCGCGCCCTGCCTCGGCGGCCTCGTCGGCTCCCGCCTGGCCCGCCGTGTCGTGGCCCGTTACGGCCGGCCCGCCGTCTTCCGGACCGTCGGCACGCTGCGCGCCGTCTGGCTGATCGGCCTGGCCTTCGTCCGGCCCGGCGTCACCGGACTCGTCACCGTGATGGCCGTCGAGCTGGCGATCATCGTCAACATGAGCCTGTACACCCCGGTCCTCGCCGCCTACCGGCTCGAACACACGCCCAAGCATCTCGTCGCCCGCACCCTGACGGCCTGGTCGGTCGGCCAGCAGGCGGCCATCGCGCTCTGCACGGCCCTCGGCGGACTGCTCGCCGACGCCACCGGCCCGCGCACCGCGCTCACGGCCGCCGGACTCCTCGTCCTGGCCACCCCGCTCCTGCTGCCCCGCCCCGACCGGACCCCGCCCGCGTCCCCGGCGGAGCCGGACGCCACGGCCCGCGCGGGGGCGGCTTCGTAGCGCCGTGAGCGCCGTGAGCAGGGAGGGCCGGCCCGAACGTGTCCGATTGTCCCCGTCCATGTCCGTTCATGCCCGAACGGCACCCGAATCTGTTTACTTTCCCGCAACGCAGGCGTAGTCTCCCCGGTAAACCACAGATTCGGGCATCGGTCGGAGGCAGACGGACATGTACGCAGCGGAGCGGCAGCAGGAGATCCTCCGGCTCGCCCGTGACGGCGGCCGGGTGGACGTCGTGTCGCTCGCCGAGGAGTTCCAGGTGACGGCGGAGACGATCCGCCGCGACCTCAAGGCCCTCGACCGGGCCGGACTGCTGCGCCGGGTGCACGGCGGGGCCATCCCGGCCGGCCGCCTCGACTTCGAACCGGACCTCACCGAACGCGAGTCCACGGCGGCCGACGAGAAGGACCGCATCGCCAAGGCGGCCCTGGCCGAACTGCCCGTCGACGGCACCGTGATCCTCGACGCCGGCACCACCGTGGCCCGCCTGGCCGCCGCGCTCCCGCTGGAGAGCGAGCTGACCGTCGTCACCCACTCCCTGCCCATCGCCGCCCGCCTCGCCGACCACCCCGGCCTCCAGCTCCACCTGGTCGGCGGCCGCGTACGGCACCGTACCCGGGCCGCCGTGGACGCCTGGGCGCTGCGCGCGTACGGCGAGATCCGCGCCGACGTGCTGTTCGTCGCCGCCAACGGCTTCTCCACCGCGCACGGACTGACCACTCCCGACCTCGCCGAGGCCGCCGTGAAGCGGGCCGCCGTCGCCGCCGCCCGCCGGGTGGTGCTGCTCGCCGACTCCGCCAAGCACGGCCAGGAGCACTTCGCCCGCTTCGGCGACCTGGACGACGTGGACCTGCTGATCACCGACAGCGCCCTGAGCCCCGAGGACGCCGCCGCCATCGAGCGCGCCGGCACGGAGGTGGTCCGCGCATGATCGTCACCGTCACCCCCAACCCGTCCCTGGACCGCACCTACGAGGTCCCCTCCCTCGACCGCGGCGAGGTCGTCCGCGCCACCGGCGAACGCATGGACCCCGGCGGCAAGGGCGTCAACGTCTCGCGCGCCGTGGCCGCCGCCGGCCGCCGCACCGTCGCCGTCCTGCCCCTGGGCGGCGCGCCGGGCGCCCTCGTCGCCGAACTCCTCGCAGCGCAGGGCATCGAGGTCGCACCGGTCCCGGTCGCCGGGACCACCCGTTCCAACATCGCCCTCGCCGAGGCGGACGGCGTCCTGACGAAGATCAACGCGCCCGGCCCGGAACTCGGCCCCGAGGAGAGGGAACTGCTCCTGCGGACCGTACGGCGCCAGGCGCACGGCGCCGACTGGATCGCCTGCTGCGGCAGCCTCCCGCGCGGCCTCGCCCCCTCCTGGTACGCCGACCTCGTCGCCCGGGCGCACGCCGCCGGGGTGCGCATCGCGCTGGACACTTCCGGGCCCGCCCTCCTGGCGGCGCTGCGCGAGGGCCCGGACGTGGTCAAGCCCAACGCCGAGGAACTCGCCGAGGCCGTCGGGCGCCCCCTGGCGACGGTGGGCGACGCGCTGAAGGCGGCCGAGGACCTGCGCTCGCTCGGCGCGGGCGCGGTGCTGGCGAGCCTCGGCGCCGACGGGCAACTCCTCGTGACCGGCGCGGGCGCCTGGTACGGCGGCGCGCCGGTGGCCGCCGTCCGCAGCAACGTCGGCGCGGGCGACGCCTCGCTGGCCGGTTTCCTCATCGCGGGCGGCGCGGGCCCCGAGGCCCTGGCCTCGGCCGTCGCGCACGGCGCGGCCGCCGTCCAGCTGCCCGGCAGCGTGATGCCCACCCCGGCCGACCTGTCCCCGGCGGCGGTCACGGTGACGGCCGACGTCCCCCTCGACCGCCCCCTGACGGACCCCGCGCCATGACCCGCCCGACGTCCCCCACCGCTCTCCGGGCAACCCGGAACCGGACCCGGACCGCAGGCTCTCCGCCCGCGGCCCACACGGCCCGTACCGCCCGTACGGCTTCCGCCGCGCCCCACGGCACCCGTGCCGGGGCCCCGGCCCCCGCCGCCCCCCACGGCATCCCCGTCCCCACCCCCGCCCCGGCTTCCCCCGCCGCCCGGGCGACACGCGTGCGAAGGAGCCCGCGATGAGCGAGATGATCACCGCGGACCTGGTCGACCTCGACCTGTCCGCCGACACCAAGGAAGCGGCGGCGCGCGCCCTCGCCGAGCGGATGGCGGCTCTGGGCCGGGTGACCGACCTGGCGGGCTTCCTCGCCGACGTGGCCGCCCGCGAGGCGCAGATGCCGACCGGCCTGGACGGCGGCATCGGCATCCCGCACTGCCGCAGCGCGCACGTCACCGAGCCGACGCTCGCCTTCGGGCGCAGCGCCGCCGGGATCGACTTCGGCGCCGCGGACGGCCCCGCCGACCTGGTCTTCCTGATCGCCGCACCGGCGGGCGCGGACGACGCCCATCTGACGATCCTGTCCGCCCTGGCCCGCCAGCTGATGAGCGCCGAGTTCACAGCCGCGCTGCGCTTGGTCGCCGACACGGCGACGGCGGCGGCGCTGATCCGGGGGGACACGACTCCGCAGGAGGCCGCCGCGGCGCGGACGGAGGCGGGCACGCCCTCGGGTGAGGCGCCCTCGGGCTCCGTGCAGACCTCCCCGGCCGACGACGCGGCCCCGGCGGAGGCGGGCACGCCGGCCGCGGCCCCCGCCCGCTCGGAAGCACCCGCCCCGAAGGACACCAAGGACCCCGCCGCCCCCGATCCCACCCCTGAGCCCCCCTTCAGGATCGTCGCCGTCACCTCCTGCCCCACCGGCATCGCGCACACCTACATGGCCGCCGAGTCGCTGGAGAACGCCGGCCGGGAGGCGGGCGTCGAACTCGTCGTCGAGACCCAGGGCTCGGCCGGCTTCACCCGCCTCGACCCGGCGCTGATCGCCGCGGCGGACGGCGTGATCCTCGCCCACGACGTCCCCGTGCGGGACAAGGACCGCTTCGCCGGAAAACCGACCGTGGACGTCGGCGTGAAGGCCGGCATCAACCGCCCCGGCGAACTGATCACCGAGGTCCGGCAGAAGGCCGCCCGGGGTGAGACGACCGCCCCGGCCGCCACCGGCACCCCGGTCGAACGCACCGGCGAACCCGGCGAGGGCTACGGCACCAAGCTGCGCAAGTGGCTCATGTCGGGCGTCAGTTACATGGTCCCGTTCGTCGCGGCCGGCGGTCTGCTGATCGCGATCGGCTTCGCGCTCGGCGGCTACAAGGTCAACAAGGCCCCCTCGGTCATGGACCACTTCGTCTGGACCCAGACCGACAGCTGGGCCGCGCTGATGTTCCAGATCGGCGGGGTGGCCTTCGCCTTCCTCGTCCCGGTCCTGGCCGGCTACATCGCCTACGGCATCGCCGACCGCCCCGGCCTGGTCCCCGGCTTCGTCGGCGGTTCGATCGCGCTGACCATCAACGCCGGCTTCCTCGGCGGCCTGGCGGCCGGACTGATCTCCGGCGCGGTGGTGACGGCGATCCAGCGGGTGCGGATACCGCAGGCGCTGCGCGGCATCATGCCGGTGGTGGTGATCCCGCTGATCTCCTCGGCCGTCGTCGGGTTCCTGATGTTCGTCGTCATCGGCAAGCCCATCGCCACCGCGCAGAAGGGCATGACCGACTGGCTGTCCGGGCTCAGCGGCGCCAACGCCGTGCTGCTCGGCGCGCTGCTCGGCCTGATGATGTGCTTCGACCTCGGCGGCCCGGTCAACAAGGTCGCCTACACCTTCGCCACCGCCGGGATCGCGGTCTCCGACCCGAGCGACTCGGCGATGAAGATCATGGCCGCGGTGATGGCGGCGGGCATGGTGCCGCCGCTGGCGATGGCCCTGGCCACCACCGTGCGCGGCCGGCTCTTCACCGAGACCGAGCGGGAGAACGGCAAGGCCGCCTGGGTCCTGGGCGCCTCCTTCATCTCCGAGGGCGCGATCCCGTTCGCCGCGGCCGACCCGCTGCGGGTCATCCCGTCGGCGATGGTGGGCGGCGCGCTCACCGGCGCCCTGTCGATGGCCTTCGGCGCCACCCTGCGCGCCCCGCACGGCGGCGTCTTCGTGGTCCCGCTGATCGGCAACCCGTTCCTCTACCTGGTCGCCGTCGCGGCCGGCGTGTGCGCCTCGACGGCCCTGGTGGTCGCCCTCAAGACCCTGCGCGGCTCCGCCCCGGGCGCCCCGGGCGGCGGGCGGGAGAAGGGCGAGGACGAGCAGGCGGCGCGGGCCGGGTCGGCCGACCGCGAGCAGCCGGTGGCCGCCTGACGGCCCCGACGCCGCGGCCCTGCCGCTTTGGGGTGCTGTGAGCGGTTCACGTCACCTGCGAGATACGTCACGGTCCGGGGCCGATGCCCCGGACCGTGGTGTTCACTTGGTGTCATGCCTGAGCACGTCTCGATGCTGCTGTGGTGCGGCGTGGCCCTGCCCGCCGTGCTGATCATCGCCTGCGCCTTCGTTCTCGCCGGCTACCGCTACGGCCTCCGGTTCGAGATCCGCCGGCGGCCCGTGCCGGGCCTGCCGGCCCTCCCGCCGCAGCGCACCTCCGGCCCGCACCGCGAGTACGTCGAGCTGTCCGCCGCGGAACGGGCCGCCTTCGCCGGCCTGATGCGCCAGCTCAGCGACGGCTGACCTTCCCCTCCGGCCGCCGTCCTCCGGCGCTCAACGGCTCTCCCGGCTCCCGGCGGCCCTCCGCGGCCCCGTGGCCGTCCTGCCGTCGGCTACGGCACCTGCGCCGCCCGCCGCTCCATCGCGTCCCGCGCGGCGTCCTCCGTCGCGTACACCTCGCACATGTGGCGGCCGTCCGGCGTCGCCGTGTGCTCCAGCTCCCACAGGGAGACCTCCGCGCCGTCGCTCAGCAGGAACGCGTGCTCGTACAGCGAGAAGCACAGCCCGGCCCGCACCGACCGGCAGGGACGGCCGAACGCCTGCGTGATCCGGTGCCCGGACGCCTCCGCGAGCAGCGCGGCCACCTCCGGGCCCGGCCGGTCCGCGTTCTCCGCGCGCCGCAGCAGCCGGCGCGCGTGGTCGCCCGAGTCGTCGGGGGCGTAGGTGTGCCGCGTCTCGGGCAGCGGCGCGAACCGCACCGGCAGCGGCAGCTCGAAGTCCGGCGGGTCCGGCGGCAGCGGCAGCCGGCCCGTGGCCGTGCGCAGCTCCTCCTCGTCCAGATACACCTCGTGCTGCGACTCGCCGCCGGGCACCGTGTTGTGCACCAGCTCCCACAGCGTGAGCGCCGAACCGTCGGCGAGCAGCCAGGTGTGCCGGTAGGTCTCGCGGTGCAGTCCGGCGCTGTGGTGCGCCGACCGCAGCGACCCGTCGTACGCCAGCGCGCAGTCGAGCCGGCGTATCGTCTCGTCGGGCAGCTCGAAGGAGTTCAGCGCGCGGCCGAGCAGGCGCGCGAGGTGCTCCTCCGGAGACTGCGGGGACTCGCGTGGTTCGTACGCAGCCGTCTCGTACGGAACGCTCAAGGTTTCTCCCGGCGTTGCTGCATGTCACCTGGTGGGTGCATACCGTAGCCCCTCGGCCGGACATCGTGCCCCGGAACCGAGAAAACGTCTGCCGGAAAAACGGCCGGGCCGCGCGAGATGTTCCCGCGCGGCCCGACGAGGCGTCAAAATCCGCTGTTCAAGGGCGCTTCGCGGCGGTCAGACGGCGCTGCCGGCGGTCCACTCGCTCCACGGCATGTTCCAGCCGTTGAGCCCGTTGTCCGGGGCGACGGTCTTGTCGGGGGAGTGCTTCACGACCACCACGTCGCCGATGAGCGAGTTGTCGTAGAACCACTTGGCGGTGGTGTCGCCCTGCGCGCCCTGCACGTCGGCGAGACCGACGCAGCCGTGGCTGGTGCCCTGACGGCCGAAGGGTGGGTTGCCCTTCTGGTACCAGTAGTTGCCGTGGATGAAGGTGCCCGAGGTGGTCAGGCGCATGGCGTGCGGCACGTCCGCTATGTCGTACTCGCCGCCCAGGCCGACCGTCTGGCTGTTCATCCGCGTCTGGGTGAACTTCTCCGAGATCACCATCGTGCCGTTGTACGTGGTGTGCTCGGGGCTGCCCGTGGAGACCGGCACCGACTTGAGGGTCCTGCCGTCCCGGACCACCGTCATCGTCTGCGTGTTCACGTCCACCGTGGAGACCTGCGAGCGGCCGACCGTGAACGTCACCGTTTTCCTCTGCGTGCCGTAGAGGCCGTTCGCCCCCTGCACGCCGTCCAGGTCGATCTTCATCGTGACCTTGGAGCCGGCCTTCCAGTAGTCGTCGGGCCGGAAGTCGAGCCGCTGTGCGCCGAACCAGTGGCCCACCACCTGCTGGCCGCTGCTGGAGGTGACCGTGATGTGCGACTGCACGGCCTTCCTGTCGCTGATCGCCTTGTCGAAGGTGAACGACACCGGCATGCCGACGCCCACCGTCGTGCCGTCGTCCGGCGTGTAGGTGCCGATGAAGCTGTTCGCCTTGGAGACGGTCGTGAAGATGGAGTTCGCGGCGGCGGGCAGCCCGCCGGAGTCCTTGGCGGTCGCCGAGATCTGGTACTTGGTGCCGCGCTCCAGCTGCTCCTTCGGCTTCCAGGTGGAGCCGTCCGCGGAGATCGACCCCGGCACGGGCTGCCCCGAGCCGGCCACGGTCATCTTCACGTCGGTGAGCTTGCCGTCGCTCACCGTCACGCCGGTCGCGTTGATCGACGCACTCGTCGAACCGTCCTTGGCCGAGATGACGATCTTCGCCGTGGAGGTCTTGGCGGCGCTGCCGCCGCCGTCCTTGCCGGCGTCGTCCGCCTTGGCGTCGCCGCCGCATCCGGTGAGGGTGAGGGTGCCGACCATCAGGGCGGCACAGGCCCCCAGGACGCGCCGCGCTGCTATGTCCGGCCTAGTCACGGGCTGCTCCAGGTTCGTCGAGGTGCGTGATCCACTGCACGTGGCGTGGGTGTAGAGGCGGCCCGCCCCCCACGAGGTTCCCGCCGATCGTCCCGAAGACCTTCACGTGACAGAACCGGGACAATCGCAGACCTGGCGTGACACACGGGCGGTCACCGCGCGCCCACGGCCCCCGCCTCCTCCCGGCCCCGCGCCCTCTCCCCCCCCCGGGGGCCCGCCCCCCGCCCCCCTCCCCGAAACCCTCCACCCCCGTCCCCAACCCCGCAGCCGCAGCCGCACTTCGCCTCAGCGCCCCCCGTACAACTCCTCGTACGCCGGCCATGCCCCGCCGGGGCCGTCCACCGACTCGGCGGCGCGTACGGCACGGACGATCGCGCGGGTCACCATGTCCGCACCGGCCGCGAGGACGGCGTTCAGGGCGAGGGGCCGGCCGGCATCCAAGTGGCGCGCCCCGGTGGCCAGGGCGAACACCGTGTCCCCGTCGTCGAGCAGATGCACCGGCCGTACGGCCCGTGCGATGCCGTCGTGCGCCGTGCCGGCGAGCTTCTGCGCCTGCGCCTTGGACAGTTCCGCGTCCGTGGCGACCACCGCGAGGGTGGTGTTCAGCGGCGGCGGCCCGTTTCGCTCGGCGCACTCGGCGAGCCGCGCCCGCGCCGCCCGGTGCGTCGCGGGATCGGGACACTCCACCCGGCCCTGGAACAACTCCCCGTACAGCACCCCCGTTTCCGGATCCGTCACCGACCCGGACGCGTTGGCCACCACCAGCGCCGCCACCGTGACGCCCGAGTCGAGGACCGTGCTGGCTGTGCCCACCCCGCCCTTGAGCGCCCCGACGGCCGCCCCCGTCCCGGCCCCGACGCACCCCTGCGGCACGGGGCCGCCCGGCTCGCTCGCGGCGGCCGCGGCCACCGCCGCCCGCCCGGTGGCCGCGTCCGGCCGGGCCCGGAAGTCGCCGCCCCGCCCCAGGTCGAACACGCAGGCGGCCGGAACGACCGGCACCACGTGTGTCGGACCGGGGCCGACCCGCACTCCGCGTCCCCGCTCCTCCAGCCAGGCCATCACCCCCGATGCCGCGTCCAGTCCGTAGGCGCTGCCGCCGGACAGCACCACCGCCTCCACGGTCCGCACCAGATTGCGCGGATCGAGGGCGTCGGTCTCCTTGGTGCCGGGCCCGCCGCCGCGCACGTCCACGGCGGCGACCGCGCCGCCCTCCGGCGCCAGTACGACGGTCGTCCCGGTCAGCCACCCGTCACCCCTGCGGGTGGCATGCCCCACCCGCAGACCGGCGACATCCGTCAGAGCGTCAGCCGTCACGGGAGCCGGCCTCGTCGCCGCCCGTGCCGGTCCGCGCTCCCCGGGCCGTGAGCGTCACGCCCGCCGCCACCGCGAACGCCGCGACCAGGCCCGCCGCGAGCACCGCCCACTCGCCCAGGAAGGTGCAGCACACCACCAGCAGCGCCGTGCAGGGCAGTACCAGCTGAGCCGCCAGTCCCGCCTTGAAGTAGCGCGCGTGCAGCGCCCACACGGTGAGCAGATACAGCGCCGTGGGGAGGGTCACGGCCGCCGACGCCGCCAGGGTGGACAGCTGCGTCTTGCCTACCGCCTGCTCCACCGACACCTCCAGGCCCGCTCCGATCGCCGCCGCCGCGGCGAGGATCAGATAGTGGCCGTAACCCCACACGAACGACTCCCGGTTGGAGCGCAGATGCCCGTGGATGGGCACCACGAAGTAGATCCACCACGCGGAGAAGACGATCAGCAGACCGCCGACCGCGATCGGCAGCAGCTCGCCGAGCACGCCGTGCTCGTCGGCGGCCGACTTCACCGCGATCGTCGCCGCCGAGACCGTCTCGCCGAGCACGATGAGCGTGAACAGGCCGTACCGCTCGGCGATGTGGTGCGGATGCCAGGACGTCGCGTGCGCCCGCTCCGCGAACACCGGTACGCACAGCTCCGCGATCGCCATCACCAGGAACACCCACGGCCGGTCCGGCTCGGGCAACAGCAACAGCCCCAGCCAGCCGACCTGGCACAGCAGCACACCGCCCGCGTAGCGCAGCGCCATGCGCCGCTCCGGGCCCGACGCCCATCCGGCCGCCCGCAGCCACTGGGCGACCATCGCCAGCCGCATGATCGCGTAGCCGAGCCACACCAGGAAGAAGTCGTGGTGCTCGAAGCCCCGTGAGATGCCCGCCGCGAGCACCAGTACACCGGCGATCTGCACCAGGGTGACGACGCGGTAGAGCACGTCGTCGTTGTCGTAGGCCGAGGCGAACCAGGAGAAGTTCATCCAGGCCCACCAGATGGCGAAGAACGACATGGCGTAGTTGAGGATGCCCTGGGCCGCATGGCCCTCGGCCACGGCGTGCACCAGCTCCATGCCCGCCTGTGCCACCGCCACCACGAAGCACAGGTCGAACAGGAGCTCCAGCGACGAGGCGGCCCGGTGCGCCTCGTCGCGGCCGCGCGCGGTCAGCGGCCGCAGGGGGCGGGCCGGGCGGCTCCGGGGCGCGGGAGCCGGCCGGCCGGGGGAACAGGAATTGGACGTCATGGCCCCCAGCACAGCAGAAACCGGCTCCGGACGCCCGCAGCAACCGGACTGGGCGGCCGCCGTACCCTTGAGACATGAGTGACAGCCCCGAGCCGCGCGATCCGAAGAACGCGCTGGTCTTCGACGATCCGCTGAGCCAGCAGTCCACGGACGACACCGACCGCGGGTGGGGCGAGCGCCCGGACGGCGACGCCGCCGCCGACCTCAAGCGCTTCCTCGACGAAAAGCCGCCGCACCACATCTGACGCGGCCGGCGCCGCCCGGCGCCCGCGCCGCGGACGGCACCGCCCGGTGCTGTCGCCGACGGTCCCGGAACTAGCGTCCGCCGTGCGTGCCGCCGCGCTGGGCGACCAGCTCGTCGCGGATCTCCTTGAGCACCTGAAGCTCGGTCACGTCCATGACCTCCTGCGCGCCCTCCTTGGCCCGCTTGCGCGCCTCCTGCCGGGCCAGGAACTTGGCCATCGGCAGGACCATCAGGAAGTAGACCACCGCGGCCGTGATCACGAACTGGAGCGTGGCGCCGAGCACGGAGCCCCACGCGATCTCGATGCCCCGGTCGCCCCGGCACGACGAGCTGAGACACGAGCTGTAGTGGTCGAGGTTCTTGGTGCCGATCGCGCCCACGACCGGGTTGATCATCCCCTTCACCACCGCGTTGACGATGTTGGTGAAGGCCGCGCCGACGACCACCGCGACGGCCAGGTCGACCACGTTCCCGCGCATCAGGAAGGCCTTGAAGCCCTGCCAGACGCTCGGGTCCTGCTTCTTGCTCACCGGTGGCCCCTTCTCGGATGTACTGCTGGTCGGACAAACGGCCACTCAACCTACGGGTCACCACAGGGTCACCGCCAACCGGGTGGTCGCGCTCGCCCCGGCCAGCCGCGCGGCCGTGGCGCGGGGCACCCGCAGCGCGATCAGCGCCCCGCCGTCCGTGCTCGCGGGGAACGCCCCCTCCGTGCCCGGCGGGCCCGCCCCGTCCGGGACCGAGCCGTCCCGGTCCGTCCCGTCCGGCATCTGCGCGTCCGCGCCGCCGGTCGTCGCCCGCGGCATGCGGACCACCCTCGCCCCGTGCGCCAGCACCCGGGCCGTGCCGCCCGCCGCCGGGTCCCCGGCGGCGATCACGTCGACCCGGTCGCCGGGGCGCAGCAGTCGCACGGTCTCCGCGTCGGCGATGCGTACGGGCGCGGTCACCGTCCGCTCCGCTTTCGCGTCGAGGCCGTCCCGGGCTCCCGGCGGTGCGTCCGCCGGCCGGGCCGGGTGTCCCCGCGCCGGTCCGCCGCCCGGTGGGTCCGTCCCCGGGCGGGGGCCCGCGGCCACCAGCGCGGCCGCCGCGAGTGCCAGGCCGACCGCCAGGGTCCTCCCGCGCCGCCGTACGAGACCGAGCGGCCCGTACCGTCCGCCGCGCACCCGCACCGGCGGGAAGTGCGGCACCTCGTACGTGGGCGGGGTGTCCGCGCCGCGTGGACCCGCGACCGGCGGCGTGAACGACCAGGACGGAGCAGGGGAGGACGGCGGGGGAGAGGACGAGGGGAACGTGGGCGGGAGGGACACGTGGACCACCACCTGCGGGGACGGGACCGGACCGGCGAACCGGCTTGCGCTGCCACGATGAGGCATCGCGCCGCAGCCCGCCGGGCCCCGTGCACTACTCGCCGGTTGTGGAGAACTCCCTCACCCGAACGTGACGTTCCGCCCCCGCCCGCCGTCCCGCCCGGCAGCGACTCACCCCCGGGCCCGGCTCCGTCGGCCGCTACGGCAGCACGAACCCCGGGTCCATCCCGCCCAGCGCCGTGGCGCACAGGCAGTCCCGGTCCTCCGTGGCCGGCAGCGCCGCCACCGCGTCGAACAGCACGCCCCGCAGCCGCTCCACGTTCGCCGCGAACACCCTGAGGACCTCCTCGTGGGAGACGCCCTCGCCGCTCTCCGCGCCCGCGTCGAGGTCGGTGACCAGCGTCAGGGACGTGTAGCAGAGTTCCAGCTCCCGGGCGAGCGCCGCCTCGGGGTGGCCCGTCATGCCGACCACCGACCAGCCCTGCGCCTGGTGCCACAGCGACTCGGCGCGGGTCGAGAAGCGCGGGCCCTCCACGACGACGAGCGTGCCGCCGTCGACGGCCGCCCAGTCCCGCCCGCTCGCCGCCGTCAGCGCGGCCGCCCGGCCGACCGGGCAGTAGGGGTCGGCCAGGGAGACGTGGACGACGTTCGGCAGGGTGCCGTCGGGCAGCGGCAGCCCGTCGAAGTAGGTCTGCTCGCGGGACTTCGTACGGTCGGCGAACTGGTCCGGGACCAGCAGCGTGCCCGGCCCGTACTCGGGGCGCAGCCCGCCCACCGCGCAGGGCCCGAGGACCTGGCGCACGCCCACCGAGCGCAGCGCCCACAGGTTGGCCCGGTAGTTGATGCGGTGCGGCGGGAGGTGGTGGCCGCGGCCGTGCCGGGGCAGGAAGGCGACCCGCCGGCCGGCGACCTCGCCGAGGAACAGGGAGTCGCTGGGCGCCCCGTACGGCGTGTTCACCTGGACCTCGGTGACGTCGTCCAGGAAGGAGTAGAAGCCGGACCCGCCGATGACACCGATCTCTGCGTTCGCCATGCACAGCACCCTAGCCGCCCCCCGGACACGCCGAAGACCCCGCCGGCGGTGGCCGACGGGGTCCGGAAGTGCGACGTCAGGCGGCGGAGCTGGTGGACGTCGAGGACGACGACGAGGACCCGCTCGACGACGAACCGGCCGAGCCGGTCGTGGACGAGGAACTCGACGACTTCGACGACGCCGGACTGCTGCTCGACGACGATCCGCGGCTGTCGTTGCGGTAGAAGCCGGAGCCCTTGAAGACAATGCCGACCGCGGAGAACACCTTCTTCAGGCGGCCCGAGCAGTTGGGGCACTCGGTGAGTGCGTCGTCGGTGAACTTCTGCACCGCCTCGAGGCCCTCGCCGCACTCGGTGCACTGGTACTGGTAGGTGGGCACTGTCTTCCTCCTGGCACTCTCACTCGATGAGTGCTAACGACGAACCATAGTGACGTATTCCGCCGCGTCAGTCCACTGCGACAGGTGAGCGGTGACCGACGCCACGTGCCACGGTGCGGCCGCCGGGCCGGGCGGCCAGGCGCGAGCGCAGGGTCACCAGGGCCAGCAGGGCGAGCACCGTGCCGGTCATCGGGACCAGGAACCCGGCCCCGCCCCACAGCCGGTCCTCCAGCTGTCCGGCGACGGTGACGGCGGCGGCCTGCCCCAGCGCGACCGCGCCGGTCAGCCAGGTGAACGCCTCCGTGCGGGCGCCGGCCGGGACCAGCCCCTCGACCAGGGTGTAGCCGGTGATCAGGGCGGGCGCGATGCACATGCCGACCAACAGGCCGAGCGCGGCCAGCAGCAGCACCGAGTGGGCGGTCCACAGCGCGGAGGCGGCCAGCGCGAGGGCGGTGTAGCCGACCAGGAGGCGGCGCTGCGGGGCAGCCTTCCAGGCGATCGCGCCGCACACCACGCCGGAGAGCATGTTGCCCGCGGCGAACGTGCCGTACAGGACGCCGTTGAGACCGGGCTCGCCGATGGACTCGGTGAAGGCGGCCAGCGAGACCTGCATGCCGCCGAAGACCGAGCCGATGCCGAGGAAGGCCGCGATCAGCACCCGCACGCCGGGGACGCCGAGCGCGGAGACGTGGTCCACGCGCGCGTGCCCGTCGCCCGCCGCGACGGGCGGCTGGGTGCGCTTCTGCGCGGCGAACAGCAGACCGCCGACCAGGGTCAGCGACGCCTCCGTGAGCAGGCCGGCCGCCGGGGCGACGGCGGTGCACAGCGCGGTGGCCAGCAGGGGGCCGAAGACGAACGTCAGCTCGTCGGTGACCGACTCGAAGGCGGCCGCGGTGGTCATCAGCGGCGAGTCCTTCAGGGTGACGCCCCAGCGGGCGCGCACCATGGGGCCGATCTGCGGCACCGAGGCGCCGGTCGGCACGGCCGCGACGAACAGCACCCACAGGGGGGCGTGCGCCAGCGCGAACGCGGTGAGGGTGAGGCCTGCCAGGGTGTGCACGAGGACGCCGGGCAGCAGGACGGCGCGCTGTCCGTAGCGGTCGGCGAGCCGTCCGCTGTAGGGGGCGAACAGCGCCATGGCGACACCGGTGACGGCCGCGGTGGCGCCCGCCGCGCCGTAGGAGCCGGTGGTGTGCTGCACCAGCAGCACGATGGAGATGGTGAGCATCGCGAACGGCTGCCGTGCCGCGAAACCGGGGAGCAGGAACGTCCAGGCGCCGCGGGTGCGCAGCAACTGCCCGTATCCCGGGCGGGAGGAAGCCGTCGAGGTCTTCGCGGGGTCGGTGGTGGTGACCGCGGATCCCACGGCCGTGCCTTTCTGCCGCCTGGTAGCGCCGCCCCGGGTACGGGCGCGCCGAGAGCTGTCCTCTTGCGCGGACTGCGGTAGATGCCGGCGCCCGCTGAGGGGGGCGAGCCGGCCGCCATACGGTCGCGCCAGCTCTGCGTCAGGCAGAGTTGGTTCGATCAGGGTGCGCCTTCATCGTACAGGGGCCGGGTGCTCGTGCACCTGTGAAAGCGAGCACCCGGGCGGCCGTACGCCTGCGATCGGGGCACGGGCGTACGCCGCACTCCGACGGGCGCACGCCACCCCGAACGCGCCTTTCCGCGACACGGCGCGGGACGCCCCGGCGGGACGCCCCGCGCGGTGTCCCCGGCATCCCTCAGCGCACCCGACCTCAACGCGCTCCGTTGGCGCCCAGCCAGTCGGCGAGCTTGCCGCCGCGGCCGACCGCGCGCAGCCGGCGTTCGGCGGCCTCGCGGACCGGGTCGGTGGCGACGACGAGGAGTTCGTCGCCGCGCCTGAGGACCGTCGTCGGCAGCGGGACAAACGATTTTCCCTCGCGGACGACGAGCGTGACCGCGGACCCGGCGGGCAGTCGCAGCTCGGCCACCTCGACGCCGTGCATGAGTGAGCCCTCGGGGATGGCGACGGACAGCAGATGGCCGCGCAGCCGCTCCAGGGGCGCCGACTCGATGCCGAGGTCGGCGGGGCTCTCGCTCTCGCCGAGCCGCAGCTTGCGGGCGAGCCAGGGCAGGGTCGGTCCCTGGACGACGGTGTAGACGACGACCAGCACGAAGACGATGTTGAAGATGCGCTCGCTGTTGGCGACGCCGTTCACCATGGGGATGGTCGCCAGGATGATCGGCACGGCGCCGCGCAGCCCGGCCCACGACATCAGGACCTGCTCCGGCCAGGGCACCCGGAACGGCAGCAGGCTGAGCAGGACGCTCAGCGGGCGCGCCACCATGGTCAGGACCAGGCCGATGACGACGGCGGGCAGGAAGTCGTCGAGCAGGTCGTGCGGGGTGACCAGCAGACCGAGCAGGACGAACATGCCGATCTGCGCGATCCAGCCGAGCCCCTCGGCGAAGCCGCGGGTGGCGGGCCAGTGCGGCAGCTTGGCGTTGCCGAGGAGCATCGCCGCCAGGTAGACCGCGAGGAAGCCGCTCCCGTGCGCCAGCGCGCCGGCGGCGTAGGCGGTGACCGCGATGGCCATCACGGCGATCGGGTAGAGGCCGGAGGCGGGCAGGGCGACATGGCGCAGGCCCCAGGCGCCGAGCCAGCCCACCGCGATGCCCAGGGCGGCGCCGATGGCCAGCTCCAGCGCTATCTCGCCCACCAGCACGTACCAGTGTTCGACCGGGCCGGCGGTGGAGAAGGCGACGACGAGGATGACGACCGGGGCGTCGTTGAAGCCGGACTCGGCCTCCAGGGTGCCCGTCACGCGCGCGGGCAGCGGGATGCGCCGCAGCACGGAGAAGACGGCCGCCGCGTCGGTGGAGGACACCACGGCGCCGATGATGAGCGCCTGGCGCCATTCCAGCCCGACGAGGTAGTGGGCGCCGGCCGCGGTGACGCCGACGCTGACCCCGACCCCGACCAGCGCGAGCAGCGAGGCGGCCGGCAGGACCGGCTTGATCTCCTTCCACTTCGTGCCCAGGCCGCCCTCGGCCAGGATCACGACGAGGGCCGCGTACCCGATGACCTGGGTCATCTCCGCGCTGTCGAAGCGGATCTGGCCGAGGCCGTCCTGGCCGATGAGGACGCCGATCCCCAGGTACACGAGCAGGCTGGGGAGCCCGCTGCGCGAGGAGATCCGGACCGCCGCCACGGCGACGAGCAGGACGAGGGAGCAGGCGAGCAGGAGCTGGTTGAGGTGGTGAACAGTCAGTGGCGGTTCCTTCCCCGAGTTCTCCGTCCGGAATGTCCTGGTCGGCCCGGAACGCGGGCTCGCCGGGTCGTCCGGTTACTTCGTTACCTTACCTAACTCTTGACGCTTTCTTGACGCTTCCCGCGGGAAGATCGAACGCCCGTCCGTGGCTGTCACTCGACTCCGCGTCAAGTGCGACCGGGCCCTGCGCCTATGGTTGCTCCAGCGCTCATTCAAAGTCACAGCCCGACCTGCCGCTCGCGTTAGGACAGCAAGGACAGCGATGCCCCCCAACACCACCGCCACAACGGGTGACAAGCCCGGCAAGTCCGGCCGGAAGAAGGGGCGAAAAGCCCGACTCGTCGTGATCGTCCTGGTGCTGGCCCTCATCGGCGGCGTCGCCTACGGCGCCTACTGGTCCGTCAGCACCGTCCGCGCCTCCTTCCCGCAGACCAACGGCGAGGCCACGCTCCAGGGGCTGTCCGGCCCCGTCGACGTCAAGCGCGACGGCTACGGCATCCCGCAGATCTACGCCTCCTCGCCCGAGGACCTGTTCATGGCGCAGGGATACGTCCAGGCGCAGGACCGGTTCTACGAGATGGACGTCCGCCGGCACATGACCTCCGGCCGCCTGTCGGAGATGTTCGGCAAGGGCCAGGTCAAGAACGACGAGTTCCTGCGCACCCTGGGCTGGGACCGCGTGGCCAAGCAGGAGTACGACACCAAGCTGTCGCCCGCCGCCAAGAAGTACCTCCAGGCCTACTCCCAGGGCGTCAACGCCTACCTCAAGGGCCGCTCCGCCCAGGACATCTCCCTGGAGTACGCGGCCCTGGGCCTGACCAACGACTACAAGCCCACCGAGTGGACCCCGGTCGACTCGGTCTCCTGGCTCAAGGCGATGGCCTGGGACCTGCGCGGCAACATGCAGGACGAGATCGACCGCGCCCTGATGACCAGCCGCCTGGGCCCCAAGCAGATCAAGGACCTGTACCCGGACTACCCGTACGGCCGCAACAAGCCGATCGTCACCGAGGGCCAGTACAGCGAACTGGCCGGGGCCTTCAAGGGCGGCGACAGCGGATCGGACTCGTCCGGCTCCACCGGCTCCACCGGCTCCACCGGCTCCACCGGCTCGTCCGGCACGGGCCTCTCGACGGGCACGGGTACCGGGACGGGCACGGTTACTGGTGCCGGCACAGGTACCGGTAGCGGCACGGGCACCGGTACCGGCGCCTCCGCGGGCGCGTCCGGCACGAGCGGCTCCGGGGTCCAGGGCCAGCTGATGGGCCTGCGCGGCGTCATGCAGGACCTGCCCGCGGCCGTCGGGGTGAACGGCGACGGCATCGGCTCGAACTCCTGGGTGGTCGGCGGCAAGTACACCATCACCGGCAAGCCGCTGCTCGCCAACGACCCGCACCTGGGTCCCGCGCTGCCGTCCGTCTGGTACCAGATGGGCCTGCACTGCCGCACGGTCTCCGACAAGTGCCCCTACGACGTGACCGGCTACACCTTCGCGGGCATGCCCGGCGTGGTCATAGGCCACAACCAGAACATCGCCTGGGGCATGACCAACTCCGGGGTCGACGTCACCGACCTCTACCTCGAGAAGCTCAGCGGCAACGGTTACCTGCGCGACGACAAGACGGTGCCGTTCCGCACCCGCCAGGAGACCATCAAGGTCGCCGGCGGCGCCGCCAAGACGATCGTCGTCCGCGAGACGCGGGACGGGATGCCGCTGCTCTCCGACCGCGACGACGAACTCGTCCAGGTCGGCAAGAAGGCCACCGTCGACACCGCGGCGCCCGACCGCGGCGACGGCTACGCCATCGCCCTGAAGTGGACCGCGCTGGAGCCGGGCACCACCATGGACGCCGTCTTCGCCATCGACAGGGCCAAGGACTGGAGCGGCTTCCGCTCGGCGGCGGCGCTGTTCGACGTGCCGTCGCAGAACATGATCTACGCCGACACCAGGAACAACATCGGCTACACCCTGCCCGGCCGCATCCCGCTGCGCGCGAAGAACGACGACGGCTCCGTCCCGGCGCCCGGCTGGGACTCCAAGTACGACTGGAAGGGCTACATCGGGCAGGACGAGCTGCCCTACGAGTACAACCCGAAGCGCGGCTACATCGTCACCGCCAACCAGGCCGTCGTCGACCAGGACAAGTACCCGTACACGCTCACCACGGACTGGGGCTACGGCACCCGCAGCCAGCGGATCACCGATCTGATCCAGTCGAAGATCGACGGCGGGGGCAAGATCTCCACCGAGGACATGCGGCAGATGCAGATGGACAACAGCAGCGAGATCGCCAAGCTGCTGGTGCCCAAGCTGCTGAAGATCGACCTCAAGGACAAGGACGTCCGCCAGGCGCAGAAGCTCCTGGAGGGCTGGGACTACACCCAGGACGCCGACTCGGCGGCCGCGGCCTACTTCAACGCGGTCTGGCGCAACGTCCTCAAGCTGGCCTTCGGCAACAAGCTGCCCAAGGAACTGCGCCTCAAGGGCCAGTGCCTGTGGGTGGAGCCGGCCGGCAACACCGGTCCGGTCGACGAGACCACCAAGGTCCGCGAGTGCGGCGAGCGCGACGCCGACCAGGCGCAGCCGGACGGCGGCGACCGCTGGTTCGAGGTCGTGCGCAACCTCATGGACGACGAGAACAGCGACTGGTGGAAGACGCCGGCCTCCGGTACCCGCCCCAAGGCCGACAACCGCGACCAGCTGTTCGCCCGCGCCATGATCGACGCCCGCTGGGAGCTGACCGCCAAGCTCGGCAAGGACATCGACTCCTGGAGCTGGGGCCGGCTGCACCGCCTGTTCCTGAAGAACCAGACCCTCGGCACCGAGGGCCCCGGTTTCCTCCAGTACATCCTCAACCGCGGCCCCTGGAAGCTCAGCGGCGGCGAGGCCGCGGTCAACGCGTCCGGGTGGAACGCCGCCGGCGGCTACAACGTCGTCTGGGTGCCGTCCATGCGGATGGTGGTCAACCTCGCCGACCTCGACAAGTCCAAGTGGATCAACCTGACCGGCGCGTCCGGACACGCCTTCAGCGCCCACTACACCGACCAGACGAGTCTGTGGGCCAAGGGCGAGCTGCTGCCCTGGTCGTTCTCGGCGAACGCCGTCGGCAGGAGCACGAGCGACACCCTGGTGCTCAAGCCGTGACACCGGCCGGCGCCCGGGCCCTCCGCGGCTGACGGCGCCACCCCGCCGATGGCCCTCCACGCGCGCGTGGAGGGCCATCGGCGTACCCGGGGGCGGGCGTCAGCCGAAGCGGTGGACCGCCGACGGCGTCACCGCGGCGCGCACCGGCTGGTCGTGCGGCTCGGCCGGAAGGCGTTCGACGACCTCCGGGTCGTACAGCAGGACCACCAGTGCGGGATGCGCGTCCGCCCGCTCCAGCCGGGCCAGCACCCGGTCGTAGGAGCCGCCCCCGCGGCCGAGCCGCAGACCGAGGCGGTCGACGGCGAGGCCGGGCAGCAGCACCGCGTCGGCGCCCGTCACGGCGTCCTGGCCGAGCAGCGGCTCGGCCGGTTCGAACAGCTCCATCCGGCCGCCGCCGTGCCGTACGCGCGCGAGGGAACCCTCGCCGCCGTAGAGGCCCCAGTCCAGGTCGTTGTCGGGCATCAGGGCCGGCAGCAGGACGCGCACCCCGCGCGCGTGCAGCGCGTCGAGCAGGGCGTGGGTGCCGGGCTCGGCGCCGACGGAGACGTACGCGGCCACCGTGCGCGCCCCCGCAAGCTCCGGCAGCTCCAGGGCGCGCCGGGCCAGCGCCCGCCCCGCCTCCCGTACGTCGTCGGCGGTCAGCCGGCCGCGGGCCGCGAGCAGGGCGCGCCGCAGCGCCCGCTTGTCGGGCCCCGGCGCAGGTCCGGTGTCATGCAAGGGACTTCCGTGCCTTTCCTCGGATTCGGCGCGTGGGCCGATGTGTACCGTCGAACCGGAGGGACGGACTCCCCGCAAGGCAGCGGATATGGTTGCCGCCATGAGTCAGACGCACCCCAGGATCAGCAAGGCTGTCATTCCCGCAGCCGGCCTCGGCACCCGGTTCCTGCCGGCGACGAAGGCCACTCCCAAGGAGATGCTGCCGGTCGTGGACAAGCCGGCGATCCAGTACGTGGTCGAGGAGGCCGTGTCCGCGGGCCTCGACGACGTCCTCATGGTGACGGGCCGCAACAAGCGCCCCCTCGAGGACCACTTCGACCGCAACTACGAGCTGGAGTCGGCCCTCGCCAACAAGGGTGACGCCGAGCGGCTCGCCAAGGTGCAGGAATCGAGCGACCTGGCGACGATGCACTACGTCCGCCAGGGCGACCCCAAGGGCCTCGGCCACGCGGTGCTGTGCGCCGCCCCGCACGTGGGCGACGAGCCGTTCGCCGTCCTGCTCGGCGACGACCTGATCGACCCGCGCGACCCGCTGCTCCAGCGGATGATAGAGGTCCAGGAGGTCTACGGCGGCAGCGTCGTCGCCCTCATGGAGGTCGCGCCCGAGCAGATCCACCTCTACGGCTGCGCGGCCGTGCAGCCCACCGCGGACAGCGACGTCGTCCAGGTGACGGGCCTGGTCGAGAAGCCGGACCCGGCGGACGCCCCCTCCAACTACGCGATCATCGGCCGCTACGTCCTCGACCCGCACATCTTCGACATACTCCGCAGGACCGAGCCCGGCCGGGGCAACGAGATCCAGCTCACCGACGCGCTCCAGCAGCTCGCGCAGAACCCCTCCGGCACGGCCGGTGGCCCGGTGCACGGCGTCGTCTTCAAGGGCCGCCGCTACGACACCGGGGACCGCGGGGACTATCTGCGCGCCATCGTCCGGCTCGCGTGCGAGCGTGAGGACCTCGGTCCCGACTTCAGGAACTGGCTCAAGCGGTACGTAGCCGAGGAGATGTGACGACGTGAGCAGCGCAGGACAGGACACCGCCGGCCCCGACCGCCTGTGGTCGGTGGACGAGCACCTCCAGGACGTCCTGACCACCGTCCGCCCCCTGGAGCCGATCGAGCTGCAACTGCTCGACGCGCAGGGCTGCGTCCTGGTGGAGGACATCACGGTGCCCCTGTCCCTGCCGCCGTTCGACAACAGCTCCATGGACGGTTACGCGGTGCGGGTCACGGACGTGGCGGGCGCGAGCGAGGAGTTCCCGGCCGCCCTGGAGGTCGTCGGGGACGTCGCCGCCGGCGCGGCCGAACCGCCGCACGTGGGTCCGGGGCAGGCCGCCCGGATCATGACCGGTGCCCCGCTGCCGCCCGGCGCCGAGACCGTCGTCCCCGTGGAGTGGACCGACGGCGGGCTCGGCGAGGGCCCGGTCAGCTCGATGCGCGCCCGCAGCGCCTCCCCGGAGGGCGCCACCGGGCAGGTGCGCGTGCACCGTCCGGCGAAGGCACGCGCGCACGTGCGTGACGCCGGCAGCGACGTCAAGGCGGGCGACCGCGCCCTGAGCGCCGGCACGGTCCTCGGTCCGCCGCAGATCGCGCTGCTCGCCGCCATCGGCCGTGGCACGGTCCGGGTGCGCCCGCGCCCGCGCGTGGTGGTGATGTCCACCGGCAGCGAACTCGTCCAGCCCGACGAGCAGCTGGGCCACGGGCAGATCTACGACTCCAACAGCTTCGCGCTGACCGCGGCCGCCCGCGACGCCGGTGCCATCGCCTACCGCGTGGGCGCCGTCGCCGACGACGCGGACACCCTGCGCACCACCGTCGAGGACCAGCTGGTGCGCGCCGACCTGATGGTCACCACGGGCGGGGTGAGCGTGGGCGCGTACGACGTCGTCAAGGAGGCGCTGGCGCACGTCGGCGACGAGGACGAGGCGGGCGGCGGCGTGGAGTTCCGCAGGCTCGCCATGCAGCCGGGCAAGCCCCAGGGCTTCGGCACCGTCGGCCCCGACCACGTCCCGCTGCTGGCGCTGCCCGGCAACCCGGTGTCGTCGTACGTCTCCTTCGAGCTGTTCGTCCGTCCGGTCATCCGCACCCTGATGGGCCTGAAGGACGTGCACCGGCCGAGCGCACGGGCCACGCTCGCGGCGGACGCTCCGCTCACCTCGCCCAAGGGACGCAGGCAGTTCCTGCGCGGGCGGTACTCCGACGGCGAGGTGACCCCCGTGGGCGGCTCCGGCTCCCATCTGATCGCGGCGCTCGCGCAGGCCGACGCCCTCATCGTGGTCCCCGAGGACACCGAGTCCCTGGAACCCGGCGCCGAGGTCGAGGTGGTCCTGCTCGGCTGACCCGCCCGGGTTGGCGGTACCGTGTCGCGCACAGCAGGCCCGCGCGACCGCACCGCGCAGGGCCCCAATCGGGAGCGCCGCAGAGCATGACCACACCTTCCCGGGGGGAGACCCCCGGACCTGTAGAGCACCGCGTGCCGACGGCCGGGCAGGACCGGCTGACCCACCTCGACGACGCGGGCGCCGCCCGGATGGTCGACGTGTCGGGCAAGGACGTGACCGCGCGCACCGCCCGCGCGAGCGGTCGCGTCCTCGTCTCGCCCCGCGTCGTCGAGCTGCTGCGCGGGGAGGGGGTGCCCAAGGGCGACGCCCTGGCCACCGCCCGGATCGCCGGGATCATGGGCGCCAAGCGCACCCCGGACCTCATCCCGCTGTGCCACCCGTTGTCGGTGTCGGGTGTGAAACTGGACCTGTCGGTCGCGGACGACGCCGTGGAGATCACGGCCGCCGTGAAGACGACGGACCGCACGGGCGTCGAGATGGAGGCGCTCACCGCGGTCACCGTCGCCGCGCTCACCGTGATCGACATGGTGAAGGCGGTCGACAAGGGAGCGGTCATCACGGATGTGAGGGTCGAGGAGAAGACGGGCGGCAAGTCGGGCGACTGGAGCCGGGCATGACACACGAGGCAGCGGCCGGCGGGACGTACCGGGCACTGGTGGTCACGGCCTCCAACCGGGCCGCCGCCGGGGTCTACGAGGACCGGGGCGGCCCCTTGGTCGCCGACGGCCTCGCCCGCTTCGGATTCGCCGTCGACGGCCCCGAGGTCGTCCCGGACGGCGACCCGGTGGAGGCCGCCCTGCGCGCCGCCGTGGCCGCCGGGTACGACGTCGTGGTCACCACCGGCGGCACCGGCATCTCGCCCACCGACCGCACCCCCGAGGCGACCCGCCGGGTGATCGACCGCGAGGTGCCGGGCATCGCCGAGGCGATCCGGGCCTTCGGCCGCGAGAAGGTGCCGACGGCGGCGCTCTCGCGCGGTCTGGCCGGCGTGGCCGGGCGGACGCTGATCGTCAACCTGCCGGGGTCCACAGGTGGGGTGAAGGACGGACTGGCCGTACTGCAGCCGCTGTTGACGCACGCCGTCGACCAGGTGCGCGGCGGGGACCATCCCAGACCCGGCGCCGAGCGTGGGGGTGCGAGCTGAACAGCCCAGTGTGGCCCGCGGTGCTCGCGGAGGGCGATGTCGTCCTCCGGCCGATAAGGCTGCGCGACCAGCGGGCCTGGCGCGAGGTCAACCAGCGCAACCGGGGCTGGCTCAGGCCCTGGGAGGCGACCATTCCGCCGCCCACGCCGGGCGGGCCGATCACGCACCGGCCGACCTACCGGCAGATGGTGCGCCATCTGCGGGCGGAGGCGCGGGCCGGGCGGATGCTGCCGTTCGTCGTGGAGTACCAGGGGCGGCTGGTCGGGCAGTTGACGGTCGCCGGGATCACCTGGGGCTCGATGTGCTCGGGCCACGTCGGCTACTGGGTGGACGAGTCGGTGGCCGGGCGCGGGGTGATGCCGACCGCGGTCGCCCTGGTCGTGGACCACTGCTTCCGCACCGTCGGCCTGCACCGCATCGAGGTCTGCATTCGCCCCGAGAACGGGCCGAGCCGCCGGGTGGTGGAGAAACTCGGATTCCGCGAGGAGGGACTGCGGCCCCGTTATCTGCACATCGACGGGGCGTGGCGCGACCATCTGGTCTTCGCGCTCACCGCGGAGGAGGTCCCCGACGGCCTGCTCAACCGGTGGCGGCGCACCCGGGCCCAGCGGGCGCCGAAGGGAAACCCGGCCTGAGCGGACGGCTCTTCCCGTCCCGTCCGCCCAACTCGCCGCTGCCGCCTGCGGGATGACGTGAGCCAGTGAATTGAATAAGTGTTCGAATTCAGGTCCGAAGGCAATGAATTCGCCCGCATCCGCTCTCCTGACGGTCCGCTCATCGCATCAGTCGCAAAAAAAGTTGGGAATATCAGCCAGATCGTGCGACACACCGGCCCAATTGGCCGATGGCCTTGCGTAAACCCCTCTACCGTGTGAGGCGTGAGCAGCAGCGGCCTCATCTACGCAGTCATTGTCGGGGCCTGGGCCGCCTACTTGGTGCCCATGTGGCTCCGTAGGCAGGACGAGCTGAACGAGGCCCGTCCGACGGAACGCTTCAGCACCGCCATCCGGCTGCTTTCCGGACGGGCGGGCATGGAGCGCCGGTACGCCAGGGACCTCAAAGCGCGCTCCGCCGAGGAGGGGGAGGCCGGCGCCGTGTCTCCGGACGCCGTCACCGACTCGGTGGACGTCCGGGCCTTCGCCGTACCCCCGACCCGGACCCAGGAAGCGGAACTCCCCCTCGCGCAGGACCGCCAGGAGCGGACGCCCGAGCGTCTCTCGGGCCCGGCCCGCGCGTCGGATCCCGACCGCGCGCCGGGCTCCGGCCGTGCGGCCGGAGCCGTCCCGGGGCCGGCCGCCGAGCCGGACGCGGTACCGCTCCCGGCCAGGGCCGGGAGCGCGGGACGGGCCGGGGGGCCGGACGCCGGATCGCCCGCCGCGCCGACCCCGGGGCCGGAGGCGGGGCAGGCGGATCGAGGCGCGGCACCGGCGGACGAGTCGGCCGACGCTCCCGCGCGCAAGCGCGTCCCGGCGCCCCGGCGTGCACCCGGCGCGGAGGCCGCGGCGGCACGTGCCCGGCGCACACGGGTTCTCGCCCGCCGCCGGCGCACCACCGTCGTCCTCTTCCTCGCCTTCACGCTCGGCGCCATCGTCGCCGCCGTCGGCGGGCTCGCCTTCCTGTGGGCGCCCGCCGTGCCCGCCGTGCTGCTCAGCGCGTACATCGCGTACCTCCGCGTCCAGGAGCGCCGCCGGTTCGCCTACCAGATGGACCGCCGCCACGCCGAGGCAGCCGCGCAGCGGCTGCGCGAGAGCCGGCGCCAGCCGCGCCGGCGCGCGGCCGCGGAGGAGGACGTGGACGAGCCGGACGTGGGCCCCGAGCCCGAGACGGACCCCGGGCTGTCCGCCCTCGCCGCCGACCGGCGCGCCCTGGTCGAGCAGACCGACCACGCCGAGTGGCTGGACCAGCAGCGCGAGCGCCGGCCCCGCCCCGGCCACGGCGACAGCTGGGACCCGGTGCCGGTGCCGCTTCCGACGTACGTCACCGCGCCGGTCGCACCCCGGGCCACCTCCGACGTGGACCTCGGCGCACCGGACGCCTGGAGTTCGGCGCGCTCGTCCGCCGCGGTGCCCGAGCAGGGACCGGCCGTGGCCGAGGCGGCCGAGCCGTCGGTCCCGGACGAGGACCGCGCCGACGACGACGGCCGCACCGACGCCCGCCGGGCCGCCTCGGCCCGCCGCTCCCGCGAGCGGGGGCGCACCCCGCTCTTCGACCAGTACGAGGACGGCGGCCGGCCGCGCGCGGCCAACGAGTAGCCGTCCCGGCCCCGGCGGCCGTCCGCCCCCGCCGCTGACCAGCCCGGGAACGGATTTCCAACCACCCGGTTGAGGATGCTAGAGTTTCACTCGTTGCAAGGGCCTGTGGCGCAGTCCGGTAGCGCACCTCGTTCGCATCGAGGGGGCCAGGGGTTCGAATCCCCTCAGGTCCACGCACAACCGTTCTCGACAGAGAGCGGTGAACGAAGGTCCCGGCCGATCATCTGATCGGCCGGGACCTTCGTCGTTTCCGGGGCTCCGGGACGGTTGCCGGACATCCGTCCGCAGCGCTTCCCGCGAGGAGGGCGACGCCCGGCCATGGACTCGGCCGGACGTCGCCCTTCTCGCAGCGCGTTAGAGGGCCTTCGCGTAGCAGAGGCTCTCCTCGTGGAAGCGGTAGTAGCCGAACTTGGTGCAGGGCTCGTAGCCGCTGGAGGTGTACAGGGCGATGGCCTCGGGCTGCTTGGTGCCGGTCTCCAGGACCATGCGGGTGCGGCCGGCCTCACGGGCGTCGTCCTCCAGGGCGGCCAGGATGCGGCGGGCCAGCCCCCGGCCGCGCACGGAGGCCACGACGAACATGCGCTTCAGCTCGGCGTCGCCGTCCTCGTTGCCCTCGTCGTTCTTGTCCTGGCTGCGCCAGCCGCCGGTGGCGACCGGGGCGCCGTCCTCGTCGTAGGCGATGAGGTAGACCCCGTGGGGCGGCCGGAAGTCGGCCGGGTCCAGGTGGGTGGCGTCGCCGCCGTCGCCGTAGCGCACGTGGTACTCGGCCTGGACCTCGTCGTTGAGCTTGACGGCGTCCGGGTGGTCGAACGGAACAGGGCGAATGAACATGTTGAGTACCGTATATCAATGCAGTCGGTGACAGGGGCCGGGGCAGGTCCCTCGCGGGACCCGTTCCAGTGTGCCGGTAGGGTGCCCGGGTGCTGACTGTGACCTTCGCCCATGCGTCCGGGGCGGAGTCGTCGGCGAAGGCAGGGAGAGTGCTTTGCTGACTGTGACCTCCGTCAATGTGAACGGGCTGCGTGCCGCCGCGAGGAAGGGTTTCGTGGAGTGGCTGGCGCGGACCGGCGCCGATGTCCTGTGCCTCCAGGAGGTGCGGGCCGAGCCGCAGCAGCTGCCCGAACAGGTGCGCGCGCCCGAGGGCTGGCACGTCACGCACGCGCCCGCCGCCGCCAAGGGCCGCGCCGGCGTGTCCCTCTACACCCGCCGCGAGCCCGACCGCGTCCGGGTGGGCTTCGGCTCGGCGGAGTTCGACGGCAGCGGCCGGTACGTCGAGGCCGACCTGCCCGGTGTGACGGTCGCCTCCCTCTACCTCCCCTCCGGCGAGGTCGGCACCGAACGCCAGGACGAGAAGGTCCGCTTCATGGGCGAGTTCCTCGCCTACCTCAAGGAACTGCGCGAGCGCGCCGCCGCCGACGGCCGCGAGGTCCTGGTCTGCGGCGACTGGAACATCGCCCACCAGCGGGCCGACCTCAGGAACTGGCGCGGCAACCTGAAGAACTCCGGCTTCCTGCCCGAGGAGCGGGAGTGGCTGACCGAGGTGCTCAGCCCCGGGGCCGGCGGCTACGTCGACGTCGTCCGCGCCCTCCACCCGGACGTCGAGGGCCCGTACACCTGGTGGTCGTACCGGGGGAGGGCCTTCGACAACGACTCGGGCTGGCGCATCGACTACCACGTGAGCACGCCGGGGCTGGCCGCCAAGGCGGTCAAGGGGTTCGTGGAGCGCGCGGCCACGCACGCCGAACGGTGGTCGGACCACGCCCCGGTGACGGCCGTCTACGACCTCTGAGGGCCTTCGGGCCTCCAAGGCCTCCGGACCTCCTGGGCCTCCGGGGCGGGTTCGCCCGCGCCCTCCGCGGCCCGGCCGCCCGGACGCGTCTCACTCCTTGCGCAGTCGCCGGTCCAGGGCCATCGAGAGTTCCGCGTCCACGACGCTCTTCGCCAGGGGGCGCAGGCGGTGGAGGTCGTCCTGGGTGGCGTGGCGGGTGATCAGGTCGGTGAAGAGCCCGGCCAGGGCCTCGGTGTGTTCCCGGACGCGGTGGCCCGCGGCCAGGACCTCGGCGAGCGGGATGCCCTCGCGGACCAGCGCGGCCGAGACGTCCAGCAGCCGGCGGCTGATGTGGACGAGTTCGTCGCCGTCGGTGCCGAGGTAGCCGAGGTCCATCGCGGCGGCCAGGTTCTCCGCGGTGACCTCGCCCGCGAAGTGGTCGGCGAGTTCCTCGGGGGTGAGGCGGACCGGGGTCTCCTCGGTGGGCGCGCCGACGCCCAGCAGGTCGCCCACGTCGCGCCCGTGGTCGAAGGCCTCGGCCAGTTCGGCGATGCCGCTGAGGGTGTGGCCGCGTTCCAGCAGGGCCGAGATGGTGCGCAGCCGGGCCAGGTGATGGTCGTCGTACCAGGCGATGCGGCCCTCGCGACGCGGCGGCGGGATCAGCTTGCGCTCGCGGTAGAAGCGCAGGGTGCGCACGGTGATGCCGGCCAGCCGGGCCAGCTCCTCCATGCGGTACTCGCGTGGGCCGCCGCCACCCGCTCCGTCGTCTCGTCCAGCGTCTTCTGCCACACCGGAAGCCTATGTTGTACCGCCGGTAACTTTCCTTGGCGCACCCCTACCGATCGGTACGGACCTCCTCTACGCTCTCACCATTGCGCCAGTGTTCACTGGCAGAGTCGCGGAAGGCCGGTGCGGACCGCACCGGATGCGTGTCGCTACAGGCGAGTCATGGAGGGGCGCTCAATGGCCGAGCAGGAGCACGGGCACGGGAAGAAGCATGTGCGGGTGGCGGTGATCGGGTCCGGCTTCGGCGGTCTGGGCGCCGCCGTGCGGCTGCGCCGCGAGGGCATCACCGACTTCGTCGTCCTGGAGCGGGCCGGCAGCGTCGGCGGCACCTGGCGCGACAACAGCTATCCGGGGTGCGCCTGCGACGTGCCCTCGCACCTGTACTCGTTCTCCTTCGCGCCCAACCCCGACTGGCCGCGCACCTTCTCCGGCCAGCAGCACATCCGCGCCTACCTGGAGCACGTGGCCGACACCTTCCGGCTCCGCCCGCACCTGCGCCTCAACTCCGAGGTGAAGAAGATGACCTGGGACACGGAGCTGCTGCGCTGGGACATCGAGACCACCGGCGGCGACTGGTCCGCCGACGTCGTCGTCTCCGCGACCGGCCCGCTGTCCGACCCGAAGGTCCCCGACATCCCGGGCCTGGACACCTTCCCCGGCAAGGTCTTCCACTCCGCCCGCTGGGACCACGACTACGACCTCGCCGGCAAGCGCGTCGCCGTGATCGGCACCGGCGCCTCCGCCATCCAGATCGTGCCCTCCATCCAGCCCGAGGTCGCCCGCCTCACCCTCTTCCAGCGCACCCCGGCCTGGGTGATGCCCCGTATGGACCGGGCCGTCACCGGCCTGGAGCGCGCCGTGCACCGCGCGCTGCCGGTGACCACCCGGCTGCGCCGCGGACTGCTGTGGGGCATCCGGGAGTTGCAGGTCCAGGCGTTCACCAAGCACCCCAACGAACTCGGCTTCGTCGAGCAGCTGGCCAAGCGCAACATCGCCCGCGCCATCAAGGACCCGGCGCTGCGCGCCAAGCTCACCCCCGACTACCGCATCGGCTGCAAGCGCATCCTGCTCTCCAACGCCTACTACCCGGCGCTCGCGCAGGACAACGTCGACGTCGTGGCCAGCGGCCTGAGCGAGGTCCGCGGCTCCACCGTCGTCGCCGCCGACGGCACCGGGACCGAGGTCGACGCGATCGTCTTCGGCACCGGCTTCCACGTCACCGACATGCCGATCTCCGAACGGGTCGTCGGCGCGGACGGCCGTACGCTCGCGGAGACCTGGAAGAACGGCATGGCCGCACTGCGCGGCGCCGCCGCCTCCGGCTTCCCGAACTGGATGACGATCATCGGCCCCAACACCGGCCTCGGCAACTCCTCGATGATCCTCATGATCGAGTCCCAGCTGAACTACATGGCCGACTATCTGCGACAGTTGGACGTCCTCGGCGGCCGGGTCGCCCTCGACGCCCGGCCGAGCGCCGTCAACGCCTGGAACCGCAAGGTCCAGGAGCGCATGCGGCGCACGGTGTGG
The DNA here is from genome assembly GCF_040683715.1 of Streptomyces sp. NPDC093260. Classification (NCBI taxonomy): domain Bacteria; kingdom Bacillati; phylum Actinomycetota; class Actinomycetes; order Kitasatosporales; family Streptomycetaceae; genus Streptomyces; species Streptomyces sp. NPDC093260. Next base: position 299,660 of record NZ_JBFBEK010000003.1, read on the forward strand.
AACACCGGCGGCTGCACCAGCTGGTACCTCGACCCGAGCGGCCGCAACACCACCATCTGGCCCGGCACGACGACCGAGTTCCGCCGTGAGACCCGCCGGGTGGACCTCGCCGAGTACGAGGTCGTCCGCGCCGCTGCCGCCAAGAGCGCTCCGGCCGAACCGTCTTCGGGCGCCGTGGTGAGCGAGGACGCCGGTCCGCAGGTGGAGGTGGGCGCGTGAGCCGCCCCGCTGCCCTCACCGCCGGCCCCTACGCCCCGCCGGCCGCCGCCCGCGAACTCACCGTCGTCTCCGCCGACGGCGCCCGGCTGCACGTCGAGGTGCACGGTCCCGAGGGCGCTCCCGCCGTCGTCCTCGCCCACGGCTGGACCTGCTCGACCGCCTTCTGGGCCGCGCAGCTGCGGGACCTGTCCGTCGACCACCGCGTCATCGCCTACGACCAGCGCGGCCACGGCCGCAGCCCGGCGAACCCGGCGTGCAGCACCGACGCGCTCGCCGACGACCTCGAGGCCGTGCTCGCCGCCACCCTCGCCCCCGGCGAGAAGGCGGTGCTCGCCGGCCACTCGATGGGCGGCATGACGATCATCGCCGCCGCCGAACGGCCCGGTCTCCAGGAACACGCCGCGGCCGTCCTGCTGTGCAGCACCGGCGCCTCCCGGCTGGTCGCCGAGTCGACCGTCGTACCGATCCGGGCCGGCCGGCTGCGGACCGTGCTGACCCGGCGCGTCCTCGGCTCCCGGGCGCCCCTCGGGCCCGTCACGCCGCTCGCCCAGCGCATCCTCAAGTACGCCACGATGGGCGCCCGTCCGGCGCCGCAGGCGGTCGAGGCGTGCGCACGGATCGTGCACGCCTGCCCGCGCCGGGTGCGCCACGCCTGGTCGCAGGTGCTCGACGCGCTCGATCTCGACCACGGCGTACGCCGGTTGCGGGTGCCGGCCGCGGTGGTCGTGGGCACCGCCGACCGGCTCACCCCGCCGGTGCACGCCCGCGCGCTGGCCGCCGCGCTGCCGCAGTGCGTCGGCCTGACCGAGCTGCCCGGCCTCGGCCACATGACGCCCATGGAGGCGCCGGAGGCGATCACCGCGAGGATCCGCGAGCTGGTCGCCGAGTACGCCGGCCCCCGTGGCGCGGACAGCGCGAACGGCGGCGGCAACGACAACGACGACGTACGGATCGACGACGCACGGATCGGAGAGGGCGCATGAGCAGGGTCAGCCTGGAGGGGCAGGTAGCGGTCGTCACGGGCGCCGCGCGGGGCGTCGGCGAGCTGCTCGCGCGCAAGCTGTCCGCGCGGGGCGTGAAGGTGGCGCTGGTCGGACTGGAGCCGGACGCGCTCAAGCAGGTCTCCGACCGGCTGCACACCGAGAGCGCTCACTGGCACGCCGACGTCACCGACCACGAGGCGATGGCCCGGGTCGCGACGGAGGTCGAGGAACGCTTCGGGCGGGTGGACATCGTCGTCGCCAACGCCGGTGTGGCGACCGGCGGTCCGTTCGTCGACTCCGACCCGGAGGCCTGGCGGCGGGTGATCGAGGTCAACCTGATCGGCTCGGCGGTCACCGGCCGGGCGTTCCTGCCCGCGCTCACCGAGAGCCGGGGCTATCTGCTCCAGGTCGCCTCGCTCGCCGCGATGACCCCGGCGCCGATGATGTCGGCGTACTGCGCCTCCAAGTCCGGCGTGGAGGCGTACGCGCACAGCCTGCGTGCCGAAGTCGGCCACCAGGGCGTGCGGGTGGGCGTCGCGTACCTGTCCTGGACCGACACCGACATGGTGCGCGGGGCCGACCAGGACGACGTGATGCGGGAGTTGCGCCAGCGGCTGCCGTGGCCGTCCAACAAGACCTACCCGCTCGGTCCGGCCGTGGACCGGATCGTGGACGGCATCGAGCGGCGCTCCAGCCATGTGTACGGGCAGTGGTGGCTGCGCGGGATGCAGAGCGTGCGCGGCTATCTGCCGGCCGTCATCGGCACCGTGGGGCAGCGGGAGATGCGACGGTTCGCGGACCGGCTGAGCGGGATGCGGACCGGGCTCGTCGGGGCGGGGGGCGCGGCCGACGAGCAGGAGCGGAGTACGGGGGTCACGCACCGTCGTTGATCGACATGCGGAGGGTCACCACGCGTGTGAATCTGGTCGAGCCCGATCCCCTCACCCACTTGGGGATCGACTCACCCACACGGGAGTGAAACAGCATGGGCATGAAGGACAAGACCCAGGGTCAGGCCGAGCAGATGCAGCAGAAGGCCCGCCAGGGCCAGCAGCAGGGTCAGCAGCAGGGCCGTGAGCGGGCCGGTGAGGCCCGTCAGAAGGCCGGTCAGCGGGCGTCGCAGCAGGGCGAGCGGGCGCGTCAGGGCATCAGTGACACGCACGACGAGCTGGACGAGCGCATCGGTGAGGACTTCGACCGCTAAGCGGTAGGTCCGACACTCTGCTCGGCCTGGCCTGGCCGGGACGGCGCGGGGCACCCGAGTTCCTCCGGGTGCCCCGCGTTTCGCCGTGCCGCGGAACGCCTGCCCGCAGCTGTGGCAGCGGTGCAGGCCGTTCACTCGGACCCGGCCCCGGGGCGTGGGGGGAGGTGGGGGCGGGCGAGGTTCGGGGTGTCGGCGTAGGTGGGCGGGGTGGCCGGGGGGTTGGACGACAGGAGTTCCAGGGCGAGTTCGATCGCGTCGTCCATCTCGCGGTGGCGGCCCTCGGCCCAGTCCAGCGGGGTGCGCAGGCTCTCCACGTCGGGGGCCACGCCATGGTTCTCGACGGACCAGCCGTACGCGTCGAACCACGCCGCGTTCATCGGCACCGTGATCACCGTGCCGTCGCCGAGCCGGTGCCGGCCGGTCATCCCGACCACGCCGCCCCAGGTGCGCTGGCCGACCACCGGACCGAGCTTCAGCAGCTTGATCGCCGCCGTGATCATGTCGCCGTCGGACGAGGTCGCCTCGTCGGCGAGGGCGACGATGGGCCCGCGCGGCGCGTTCGAGGCGTAGGACACCGGCTCGGCGTTGCGGGTCAGGTCCCAGCCGAGGATCGTACGGGTCAGCTTCTCGATGACCAGCTCGCTGATGTGGCCGCCCGCGTTGCCGCGCACGTCCACGATCAGCGCCGGCCGGGACATCTCCATGCGCACGTCCCGGTTGAACTGCGCCCAGCCCGAGCCGCCGAGGTCCGGGATGTGCAGGTAGCCGCACCGGCCGTCGCTCAACTCCCGCGTCACCGCGCGGCGTTTGGACACCCAGTCCTGGTAGCGCAGCGGCCGGTCGTCGACCAGCGGGACGATCGCGACCCGGCGGGAAGGCCCCTCGCCCGCCGCCGCCGTGAACGTCAGCTCCACCGTCGTGGCGCCGGCCCCGGCCAGCAGCGGGAACGGTCCGGTCACCGGATCCACCGGGCGGCCGTCCACGTGGGTCAGCACCGCGCCGTCGCGGATGCCGGCACCGGCCAGCGGGGAGCGGGCGCGGGAGTCGGAGGAGTCACCGGGCAGGATGCGCCTGACCACCCAGCCGGCGTCGCGGCGCACCAGGTCGGCGCCGAGCAGGCCCTGCCAGCGCTGGTAGTGCGGCGGGCCCTCGTTGCGCCGGGCGGCCGCGACGTAGGCGTGCGAGGTGCCGAGTTCGCCGAGGACCTCGCGCAGCAGGTCGGCGAACTCGTCGGGGGAGGCGACGCGTTCGACCAGCGGGCGGTACTGCGCGAGCACACCGTCCCAGTCGATGCCGCACATCCCCGGGTCCCAGAAGTAGTCGCGGACGATCCGGCCCGCCTCCTCGTACGCCTGCCGCCACTCGGCGGGCGGGTCGACGGTGTGCAGGATGCGGCGGGTGTCGATCCAGGTCGTGGTGTCGCTGTCGCCCAGCTCGGTGGAGGGGACCGCGCGCAGGTCGCCCTCGTCCACGACGACCAGCCGGGTGCCGTCGCCGCTGACCGTGAACCAGTCGAGGTGGCTGACGAGTTCGGACTTCTTCGCCTTGCTGATGTGGAAGTGCTCCAGCGTGGGGCGGCCGGTCATGTCGTTGGGGTTGGCGAACGTCTCGCCCAGCGCGCCGGAGATGGGCCAGCGCAGCCAGACCAGGCCGCCGCCGGCGACGGGGTGCAGCGCGGAGTACTTGGATGCGGTGACCGGGAACGGGGTCACCCGGCTCTCCAGCCCCTCCACCTCGACCGTCACCGCGCCCGGTTCGCCGGTCTCCTCGTCCTCCACCGGGTCGAGACCACCGGCCGCGGGGCGGCCCTCGGGGGTCAGGGCGAAGGGGGAGGGGGTCGCGGAGGAGAGGGGGACCAGGTAGGGCTTGCAGCCGAGCGGGAAGGACAGGTCGCCGGTGTGCACGTCGTACACCGGGTCGAAGCCGCGCCAGGAGAGGAAGGCGAGGTAGCGGCCGTCGCGGGTGAAGACGGGGTTCTCGTCCTCGAAGCGGCCGTCGGTGACGTCGATGACCGTGCGGTCCTTGATGCGGGCCATCCTGATCTGCCGCAGCGAGCGGCCGATGCCGGGGTGGGACCAGGTGACCCAGGCCCCGTCCGGCGAGAACGCGAGATCCCGCACGGGCCCGTTCTCCGACCGCACCAACTCGGTGACGAGCCCTCCGGGGGGAGCGGCGGGGGGCACGGTTGCGCCGGGGGGCGTGGCGGTGTCGCCTCCGGCAGGGGCCTCCGCCGCTTCGGCTTCGCCGGGAGCCGCGGGTGTGTCCGCCTCGCCGGGGGGCCGGGCTTCGCCGGGGGCGTCAGGGGTGCCGGCTGCGCCGGGGGGCGTGGCGGTGTCGGCACCGGCGGGAGGTTGGGCTCCGCCCGGGGGTTCGGGGGTGCCGGCGTCACCCCCGCCGGAGGCGCCGCCCCCACCGGCTCCCTCCCCGCCCTCCCCCGTCCGGAGGAGGTCCCCCACGCCGCCGGCGTCCTCCCTCTCCTCCGAGACGTCGACCAGGAGGAGGCGGCCGTCGTGGGCGGCGACGGCCAGGCGTTCGCCGTCCGGGTCGGAGACCATCTCCAGGACGCGGCCGAGTTCCCCGGAGGCGAGCCGCCGCGGCGGGTGCGAGCCGGTGGCGCGCGGCAGGTCGGCGATCTCGACGGCGTCCTCGCCGTCGGCGTCGGTGACGTAGGCGATCCGCCCGCTCGCCCCGAGCATCTCCGGCAGCCGGACCCGTACACCTGGCGTGTCGCTGATCGTGCGGGCCGGTCCGTCCCGGTGCGTCAGCCAGTACAGCGAGCCGCGGACGACGACCGCGCTGGCCCGGCCCGTCTCGTCGACCGAGATGCCGTCCACGTGCTGCGCGGCCGGCACCGGATAGGGGCGCCGCCCCGCCCGCGGCCCGCTCAGCCGTACCTCCAGCCTGCGCGGCTCGGAGTCCGGGGACAGGTCGTCCACCAGCCACAGTTCCCCCGCGCACTGGTACACCACCCGGCTTCCGTCGCTCGCCGCGTGCCGGGCGTAGAAGGCGTCGTGGTCGGTGTGCCGGCGCAGGTCGGAGCCGTCGTAGGCGCACGAGTAGAGGTTGCCCACGCCCTCGTGGTCGGAGAGGAAGGCGATCCGGCCGCCGACGAACATGGGGCAGGCCAGATGGCCGCCGAGGTCGGGCAGCAGCCGCTGCCCGTGCAGCCACAGCCGTCCCGTCGCACCGCCCCGGTAGCGCTTCCAGGAGGCCGGCTCGTGCGGCGGGGTGCCGGTCAGCAGCAGGCTCTTGCGCTCGCCGTCCACGTCGGCGGCCTGGAGGTCGGAGACCGGGCCCCAGGGCAGTTTGCGGCCGGGGGAGCCGTCGGTGGCGACCTTGTAGGCCCAGGTGAAGTACGAGAACGGCTCGCCCTGTGAGGTGACGGCGAGGATCTCGGTGTTGCCGATCTCGTCGGGCGGCGACCAGCCGCACACCCGCGTGTCGGAGCTGCCCCAGTACGACAGCTGCCGGCCCGGTCCGCCGTCCACCGGTACGAGATGGATCTCCGGCGCGAGGCTGCGCCAGGTGGTGTACGCGATGTGGCGGCCGTCGGGGGAGAAGCGGGGGTGCCCGGTCTTGGTGCGGTCCACGGTGAGCCGCGTGGCCCGGTCCGCTCCGTCCAGCGGGGCCAGCCAGAGATCGTCCTCGGCCACGAAGCACAACAGGTCGCCGCTGAGGTGCGGCAGGCGCAGATAACTCACCAATCCATGCTTCGCCCGGCGACGGAGCGCAGCAACTCGTGCCGCGCTGGGAGACGCGGCGGCCAGGCCGCGCCGGGAACGCGGCGACCCGTGCCGCGCCGGATTCCCGGCGGCCCGAGCGGCACCGGGAGCCCGAGCACCCCCACCGCACGGACCCCGGCACCCACCGCAGTGCGAGCCCGGCGACCCCCGCCGTAACCGGAGCCCGGTGACCCGTGTCGCGCCGGCAGGCCGGGCGCCCCTGTCGCACCGGGCTCCGGCGTCTCCACCGCAGCGCAGGCCCGGCGCCCGCCCGCACCGCAAGCTTGGGGCCCTCCACCGCACCGGAGTCCGGCACCTCGTGTCGCCGCCTGCCGCCCTTATGTCGAACCGACAGACGTGACCCACCCCACGTACGAAACTGTTTCGTTTCGCTCGCGCCGTGCGCTACATTCGTGACGTACGGAACAGCATCGTCCGGCGCGGCCGGAGCGGACAGGAAGGGCGGGCGGGATGACCGAGGTGGCGACCACGCGTCGGAGCCGGCTCACGCCCGAGCGCGAGGCCGAGCTGTACGCGGCCGTGCTCGACCTGCTCCGCGAGGTCGGCTACGACGCCCTCACCATGGACGCCGTCGCCGCCCGCACCCGGTCCAGCAAGGCCACGCTCTACCGCCAGTGGGGCGGCAAGGCCGAACTGGTGGTCCGGGCCGTCCGGCACGACAAGCCCAGCACGTTCGACGGCACCGACACCGGATCCCTCCGCGGCGATCTGCACGCCCTGGTCGCCCGGGAGGACGACTGCACCATGGAGCAGAACTCCGCGCTGATGCGGGGCCTGGCCATGGCGGTGCACAACAACCCCGATCTCCGGCAGGCCTTCCGGGAACAGCTCATCGAGCCCGAGACGGCCGCCTTCAACCGCCTGGTGCGACGCGCCGTGGACCGGGGCGAGGTCCGGGCGGACTGTCCGGCACTCGACTTCGTGGTGCACATGATGGCCGGCGGGTTCGTCGTCCGCGCGCTGATGGAGGATCAGCCGCCCACCCAGGACTTCCTCCGTTCGTACATCGACGCCGTGGTCCTCCCCGCCCTCGGCGCGCCCACCTCCTGACACCCCTCCCCAGCAAGCCCACCCTCTGACGTCACCGCTCACGTCGTCGGGCTGATCACCCCTGCCCAGTTCCACCCAACGACCTGACCGGGAGTACGCCCAAGTGGCCACGTTCCTGTACAAACTAGGCCGCCTCGCCTTCAGGCGACGGCACTTCGTCGCCCTGATCTGGGTGGCGCTGCTGACGCTCGCCGGCGTCGGCGCGGCCTCCGCGCCCGCCGCGGGCAACACGTCCTTCTCCATCCCCGGCACCGAGGCGCAGAAGGCCTTCGACCTGCTGGAACAGCGTTTCCCGGGCGCGAGCGCCGACGGCGCCACCGCGCGCGTGGTGTTCAAGGCGCCGGCCGGCCAGAAGATGACCGACGCCGGCACCAAGGCGACCGTGAACAAGACGGTCAAGGAGCTGACCGGCGGTTCCGAGGTGGCCTCCGTCGCCGACCCCTACACCGGTCACGCGGTCAGCAAGGACGGCACGATCGCGTACGCGTCGGTGAAGTACAAGGTCTCCGGCATGGAGCTGGAGGACTCCTCCCGCACCGCGCTGGAGGACGCCGCGGACCACGCGCGCAAGGCCGGGCTCACGGTGGAGATCGGCGGTGACGCGCTCAACGCCGCGCCCGAGACCGGCGCCACCGAGATCATCGGCATCGCCATCGCGGCCGTCGTCCTCGTCATCACCTTCGGTTCGCTGCTGGCGGCCGGGCTGCCGCTGCTGACCGCGATCATCGGCGTCGGCATCGGCGTCTCCACGGTCACCGCCCTGGCCAGCGCCCTCGACCTGGGCACCACCACCTCCACCCTGGCCTCGATGATCGGCCTCGCGGTCGGCATCGACTACGCGCTGTTCATCGTCTCCCGCTACCGCGCCGAACTGGCCGAGGGCCGCACCCGCGAGGACGCGGCCGGCCGCGCGGTCGGCACCGCCGGCTCCGCGGTGGTCTTCGCCGGTCTCACCGTCGTCATCGCCCTGGTCGGTCTGTCCGTCGTCAACATCCCGATGCTGACGAAGATGGGCATCGCGGCGGCCGGCACGGTCGTCATCGCCGTCCTCATCGCCCTCACCATGATCCCGGCGCTGCTCGGCTACGCCGGCCGCCGGGTCAAGCCGGCCGGTGAGAAGAGCAAGCTGCTCGGCGGCGGCCGCGCCGCGAAGAAGCCGGCCCGCCCCAACATGGGCACCCGCTGGGCGAGCTTCGTGGTCCGCCGGCCCGTCGCCGTGCTGCTGCTCGGCGTGGTCGGCCTGGGCGCCGCCGCCGTCCCGGCCGCGTCCTTGGAGCTGGGCCTGCCCGACGACGGTTCGCAGCCCGTCTCCACCACCCAGCGCCGCGCCTACGACCTGCTCTCCGAGGGCTTCGGCCCCGGCTTCAACGGCCCGCTGATGGTCGTCGTCGACGCCAAGGACAGCGCCCGCCCGAAGACCGCCTTCACCGAGGTGAGCGACGAGATCAAGGGTCTCAAGGACGTCGTCACCGTCACCCCGCCGCAGCCCAACAAGGCCGGCGACACCGCGACGATCACCGTCGTCCCGAACTCCAAGCCGTCCTCCACCACCACCGAGGACCTGGTCCACGCCATCCGCGGCGCGGGCGGAGACATCAAGGCCAAGACGGACGCCGAGATCCTGGTCACCGGCTCCACGGCCATGAACATCGACGTGTCGCAGAAGCTGAACGACGCCCTGGTCCCGTATCTGGCGCTGGTCGTCGGCCTCGCTTTCCTGCTTCTGATCGTGGTCTTCCGCTCGATCCTGGTCCCGCTGAAGGCGGCCCTCGGCTTCCTGCTGTCGGTGCTGGCCGCGCTCGGCGCCGTCGTCGCGGTCTTCCAGTGGGGCTGGCTGTCCGGCCTGATGGGCGTCGAGCAGACCGGGCCGGTCATGTCGATGATGCCGATCTTCATGGTGGGCGTGGTCTTCGGCCTCGCGATGGACTACGAGGTGTTCCTCGTGACCCGGATGCGCGAGGCGTACGTCCACGGCGAGAAGGCGACCCAGGCGGTCGTGACCGGCTTCCGGCACGGCGCGCGGGTCGTGACGGCCGCCGCGGTCATCATGATCGCCGTCTTCTCCGGCTTCATCGGCTCCAGCGAGGCGATGATCAAGATGATCGGCTTCGGCCTGGCGATCGCGGTCTTCTTCGACGCGTTCGTCGTCCGCATGGCCATCGTCCCGGCGGTCCTGGCCCTGCTCGGCCGCCGCGCCTGGTGGCTGCCGGCCTGGCTGGACCGCGCCCTGCCCAACGTCGACGTGGAGGGCGAGGGCCTGCGCGAGAAGGACGCCGACGAGGACCGCGAACTGGTCCCCGCCTGATCCTCGGCGCCGCCCGCACCGAACGGCCGGTGAGGACCCGCACGGGTCGCTCACCGGCCGTCCGGCCGTGCAGGGGGCCGGGGCGCACCTCGTGCCGGAACGCGTCCCCCGCCCGACGGGCACGGTGTCCGGCGGCCTCCGGCCCCGCGGCCCGGCGGCGGGCGACCGGACGGGGAAACCGCGCGAGCGCGCCCCGCCGATGACGTACCGTGCCGGTATGACGACCGCGGCCGACACCGACGCCGGGGGGTCCGGAGCGCACCCCCGTTTCGCCGAGGCCCTCCGGGGGCTCGGGCTCGACGATCTGCTCGCGCGGACCCGGCGGTTCCCGGAGGCGACCCGGACCGCCGCCGAGGCCGCCGCGGCCGTCGGGTGCGAGCTGAGCCAGATCTGCAAGTCGCTCGTCTTCGCCGCCGACCAGGAGCCCGTGCTCGTCCTCATGGACGGGGCCTCGCGGGTGGACCTCGAGCGGGTGCGGGAGCAGCTCGGGGCCGGGAAGGTCACCCGGGCGAGGGCCGACGTCGTCCGGGAGACCACCGGGTACGCCATCGGCGGCGTGCCGCCCTTCGGGCACCGGACCCGGACCCGTGTCCTCGCCGACCGGTCCCTGCTCGCGCATGACGTCGTGTGGGCGGCGGCCGGAACGCCGTACACCGTCTTCCCGATCGCGCCCGCGGACCTCGTCGCCCACGCCGGCGCCACCCTCGCGGACGTGCGCGAGCGGACCTCGTGACGCCGCCGGCCGCCGCCGTCCTGCCGGCGGCGGTCACCCACGCCTGCTGCAAGCCCTCGCGCACCGCATCCCGGACAAGCTCGTCGCCTTCCCGCTGGTCTCCGGCTGCGGACCGCCGATCGGCGCGGTCACGGCGGTGTTCACGGCCGTGCCCGACGCTGCGCGGCGGTGCGGAAAGGAGCACCCTGGAAACAGGTGCTCCGGAGGTGATGGACATGGCGATGGACACGATGAAGACCGCAGTGGGCTGGCACGTGGAGCTGGAGTTCAAGGAGGACGACCAGCACACCAAAGCCGCGGCGATGGTCCGTCTGCCCGACGGCAGCGCGGTCCGCGCGCACGGCACGGCCAGCCGCCACCGCACCGACTCCAACCAGCCGCGGATCGGCGAGGAGATCGCAGGCGCCCGCGCCCTCAACGAACTCGCCGAGCAACTGCTCACCAAGGCGCACGGCGAGATCGACGAGGCCTCGGGCCGCACCTCCCAGCCGATCCACATGTGACCGGACGGACCACCGCGGGCCGGGCGGTGCGGCCGCGGGGCGGCTAGGCCGTCGTCGCGGTCCGTACCGCCCGGACCAGCGCCTGCGCTCTTGGGTCCGCCGTCACATTGGTGCGGAAGCCGTTGGTGACGTAGCCGAAGGCGATGCCCGACTCCGGGTCGGCGAAGCCCAGGGCGCCGCCGCGGCCGGGGTGGCCGAAGGAGCCCGGGGCGAGCAGCGGTGAGGCGCCGCCGTGCAGCATGTAGCCGAGGCCGAAGCGGGTGGGGACGACGAGGACGCGGTCCGCTCCCGCCGAGGCCTCGGTGCGCGCCCGCTCCAGGGTCTGCGGCGTGAACAGGCGCGTGCCGCCGTCCACTTCGCCGATCAGGGAGGCGTAGAAGCGGGCCAGGCCGTCGGCGGTGGCGATGCCGTTGGAGGCGGGCAGCACGGCCGCCCGGTACGCCGGGTCGTTCTCGTCGGCGTGCGGGGTGATCGCGCCGAAGGACCGGCTGGTGAGGGAGTCCGGGTCGGCGTAGGCCTCGGCGACCGCGCGCTTGGGCCTGGTCCGCAGGCCGCCGTTCTCCGTGGCCGGCGGCTCCACGCGGCCCACCCGTCCGACCCGGGCGCGCTCGGTCTCGGGCAGCCCGACCCACAGGTCCGCGCCGAGCGGCCCGGCTATCTCCGCCGCGATCTGCTCGCCGATGCTTCGCCCGGTCAACCGCCGGACCAGCCCGTCCGTCAGCCAGCTGTAGGTCTGGGCGTGGTAGCCGTGGTCCGTGCCCGGCTCCCAGGCCGGCGCCTGCGCGGCCACCGCCCGCGCGCCGCGCGCCGGATCGGCGGCCTCGGCCGGGGTGAGCGGCACGTCGAGGGCGGGCACGCCCGCCCGGTGGGCGAGCAGGTGCCACACCCGCGTGCGCTCCTTGCCGGCCGCCTTGTACTCGGGCCAGTACGCGCCCACCGGCGCGTCCAGGTCCAGCTCCCCGCGCTGGTGCAGCAGCAGGAGCACGGCGGCGGCGACGCCCTTCGTGGCCGAGCGCACGATCTGCGCGGTGCCCCGCTCCCAGCGCGGCGCGCCCTCGGCGCCGTCCACGTCCCGCGTACCGGCCCACAGGTCCACGACCCGGCGCCCGCCGCGGTAGACGGCGACCGCCGCGCCGCGCTCGCCGCGGGCGGCGAAGTTCTCCGCGAACGCTTCCCCGACCGGCTCGAAGCCCTCGGCCACCGTGCCGTGCACGTCCACGCTCGCGCTCACGTCCCTGCTCCCGTCACTCACCACTCGTCACCCGCGGCCGCCCTAGGCCTGCGACAGTGAGTGGAACACGGGCGCGCCGCCTGCGATTCCTCGGGGCGGGCAGGACGGCCGGGACTCAGGTGCGGGCCGTCACCGAGCGCGGGTCGAAGCCGAACGGCAGCTCCAGGCGGTGGGCGCGCATCAGGGCGTCGTCGGAGAGGAGTTCGCCGGTCGGGCCGTCCGCCGCGATCACCCCGTCGCTGAGGACCAGCGCGCGCGGGCACAGTTCGAGCGCGTACGGCAGGTCGTGCGTGACCATCAGCACGGTCACGTCCAACGAGCGCAGGATGTCGGCAAGTTCGCGGCGCGAGGCCGGGTCCAGGTTGGACGAGGGCTCGTCCAGGACCAGGATCTCCGGCTCCATGGCGAGGACGGTCGCCACCGCCACCCGGCGGCGCTGCCCGAAGGAGAGATGGTGCGGCGGGCGGTCGGCGAACCCGTCCATGCCCACCCGCTCCAGGGCGGTGCGCACCCGCGCCTCCAGCTCCGGCCCCTTCACACCGGCCGCCGCCGGACCGAACGCCACGTCCTCGCGCACGGTCGGCATGAACAGCTGGTCGTCGGGGTCCTGGAAGACGATGCCGACCTTCTGCCGGATCTCGGCCATGTGCCGCTTGCCGACCGGCAGCCCGGCCACCGTCACCGTGCCGGCGCCGCCGCCGAGGATGCCGTTCAGATGCAGCACCAGGGTGGTCTTGCCGGCGCCGTTCGGGCCGAGCAGCGCCACCCGCTCACCGCGCTCGATGGCGAAGTCCACGCCGAACAGGGCCTGGTGTCCGTCGGGGTAGGCGAAGGCGAGGCCCGAGACCTCGAGAGAAGCAGTCACAGGACCCATCCCAGCAGACAGACGACGAGCGCGGCACAGGGGAGGGCCAGTGCGTACGACCACTGCGCCCGGGAGGCGGTCACCTCGTCGATGACCGGCATCGAACCGGCGTAGCCGCGGCTGACCATGGCCAGGTGGACCCGCTCGCCGCGCTCGTAGGAACGGATGAACAGCGCGCCCGCCGACTTGGCGAGCACCCCCCAGTGGCGCACACCGCGCGCCTCGAAGCCGCGGGACTCGCGGGCGATCCGCATGCGCCGCATCTCGTCGGTGATGACGTCGCCGTAGCGGATCATGAAGGAGGCGATCTGCACCAGCAGCGGGGGCAGCTTGAGCCGCTGGAGACCGAGCAGCAGCTCGCGCAGTTCCGTGGTGGCGGCCAGCAGCACGGACCCGGCGACGCCGAGCGTGCCCTTGGCGAGCACGTTCCAGGCGCCCCACAGGCCGTTCACGCTCAGCGACAGCCCGAGGACGTGCACCCGCTCGCCCTCGGCGGCGAACGGCATGAGCACCGCGAACGCGACGAACGGCACCTCGATCAGCAGCCGCTTCAGCAGGAAGCCGGCCGGCACCCGGGCCGCCGCGGCGACCGCGGCCAGCAGCACGGCGTACAGGGCGAACGCCCACATCGCCTCGCGCGGGGTGGACACCACGACCACGACGAAGGCGAAGGCCGCGGCGAGCTTCGTGTGCGCCGGCAGTCCGTGCACGGGCGAGTGCCCGTGCCGGTACAGCCGATGGGCGTGCCCGGCTCCCATCTCAGGCGGCCTGCGAGACGGAGGACCCGGGGGCGTCGGAGTCCGTACGGCGTCGGCGGACCACCCAGAAGACGGTGCTGCCGACGACGACGGTGACGCCGACGCCGATCACGCCCGCGAGGCCGCCGGACAGCCGGGCGTCGGAGATGTCCTTCACCCCGTAGTCGGCGAGCGGGGAGTCCGCGCTCGCGTGCGGCTTCTCCTTCTGGTCGATGCCCTTGTCGTGGGCGACCTTCTCCAGGCCGTCGGGGTTGGCGGAGGCGTAGAAGCTGACGAAGCCGGCCAGGATCAGGGAGGTGACCAGGCCGGTGATCCACAGCTTGCGGTGATGGGGGCGCCTCCCCGCTCGAGCGGAGTCGAGAGCTCGGGGGAGCGCGGCGGCCGGGACGGGCGCGTCGACCAGTTCGCCGTTGACCCGCAGCTTGAGGCGCTGCTCCAGGCCGCGCGCGCCGTACACCAGGTCGGGGCGCACGGCGATCACGGCGCCGACCGTGAGCGCGGTGATCGCGGCCTCGCCGATGCCGATGAGGACGTGCACGCCGATCATGGCGGTGGCGACCTTGCCGATGGACACGTCGGTGGTGCCGCCGATCGCGTAGATCAGCGTGAAGACCAGCGCGGCGGCCGGGACCGACAGCAGCGCGGCGGCGAACGAGGCGGCGGTCACCGAGCGGCGGCGGCGCGGCAGCACCTTCACCAGGCCGCGGAAGACGGCGTACGCGACGACGGTCGTCGTGATCGCCATGTCGGTGATGTTGACGCCGAGTGCGGTCAGGCCGCCGTCGGCGAAGAGGATGCCCTGCATCAGCAGGACCACGGACACGCACAGGACCCCGGTGTAGGGGCCCACGAGTATCGCCGCGAGGGCGCCGCCGAGGAGGTGGCCGCTGGTGCCGGCCGCGACGGGGAAGTTGAGCATCTGCACGGCGAAGATGAACGCGGCGACGAGACCGGCCAGGGGCGCGGTCCGCTCGTCGAGTTCCCGGCGGGCGCCGCGCAGGCTCACGGCTAGGGCGCCGGCGGCTACCACACCGGCGGCGGCGGAGGTGGGGGCGTTGATGAATCCGTCAGGCACATGCACCGTTCGAGGATAGCGGGCAGTTGCGAACAGGTTGCAAGAGCGAGGGCGTCGTGAACTGTGGCGGAGTGCCCCGCCGAGCAGTGGGTACGCGCGATGAGTGCCTTTGGCCGCCGATGGTTCGGGAAGCGCTCTCCGGGAAATGTGCGACATTGGAGAGAACGGGGAGGAGCGAGGACAGGCAGCTTTCGTGGGGGTCACAGAGCGTAAGGGGTCGTCCGATGCCGGTAGTCGAACAGTACGCACGAGCCCACATAGTCACCGACGACGATCTGCGGGAGGATCCCGGCGCCGTACCGGTCGTCCTGCGCTACGACCCCGATGAGCCCCGGTCGGTCCAGGTCAGACTGCCCGACCGGCACGAGTGGACGTTCTCCCGCTCGCTGCTCGAACAGGGGCTGCGGGCCCCCACCGGCACCGGTGAGGTGCGGGTGTGGCCGTGCGGGCGGGTCCAGGCCGTGGTCGAGTTCCACTCCGCGCGGGGCGTGTCGGTGGTGCAGTTCGAGACGAGGACGCTGACGCGGTTCCTGCGGCGGACGTACACGGCGGCGGAGACGCCGGCGGTGGCGCACCGGTGACGCGGGCAGCGGCGGGCAGGTGACGCCGGCGGCGCACCCGTAGCGGCGCGGTAGCAGCCCGGCAGCGGCCGGGCGGGGCCGGTGGTCGCCGGCCCCGCTCTCCCCGGCGCCCTGGAGGGTCAGCCCTTCTTCAGCAGGGCCGCCACGATCGGGCCCGCCGTGTCGCCGCCGTGGCCGCCGGCCTGGACGACGCCCGCCGCGGCGAGGTCGCCGCGGTAGGCGGTGAACCAGCCGTTGGGCTTCTTCTGCCCGTCCACCTCGGCGGAGCCGGTCTTCGCGCCGTAGTCCGGGCCGAGGCCGGCCATCGCCTCGGCGGCCGTGCCGGACTGGGCGGTGTAGCGCATCAGCTCGCGCAGCTGGGCGAGCGTGTCCGCGGACAGGGTGCGCGAGGCGGTGGCGAGCTTGCGGTGGTCCACCGACGGCGAGACCAGGTACGGCTGGTGGAAGGTCCCGGTCTTCACCGTGGCCGCCACCGACGCCATGTTCAGCGGGTTCATCCGCACCCCGCCCTGCCCGATGAGCGAGGCCGCCATCTGGGCCGCCGACTGCACCGGCACCGCACCGTCGAAGGAGGGCACCCCGATCGACCAGTTGTCCCGCGACAGCCCGAACACCTCCTGGGCCTGGCGGGTCAGGTCGTCGTTCTTCAGCTTGCCCGCCTGGCTGATGAAGGCGGTGTTGCAGGAGCGGGCGAAGCTCGCCTTGAACGTGCCTTCCTTGATCTCGAAGTCGTCGTCGTTGTGGAACTCCCAGCCGCCGTAGGTGAACGTCTTCGGGCACGGGTGCTGCTTGTCCGCCGACGCGAGCTTCTTCTCGATCAGCAGCGACGAGGTGATGACCTTCATCGTGGAGCCGGGCGCGAGGGAGCCCTGGAGGGCGGTGTCGAAGCCGCGCCCGGCGTTGGCCACCGCCAGGATCTCGCCGGTGGAGGGCCGCAGGACGACGACGGCGGACCGCTCCCGCCGGGCGACCTGCCGCTCGGCCTCGGCCTGGAGGGCGGGGCTCAGCGTCGTGCGGACGGTGCCCGGCGTGCCCTTGCTCAGCTCGGCGAGCGTCTTGTCGGACAGCTTGGCCTTCTTCGCCGCCGCGCCGCGCACGATGCGCAGTTCGACGCCCGCCCTGCCGCCGGCGGTCTTGCCGTACTTCTCGCGCAGCCCGTCCAGCACCGACCCCAGCGAGGGGTAGGCGGCGGTGGTCAGTTCGTGGCCGTCCCGGTCCAGGGCCGTGACCGGCGGGGTGCCGGACTCGCCGGTGACGAGCTTGTCGCCGTCCCTGAGGTCGGGGTGGACGACGGCCGGGTGCCAGTCCACGACCGGCGCGCCGTCGGCGTCGCGGCGTACGACGGTCAGCGCGCTGTCGTAGGCGAGCGGCGCGGTCACGCCCCGGTACGCCACCGTCGCCTTGACGGAGAACGGTACCTTGCCGCCGCTGGGCGTGCCCTCGGTCACCGCGACGTTCGTGAGGTGGGCGTCCTTGGCGTACTCGGTCAGCAGGGCGGTGGCCGCCGCCGAGTCGCTGGTCGCCGCGGCGGCCTCGGCCGGCCGGCCCTGCTGCCAGGCCGTCAGGAACCGTCCTGCGGCGGTCTGCACCTCGACCGCCGTCAGCGGGCCGGTCTTCACCTTCTCGACGGTTCCCGCGGACGCGGTGTGGCCCTCGGCCTCGGCGCCGCCGCCGTACAGCGCGTAGGCGCCGATGCCGGCGCCGCCGACGACCACGGCGACCAGTCCGCCGATCAGGGCCGGCCGTTTGTTCCGTCGCTCGGCGACGCGCCTTCTCTTGCCCACTGCCTTCCGTCCTCCGCGATCCAGGGCCCCCGCCGCCCGTGCTGCCGTCGTCCTCGTGCGGGCACGGCCGCGCGGACGCGACGACGGCGACCAGCCTAGGGTCCCGTCGGGGCAGGTCGGCGACGATCGGGCGACCGTAGCCAACCTGCGACAATCACCTCGCCGTCGCACGCCCGCAGAGCCGACCGGCCCAACGGCCCGTACGGCGACCGGCGGCAGGCTTGCGGGAGTCGGCTCAGCCCGTCGCGCGCAGGACCGCCGCCACGATCGGGCCGGCCGCGTCGCCGCCGTGGCCGCCCTCCTGGGTCATCGCGGCGGCCGCGACGCCGTCGCGGTAGCCGGTGAACCAGCTGTTGGACTTGTCCTGCCCGTCGACCTCGGCGGAGCCGGTCTTGGCGCCGATGTCGCCGCGCAGCCCCGACATCGCGACCGCGCCGGTGCCGGTGGTGGCGGTGCGGCGCATCATCTGTCGCAGCTGGGCCGAGGTGCCGGCCGGCAGCCCCTGGGCGGTGGCGAGTTCGCGGCCGTCCAGGCTCTGCGCGACGAGGATCGGCTGCCGGAAGCGGCCGGTGAGCGCGGTGGCGGTCACCGAGGCCATGTTCAGCGGGCTCATCTGCACCTGGCCCTGGCCGATCATGTTGGCGGCGCGGTCGGGGCCGCTGACGGCGGGCACCGAGCCGTCGTAGGACGGGATACCGGTCTTCCAGTCGTCCCGGCCGAGGCCGAAGCGGTCCTGGGCCTCGCGGGTCAGGGAGTCCACCTTCAGCCTGGGGGTGAACTTGATGAAGGCGGTGTTGCAGGAGCGGGCGAAACTCTCGGCGAGGGTGGCGTGCTCGTTCGGCTTCATGCCCTGGAGGTTGTGGAAGGTCTGGCCCTCCCACAGCACGTCGTCCGGGCACGGTGCGGGGCCGCTCGCCCGGGTGAGGCCGTTGTCGATGAGGGCGGCGGCGGTGACGATCTTCATGGTGGAGCCGGGGGCGAGCTGTCCGAGGAACGCCGCGTTGAAGGCGTCGTCGCGGTGGTTGGCGACGGCGAGCACCTCGCCGGTGGACGCCTTGACGGCCACCACCGAGGACTCGGGGTACTTCTGCACCGCCTGCTCGGCCACCGCCTGGGCGCTCGCGCTGAGCGTGGTGCGCAGCTTGCCCGCCTTGCCCTCGGCGAGGGTGAGGAGCGGGGTCTCGGCGGCGTTGGTGTCCTCGTGGCGGATGCTCAGCTCGACGGCCGGGGTGCCGCCCGCCTTGTCGCCGTACTTGGCCCGCAGCTGGTCCAGGATCGGCCCGAGCGAGGGGTACTTGTCCTTGGTCAGCACGGCGCCGTGGCGGTCGACGGCCTCGATGGGCGGGGCGGCGGAGGCCCCGGTGACCAGGGTGTCGCCCCTCTCCAGGCCGGGGTGGACGACTTCGGGCCGCCAGTCGACCAGCGGCCGGTGGCTGTTGGTGCCGCGCACGACGGTCAGCCGGCTGCGGTAGGCGAGCGGCGCGGACTTGCCGTCGAAGGAGACGGTGGCCGTGACCGAGAAGGGGACGGTGGTCCCGTCGGCGGCGCCCGGTGTGATCCTCACCTGGCCGATGTGCGCGTCCTGCCCGTAGGAGGACAGCACGGTGCGCGCGGCGTCGGGGAAGTCGGTGTACGAGGCGGCGGTCGTCGCGTCGCCCTTCGCCCACGCGGCGAAGAACCTCGCGGAGGTGTCCTTGACCTCGTCCGCGTTCGGCGGCCCGGTCCGCACGGGAACCGGCGAGTCGGCGACCGCCGTCCCGTTCAGCGCGGACAGCAGGTTGTACCCGCCGTACACCGCCCCGCCCACGAACACGACGAACACCCCGCCGGCTATCGCGGCCCTGGCTCCCTTGCGCATCCGAGCGCTCCCTCCCCGTCTCCGCTCCGTGAGCCTTCGCCCGCCGCCGATTTGAACGCGTTCAAAGACTGCTTCGCGCCTAGCACTGTAAGCGGAGCGGCCCCACGGGGTCACCGAGGTCCCGGGAACTTGTCCGAACAGAGATCAGCGGGCTGACCAGGATGGCCCCATTCGGCCACGTATATGAACGATCGGGGCGGGCCCCCGCCCGCCTACACCCACGTGTCCAGCCACATCCGGGCCCGCCAGTCCTCGATCGGGATCGCGGTGCCGGTGTACAGGGGCCAGAAGTAGATGAAGTTCCAGGTGATCAGGAGGACCAGGACGCCCGCGCCCGTGGCGCCCGCGACGCGGCGGGTGTCCGAGGCGCCGGGTGGGCCGAGGATCGCGCCGACGAGCATCGCGACCGCCAGGCACAGGAACGGGACGAAGACGACGGCGTAGAAGAAGAAGATCGTGCGTTCCTGGTACAGGAACCAGGGCAGGTAGCCGGCCGCGACGCCGCAGGCGATGGCGCCCGCGCGCCAGTCGCGGCGGAAGAACCAGCGCCACAGCACGTACACCAGCGCCGCGCACGCCGCCCACCACAGCATCGGCGTGCCCAGCGCCAGGACCTCGCGGGCGCACTTGTCGCCGGCGTCGGCCGGGCAGCCGCCGGCGCCGGGTGCGGGGGACTCGTAGAAGTAGGAGACCGGGCGGCCGTCGACGATCCAGCTCCACGGGTTGGACTGGTAGGTGTGCGGCGAGGACAGGCCGACGTGGAACTTGTAGACCTCGTGCTCGTAGTGCCACAGGCTGCGCCACCAGTCCGGGAACAGCCAGGACCAGGAACTGCCCCGGCCGTCGGTCGCCGCCCAGTTGCGGAAGTAACCGCCGGTGCCGTCGGTGGGGGAGAAGATCCAGCCCGCCCAGGACCAGATGTACGTGATGATCGCCACCGGCACCGTCGCGAGGAACGTGACGCCCGTGTCCCGCAGCAGCACCGCGCGGTACGGGTGCCGGGCGCCGGCCACCCGGCGCGCACCCACGTCCCACAGCACCGCCATCACGCAGAACGCGGCCAGGATGTAGAGGCCGTTCCACTTGGTGCCGATCGCCAGGCCCATCATCAGACCGGCCAGCCACCGCCACGGCCGCCACCCCAGCCGGACGGTCCCGGCCGTGTGCGCGTCCGGCCGCACCCGGCCGTCGGCGTCCACCGGCAGCGCGGCGGCCAGTCTCGCCCGCGCCCTGTCGCGGTCGATCAGCAGACAGCCGAAGGCCGCCAGCACGAAGAACATCAGCACGCCGTCGAGCAGCGAGGTCCGGCTCATCACGAAGTGCAGGCCGTCCACCGCCATCAGCGTGCCCGCCAGGCAGCCGAGGAAGGTGGAGCGGAACAGCCGGCGGCCGATCCGGCACAGCATCAGCACCGAGAGTGTGCCGAGCAGCGCCGTCATGAAGCGCCAGCCGAACGGATTGAACCCGAACATCAGCTCGCCCAGGCCGATCACGTACTTGCCGACCGGCGGGTGCACGACGTACGCCGCGTCCGACGGGATCGGCAGGTGGCCGCCGCTGCCGAGGATCAGGTCGTTGGCGTTCTTGTCCCAGTTGACCTCGAAGCCGCGGTGGACGATCGCCCACGCGTCCTTGGCGTAGTACGTCTCGTCGAATATCACCGCCTTCGGGCTGCCCAGGTGCCAGAAGCGCAGCACGCCGGCCAGCAGCGTGACCAGCAGCGGGCCGATCCAGCCCGACCAGCGGGTGAGGAGGCCGGCCGGCCCGGGCGGGACGCCGAGGGCGGCCCACAGCCGGGGGCCCGGCTCGGCGTACGGGGGCGCCAGCCGGTCGCGCACGTCGCCTGCGGGCCCGGCCGCCGGGTCCGCCTCGTGGCCGAGGCGGCGCAGCCGCCGGCGCCACGACGGCTCCCGGTCGTACGGGGCCAGGTCCTGCCGGGGGTCCGTGGAGGACGCGGTACTGGTCACCGCGCCATCGTAGGGAACGGGGCTGTGTGAGTCCCGTGCATGGGCGGTACGGGTGGGGTGCGTCCGCCTTCGCGGGGGTTTCCGCGCCCGCCTCGGGCGGTGGCCGCCGCGGTGCCGGGGGCGGTCGACGGGCGCGGGCTTGAGAGGATGGGCGGGTGACTGGAACCCTTGTCTTGGCCGGTACCCCCATCGGCGACGTGCAGGACGCGCCGCCCCGGCTCGCCGCGGAACTGGCGGCCGCCGACGTGGTCGCCGCCGAGGACACCCGGCGGCTGCGCCGGCTCACGCAGGCGCTCGGCGTGACGCCCAAGGGGCGGATCGTGTCCTACTTCGAGGGCAACGAGGCCGCCCGCACCCCGGAGCTGGTCGAGGAGCTGCTCGGCGGGGCGCGGGTGCTGCTGGTCACGGACGCGGGCATGCCGTCCGTCTCCGACCCGGGCTACCGGCTTGTCGCCGCCGCCGTCGAGAAGGACGTACGCGTCACCGCCGTCCCCGGCCCGTCCGCCGTGCTGACCGCGCTCGCGTTGTCCGGACTGCCGGTCGACCGGTTCTGCTTCGAGGGGTTCCTGCCGCGCAAGGCGGGCGAGCGGCTGTCCCGGCTGCGCGAGGTCGCCGCCGAGCGGCGCACCCTCGTCTACTTCGAGGCCCCGCACCGGCTCGACGACACCCTCGCGGCGATGGCCGAGGTGTTCGGCCCCGAGCGGCGCGCCGCGGTGTGCCGGGAGCTGACAAAGACGTACGAGGAGGTACGGCGCGGCGGGCTCGGCGAGCTGGCCGCGTGGGCCGCCGAGGGGGTGCGCGGCGAGATCACGGTCGTGGTCGAGGGGGCGCCGGAGAAGGGCGCCGAGGAGATCGGCCCCGAGGAGCTGGTGCGCCGGGTGCGGGTGCGCGAGGAGGCCGGCGAGCGGCGCAAGGAGGCCATCGCGGCGGTCGCGGCGGAGGCCGGGCTGCCCAAGCGCGCGGTGTTCGACGCCGTGGTGGCGGCGAAGCACTCGGGGTGAGGGCCCGGGGGCGGACGCTCCGGGTGAGGACGCGGGCGCTCCGGGTGGGGGCGGGGGCGCCGCGGGGCGCGGCCGGTGCGGTCTGATCGGTTCCGCCGACGGTGCGCGGGACGGGGCTGACCCCGCGTACGCCGGTTGACGGCCGCGCCCCGGTGGGACGTTGCTCACACCCCCTCTGAGCAGGGCGTATCTCTCATGAGCGCGCGCCCCATGGGGGAGCAAAGCGGCGTTTTGGCAACGCAAAGCGACACCTGCCGTTCAGGGGATCCTTGGGCAAGCGCCGCTCAAATCGCCTCCAACACTCGACAGGGCTGCTGCGCCGGCGCCCGCCGAGGCGTCCACTGGAGGGCAGGGACGAACCGGTCCCTTCGTCCAGCGGACATGAGGAGCTGGCATGAGCGAGATCTCAGGGCAGACCGGCCACCGCGGCACTGCCACCGCCGTGGTCAACGAGTCGTACTCCTTCGCCTGCATGCGCTGCGGGCACGGGTGGGAGCAGTCGTACGAGATAGAGCACCACACGGACGCGGACGGGCACGAGTTCGTGCTCTACGTCGCCGACGGCCGCATAGTCCCCTCGCCGCTGAGCCGGCCCAGCTGCCGCAACTGCGACGGCCACGTCGTGCGGATCATGCGGGCCGGCCGGGTCTCGTCCGCGCAGAGCCATCTGCGCGAGCACCGGCCGCAGCGCCCGGCGGGCCCGGTGACGGCCCCCGGGACCGCGGAGAACGCGTCCGAGCCCGCGCCCGGGGAGGAGACGGCGGACCGGAAGCCGCAGGACGGCCACCACTGGCACCTGGCCGACCTGCTGCACCCCTTCCACCGCAAGGCGGACTGATCCCGCGCGGGCGTGAACGCCGGGGGGAGACGGGGCCTTCGCGGCGGTGCGGGCGGGACCCTTCCGTAGGATCGGGGACATGCCTTCCCACGCCGACAAGAACGCGGCGCCCCCGCTCCCGGAACCGCTCAGGACCCCGGTCGCCGACTCCCACACCCACCTCGACATGCAGTCCGGCACGGTCGAGGAGGGACTGGCCAAGGCCGCGTCGGTGGGGGTGAGCACGGTCGTCCAGGTCGGCTGCGACCTCGCGGGCTCGCGCTGGGCGGCCGAGACCGCCGCGGCGTACGCGAACGTCCACGCGGCGGTCGCCCTGCACCCGAACGAGGCGCCGCGCATCGTCCACGGCGATCCTGAGGGCGGCTGGTCCCGGCAGGGCGCCCGGGAGCCCGGCGGCGACGCCGCGCTGGACGAGGCCCTCGCCGAGATCGACCGGCTGGCCGCGCTGCCCCAGGTCAGAGGCGTCGGCGAGACGGGCCTCGACTACTTCCGCACCGGCCCGGAGGGCAAGGCCGCGCAGGAGCGTTCCTTCCGCGCCCACATCGAGATCGCCAAACGGCACGGCAAGGCCCTCGTCATCCACGACCGCGACGCCCACGCCGACGTGCTGCGCGTCCTGAAGGAGGAGGGCGCACCGGAGCGGACGGTGTTCCACTGCTACTCCGGGGACGCGGAGATGGCCGAGGTGTGCGCCCGCGCGGGCTACTTCATGTCCTTCGCCGGCAACGTCACCTTCAAGAACGCCCAGAACCTGCGGGACGCCCTGGCCGTCGCCCCGCTGGAGCTGGTCCTGGTGGAGACCGACGCCCCCTTCCTCACCCCGGCGCCCTACCGCGGACGGCCCAACGCGCCCTACCTCGTGCCGGTCACGGTGCGGGCGATGGCGGCGGTGCGGGGGATCGACGAGGACACGCTGGCCTCGGCGCTCGCCGCGAACACCGCACGCGCCTTCGACTACTGAGCGTGCGCTGACGCACGCTGCGTAGTCGCGTCGCTTTGGAGAGCGACGATCGCTCCGCTAGGTTCTGGGGGCCCGAACCGGGCCTTCGCGACCTCGGCCCCTGGAGCGTGCCGGCGTGAGCAGAACGCCATACGAGACGTACGAGATCCCCTACCGGATCCCGCACGAGATCCCTGAGACCGGCGAGGTCGCCCCCGGCGACACCTACCGCCCCGCCTATGAGGCCCGCGCGGCGCTCCCCCGGCAGTCACGGCAGGCCGGCGCCGGGCGCGGGCTGCGGCGGCGCGGAGTCCGGTCGCCGTACCGGGCGCGCCCGGAGACGGGGGTGCGCCGGCTGCTGCCGCAGGCGCTGGTGGTGGCGTTCCTCGCGGGCGGCACCACCGCGTTCGTCGCCAAGGACAAGGCGGTCGAGCTGACCGTCGACGGCCGGCCGCGCACCCTGCACACCTTCGCCGACGACGTCACCGGGCTGCTGGCCGAACAGGGCGTGCCGCTGGACGCGCGCGACGCGGTGACGCCCGCCCCCGGCGCCGCGCTGAGCAGCGGCGACGTGGTCGAGGTCCGGCACGGGCGGCCGGTGCGGCTCACCCTGGACGGGCGCCGGTACGAGGCGTGGACGACGGCGCTGACGGTCGGGGAGGCGCTGCGGGAGTGGGGGGTGCGGGCGGAGGGCGCGTATCTGTCGGCCGCGCCCTCCCGGACCGTCGGCCGCGCCGGCCTCACGCTGGAGGTGCGCACCGAGCGCACGGTGACCGTCATGGCGGACGGCCGGCCGCGCACCGTCCGCACCAGCGCGGCCACCGTCGCCGAGGCGGTGGCGGAGGCCGGGGTCCTCCTGCGCGGGCAGGACGCCCTCTCCGTGCCGGCGGACAGCTTCCCGCGCGACGGACAGACCGTCACGGTGCTGCGGATCACCGGCTCGCGGGAGGTCCGCGAGGAGCAGGTCCCGTACGCCGTGCGGCGCGTCGCCGATCCGGCGCTGTTCGAGGGCACGGAGGTCGTGGAGCGGCCCGGGCGGCCGGGGGTGCTGCGGGTGACGTACGCGCTGCGCACCGTCAACGGCGTGCGGGAGCGGCCGCGGCGCGTGGCGTCGGAGGTGGTGCTCGCCCCGCGCGCGGAGCTGGTGAAGGTGGGCACCGGCGCCCGTCCGCGGTCCGTGCGGGACGCCGACGGCCTGGACTGGCAGGGGCTCGCGCGGTGCGAGTCGGGCGGGCGGCCGGACGCGGTGGACCCGTCGAGGACGTACGGGGGGCTGTACCAGTTCGACGCGGCCACCTGGCACGGCCTCGGCGGCCGGGGCCGCCCCGAGGACGCGTCGGCGGCGGAGCAGACGTACCGCGCGAAGAAGCTGTACGTGCGCCGGGGGGCCAGCCCCTGGCCCCACTGCGGGGAGCGACTGCGCTCGTGAGGCATCCTCCGCCCGCCGGGCAGCGAGGGCCTCGTCGGTGCGGGTGGTGACGCTCCTCGTCCGTGCGGGCGCGCGGCCACGGTCACCCGGCGTACCGCACCCCCCGTACCCTGGTGCCGTGAGCAGCCCCACCCCTGACGCCCTGCTGGGCCCCGCCGACGTTCGTGAGCTGGCGGCGGCCCTCGGTGTGCGTCCCACCAAGCAGCGCGGCCAGAACTTCGTGATCGACGCGAACACCGTCCGCCGTATCGTCCGCACCGCCGGCGTCCGGCCCGAGGACGTGGTCGTCGAGGTCGGCCCGGGGCTCGGCTCCCTCACCCTGGCCCTGCTGGAGGCCGCCGAGCGGGTCGTCGCGGTGGAGATCGACGACGTGCTCGCGGGCGCGCTGCCCGCGACGGTCGCCGCCCGGATGCCCGAGCGCGCCGACCGGTTCGCGCTGGTCCACTCGGACGCGATGCACGTCGCCGAGCTGCCCGGGCCGGCCCCGACCGCGCTGGTCGCGAACCTGCCGTACAACGTCGCCGTGCCCGTGCTGCTGCACATGCTCGACACCTTCCCGAGCATCGAACGCACCCTCGTGATGGTGCAGGCGGAGGTGGCCGACCGGCTCGCCGCAGCCCCCGGCTCGAAGGTGTACGGCGTGCCGTCCGTGAAGGCCGGCTGGTACGCCGAGGTGAAGCGGGCCGGCGCGATCGGCCGGAACGTCTTCTGGCCCGCACCGAACGTGGACAGCGGACTGGTGTCCCTGGTCCGGCGCACCGAGCCGGTCAGGACGACCGCCACCAAGCGCGAGGTGTTCGCGGTGGTCGACGCGGCCTTCGCGCAGCGCCGCAAGACCCTGCGGGCCGCACTCGCCGGCTGGGCCGGTTCGGCGGCCGCGGCCGAGGACGCGCTGGTGGCGGCCGGGGTGTCGCCGCAAGCGCGGGGCGAGTCGCTGACCGTGGAGGAGTTCGCGCGCATCGCGGAGCACAGGCGGGCCGCGGACGCGGACCGGCCGGGGGAGCCGGAGCGGGCCGAAGAGCGGCCCGAAGGGCGGCCCGTGGAGCAGCCCGCGGACTGACCGCCCCCGCGGAACGACCCGCGTCCGCTGAGCGCCCGCACCCGCGGAACGCCTCGGGTGCACCGCCCCGCCGAACCCCCGAGGAACACAAGGAGCCCGGAAACCAGTGAGCGTCACCGTCCGTGTCCCCGCGAAGGTCAACGTCCAGCTCGCGGTCGGCGCCGCCCGGCCCGACGGCTTCCACGACCTGGCCAACGTCTTCCTGGCGGTCGGCCTGTACGACGAGGTCACCGTCACCGAGGCCGACGAACTGCGGGTGACCTGCTCGGGCCCGGACGCCGCCCAGGTCCCCCTGGACCGCACCAACCTGGCGGCCCGCGCGGCCCTCGCGCTCGCCGGGCGGTACGGCCGCGAGGCCCGTGTGCACCTCCACATCGCCAAGGACATCCCGGTGGCCGGCGGCATGGCGGGCGGCAGCGCGGACGGCGCGGGCGCGCTGCTGGCCTGCGACGCGCTGTGGGGCACCGGCGCCTCCCGCGAGGAACTCCTCGACATCTGCGCCGAGTTGGGCAGCGATGTGCCGTTCAGCCTGGTCGGCGGTGCGGCGCTCGGCACGGGCCGCGGGGAGAAGCTGCGCGAGCTGGAGGTGGGCGGCGCCTTCCACTGGGTGTTCGCGGTCGCCGACGGCGGACTGTCCACCCCGGCGGTCTACGGCGAGTTCGACCGGCTCACCGAGGGGGTCGCGGTCCCCGAGCCGGCCGCCTCCGAGGAACTGCTGGCCGCGCTGGCCAAGGGCGACGCCCACGCGCTGGCGGCCGCCCTCTCCAACGACCTCCAGCCCGCCGCCCTCTCCCTGCGCCCGTCCCTCGCCGGCACCCTCGCGGCGGGCCGCGCGGCCGGCGCCCTGGCCGCCCTGGTCTCGGGCTCGGGCCCGACGACGGCGTTCCTCACCCCGGACGCGGCGACGGCGACCGAGGTCGCCGAGGCCCTGCGGACCTCCGGCACCTGCCGCGCAACCCGCGTCGCCGCGTCACCGGCGCCGGGGGCGACGGTGGTGAAAGGCACGGCATAGCCAGGACCTGGACAGGTCCTCCACGGTGCAGCCGTCCCGCGGCGGCACCGGCCATCCGGGGCGGTGCTCCGCGAACCCGGCGGTCGTGGTTCCTCCCATGGACGGGATCCTGCCGCCTGCCCTCCACCGTCACGGCCCGTCCGCGATCATGTCATCACGAAGGGTGACGACATTCCCGCGCTCCGGATCGCCGTCCCGAGGCCCTACGCTTGAAGGCTGATCCATCCCCCCCGGGCAGGAGTGAAATGGCCGTCAACCTGGTCAATGTCGAGAACGTCAGCAAGGTGTACGGCACGCGTGCCCTGCTCGACGGCGTCTCGCTCGGCGTGTCCGAGGGGGACCGGATCGGCGTCGTCGGGCGCAACGGCGACGGCAAGACCACGCTCATCCGGATGCTGGCCAAGCTGGAGGACGCGGACACCGGGCGGGTCACCCACTCCGGCGGGCTGCGCCTGGGCGTCCTCACCCAGCACGACTCGCTGGACCCCGAGGCCACCGTGCGGCACGAGGTCATCGGCGACCTGGCCGACCACGAGTGGGCGGGCAACGCCAAGATCCGCGACGTGCTCACCGGCCTGTTCGGCGGCCTCGACCTGCCCGGCTTCCCCAAGGGCCTGGACACCGTCATCGGACCGCTGTCCGGCGGCGAGCGGCGGCGCATCGCGCTGGCCAAGCTGCTCATCGAGGAACAGGACCTGATCGTCCTGGACGAGCCCACCAACCACCTCGACGTCGAGGGCATCGCCTGGCTCGCCGCCCATCTGCGCGGCCGCCGCTCGGCGCTGGTCTGCGTCACCCACGACCGCTGGTTCCTCGACCAGGTCTGCACCCGGATGTGGGACGTCCAGCGCGGCGCCGTCTACGAGTACGAGGGCGGCTACTCCGACTACGTCTTCGCCCGCGCCGAACGCGAGCGCATCGCCGCCACCGAGGAGGTCAAGCGGCAGAACCTGGTCCGCAAGGAGCTGGCCTGGCTGCGCCGCGGCGCCCCGGCCCGCACCTCCAAGCCGCGCTTCCGCGTCGAGGCCGCCAACGAGCTGATCAAGGACGTGCCGCCGCCGCGTGACAGGAGCGAGCTGATGAAGTTCGCCTCCTCCCGGCTCGGCAAGACCGTCTTCGACCTGGAGGACGTGACCGTCCAGGCCGGACCCAAGACCCTCCTCGAACACGTCACCTGGCAGCTCGGCCCCGGCGACCGCATCGGCCTGGTCGGCGTCAACGGCGCCGGCAAGACCTCCCTGCTGCGGGCCATGGCCGAGGCCGCCCGCACCGAGGGCGAGGTCCAGCCCGCGGGCGGGAGGATCGCCGTCGGCAGGACCGTGAAGCTGGCGTACCTCTCCCAGGAGGTCGCCGAACTCGACCCCGACTGGCGGGTCCTGGAGGCCGTGCAGCGGGTCCGCGAGCGCGTCGACCTCGGCAAGGGCCGGGAGATGACCGCCGGCCAGCTGTGCGAGACGTTCGGCTTCGGCAAGGAGAAGCAGTGGACGCCGGTCGGCGACCTCTCCGGCGGCGAGCGGCGCCGGCTCCAGCTGCTGCGCCTGCTGATGGCCGAGCCCAACGTCCTGTTCCTGGACGAGCCCACCAACGACCTCGACATCGAGACCCTCACCCAGCTCGAGGACGTCCTCGACGGCTGGCCCGGCTCGATGATCGTCATCTCCCACGACCGGTTCTTCATCGAGCGCACCACCGACACGGTGCAGGCCCTCCTCGGCGACGGCACCCTGCGGATGCTGCCGCGCGGCATCGACGAGTACCTGGAGCGCCGCCACCGCATGGAGCAGCGCGCCGCGGCCGCCGCCCCGGCCCCGGCGCCCGCCGCCGAGACCTCCGGCGGACCGGAGAGGAGCGCCGCCGAGCAGCGCGCCGCCAAGAAGGAACTCCAGAAGATCGAGCGGCAGTTGGACCGGATCTCCGAGAAGGAGACCAAGCTGCACGGGCAGATCGCCGAGAACGCCACGGACTTCGCGAAGGTGGCCGAACTCGACGCCGAGCTGCGGGACCTGGCCTCCGAGCGGGAGGAACTGGAGCTGCGCTGGCTCGAACTCGCCGAGGACGCATAGGCGCTCGGCGGGGGCGCGTGCGCCGTGTGAAGGGCGCGTGCCGGTTTGCGGGGGATTCCCGGCGCGCCGTAACGGGGGCATCACAGGCCGGTCCTCCCTTGGAAACAGGGGTGGACACGGCCCGGTGGGGTGTCGGCGGCCAGTGATAGAAAGGGCCGTCCGAGAACTGTCTGAAACCGGCTGAGTACGGCACCGGGGCCATCACGCGGCTCAGGACGTGGCTAAGAATCAGTCGACGAGGGGGAAACGCGCTGATGTCTCAGCCACCCGACCAGCCGCCGCAGGGCGGCTTCGGCGCACCGGAACCGCAGGACCGGCCTCCGCGGCCGTCCGATCCGTCGAAGGCGCAGCAGCCCCCGCAGGGCGGCGGGTTCGGCGCCCCGCAGCCGCCGCAGGGCGCCCCGCGGACGCCGCCGCCCCCGGCCGGTCCGCCGCAGACGCCTGCGCCGCCCGCCGGCCCCCCGCAGCCCCAGCCCGGCTACGGCTACCCGCAGCAGCCGCCCGCCCCGGGCCCGTACGGCCAGCCGCAGGCCGGCCCGTACGGCGCCCCGCAGCCCGGCCCCTACGGCGCGCCGGGCGCTCCCAGCGCCGCCCCCGGTCCGTACGGCCAGCCGCAGGCCGGCCCGTACGGCCAGCCGCAGCCGGGCCCCTACGGGACCCCGCAGCCGGGCCCCTACGGGACCCCGCAGCCGGGCCCGTACGGCTCCGCCCCGCAGCCCGGTATTGGCTACCCGCAGCAGCCGCAGTTCCCCGGTGTGCCCGGTGCGCCCGGCACTCCGCCCGGCGGTTCCCGCAACCCGTTCAAGGGCCGCCCCGCCGTGGTGGTCGGCGCCGCGGTGGCCGCGCTGCTCGTCGTCGGCGGCACCGTGTACGCCGTGACCAGTGGTGACGACGGCGACAAGAAGCCCGTCGCGCAGAAGAGCGAGGTCCCCGAGCCCTCCGGCTCCGCGGCTCCCGCCAACCCCGGTGACGGCAGCGGCGACGGCCGCGACGACCCGGAGAACCTCAACGCCGGCCGCCAGGCCGGCGAGGCGAAGGTGCTCTGGTACAAGGAGGCGCCCGACGCCCCCGGTTCGGGCGCCGGTGCCCCCGGCATGTGGATCACCGGCAAGTCGGCGGTGAAGGCGGCGTACAAGCAGGTCTTCGCCTACGACATCGCCGACGGCGCCCCCACCTGGGCCCCGGTCTCCTTCCCGCAGAAGATCTGCGCGGTGACGCCCGAGAAGACGGCCGACGACAAGGTCGTGGTGGCCTACGAGAGCGGCACCAGCGACCGCGCCAAGTGCAACCAGCTCCAGCAGCTCGACCTGAGGACCGGTGCGAAGGGCTGGAGCACCAAGCTGTCCGAGGGGCAGCTCTTCGACAGCACCACCACCATCGAGCTGTCCGTCACCGGCAAGACGCTGATGGTGGGCCGCTCGCAGTCGGGCGTCGCCTACGACATCGGCAGCGGGCGCAAGCTCTACGACAAGCAGAAGTACGGCGAGGCCTGCTTCCCGACCGCTTTCGCGGGCGGCGCGAAGCTCATATCGGTCGCCTCGTGCGGCGCCGGCGGCGCCAACGAGCACGACGAGGTGCAGGAGCTGGACCCGGCCACCGGCAAGGCCAAGTGGACCAGGAAGATCCCCAAGGGCTGGTCGGTGCAGCGCGCCTACTCCGTCGACCCGCTGGTCCTGTACTCGACGGACGACAAGAAGCACTGGAACGTCTCGACCCTGAACAACGACGGCTCGGTCCGCTCCCAGGTCGACGTCAAGGGCTCCTTCGCCCCCCAGTGCGGCTGGGCCATCCTCGTACGCGACCTCCAGGGCTGCCAGGGCGTCGCCGCCGACGCCGACACCCTCTACCTGCCGACCCAGGCGACCACCGGCGCCAACGAGATCGTCGCGGTCAACCTGGCCACCGGCAAGGAGAAGTGGCGGGTCAAGTCACCCGGGGACACCTCGATGATGCCGGTCAAGGTGGAGGGCGGAAAGCTGATCGCCTACGTCGAGCCGTCCTACGACAGCGGGGGCCAGATCGTGTCCGTGCCGACCGCCGGGACGAGCCACACCCCGACCAAGCTGCTCCAGAACCCGCAGAGCACCGCGGACATCGAGAACGGCTTCTTCTCCCGGGACATCGACTGGGTCGACGGCCGCTTCTACATCTCCACCACGCGGCTGAGCGGCAGCGACAAGTCGAAGGAGAAGCTGATGCTCGCCTTCGGCAACTGAGCCGGACCGCCCGTCGTCGTCCTCGTCCTTCCCGTTCCTCCGAGGTGCACCGTTCATGACCCAGCCGCCGCCGCCCCCGCCGAACCAGCCCCCGCAGGGCGGCTTCGGGCCGTCCCCGGCCCAGCCGCCGCAGACCCCGCCGGCGCCGGGCGGCCCGAACCTCGGCAAGCCCGCCCCGCCGCCGCAGGGCGCCCCGCAGACACCCCCGCCGCCGCAGGGCGCTCCGCGGACCCCGCCGCCCCCGGCGGGTCCGCCGCAGCCGCCCGCTCCACCGGCCGGCCCGCCGCAGCACGGGCCCGGCTACGGCTATCCGCAGGCCCCGCAGCCGCCCCAGCCGCCGGCGGGCTACGGCTACCCCGGCCCGGCGCAGCCGCCCCCGCCCGCGGCCCCGCCCGCGTACGGCACCCCGCAGCCGGGCCAGTACGGCACCCCGCAGTCCGGCTACGCCTACCCGGGCCGGCCGGGCGCCCCGGGCCAACCGGGCTACGGCTACCCGGGTCAGCCGGGTCAGCCGGGCGCCGCGGGTCAGCCCGGCTACGGCTACCCGGGCCAGCCGCAGACCGTCCCGCAGCCGCACGGCGCGGCGCCGGGCGGTGGCGGCGGCAGCGAGCGCAAGAAGCAGCTGACGATCATCGGGGCGGCCGTCGTCGCCATCGCGCTGATCGTCATCGGCGGCGTCTGGTACTCGCACTCCGGTGACGACGGCAAGCAGGACACCGCCGGCACCAGCGGCACCACCGGCGGCGGGGGCGGAGACAAGGGCGGCGCCGGCGGCACGGGGACCGGCAAGGAGAAGGCCCCCGCCGACCCCAGCGCCAAGATGCTCTTCAACGTGCCGCTGACCAAGGTGGAACAGCAGGTCACGGTCACCGGCTCCTGGGCCACCGACAAGGTGTACGTCAAGCCCGGCGTCGCCGAACTCGTGGGCTACGACCCCGCCAAGGGCACCAAGATCTGGACGATCAAGCTTCCCGGCCCGGTGTGCGAGTCCACGGCGCACGTCACCGCGGACCACAAGACCGCGGTCCTCTACGAGCCCGCCATGCCGACCAAGGCGAAGCCCTTCCACGGGTGCAGCCAGATCGCGGCGATCGACCTCGACGCCGGCAAGAAGCTGTGGACGCAGACGGTCAAGTCCGGTGACGAACTGATCAGCTTCGACAACGTCACCCTCAGCGGGAACACCGTCGCCGTGGGCAGCACCAACGGCGGCGCGGCCCTCTCGCTCGCCGACGGCAAGGTCCTGTGGAGCCCCAAGACCGGCGACACCTGCTACGACGCGGGCTACGGCGGCGGCGACAAACTGGTCGCGGTGCGCAAGTGCGGCCAGTACGGCAACCGCCAGCTGCTCGTCCAGACCATCGACCCGACGTCCGGGAAGGTGCTCTCCGAGTACAAGATGTCCTCCGGCATCGAGTACGCGAGCGTCATCTCCACGAACCCGCTCGTGGTCGGCGCGGACGTCGGCGACTCCGACGGGGGCCAGGGCATCTCCGACCTGTTCAGCATCGACAACAAGACGGGTGCGCTGCGCGCCAGGATCGCCGTCCCGCCGGACCGGTTCGCCGCCAAGTGCGAAGGGGTGAGCCGGCCGGAGGACTGCATCGGCGCCGTCGTCGGCAACGACCGGATCTACCTCGCCACCGCGGAGCACGACGCGGGCGGCGACAGCATCGCCAAGACCAACGAGGTCGTCGCCTTCGACCTCGGCACCGGCAAGGAGACCGGTCAGCGCGCGGACGCGGGCAGCGGCTACACGATCACTCCGCTGCGCATGGACGGCGGGAACATCGTGGCCTACAACGAACCCCCGTACAACAAGGGCGGACAGGTCCTCGCCATCGACGGCACGACGTTCAAGAAGACCGTCCTGCTCCAGACCTCGGCGGACGACTCGGTCCGGGACGTCGTGGACAGCTTCTCGGTGCGCTACGGCGAGACGCTTTACCAGAACGGCCGTCTGTACCTGTCCCAGCGCTACATCTCCGAGTACGAGGGGTCGGGCGCGCGCTACCTGGCGGCGGCCTACGGCGCGGGCTGAGGCCGGTGCGCCGGAAAGTGCGCCGATCCGGGGCACTTTCCGCCGGTAGGGGCAGCGCCGGGTCGGACGAGCGTGTAGTTTCCCGGAGCATCGGTGTGCGACGGGCGGGAGAGCCGGGGGGCCTCCCGCCCGTTCGGGCCGGTGCGGCACGGACGGGCCCGCGCGGGTGTCGGCTGGGGGACTGGGGGGGGGTTGTTCGATGGGAGTGCGGCTCATGGTGGTCGACGACCACCGGCTGCTCGCCGAGGCGCTGGCCTCGGCGCTGAAACTGCGGGGACACCGGGTGCTCGCCGCGGCGGCGCCGGCCGCCGGCGCGGCGGAGCTGGTGATCAGCCGTGCGCCGGAGGTGTGCCTGCTGGGCACGGCGGCGCCGGCCCAGCCGGGCGCCTTCGACCCGGTCGCGCGGATCAGACGGGAACGCCCGCAGGTGGCCGTGGTGGTCCTCGGTCCCGTGCCCTCCCCGCGCGGCATCGCGGCCGCCTTCGCGGCGGGTGCCTGCGGCTACGTACGCCACGACGAGCGGATCGAGGGCGTGGAGCGGGCGATCATGAAGGCCCGGGCGGGCGAGGCCGCGGTCGCCCCCGGCCTGCTCCAGGGGGCCTTCGCCGAACTGCTGAACCCGGCCGCCGAACCGGACGACGAGGGCCGCAGACTGCTCAGGCTGCTCACCCCGCGGGAGGTGGAGGTGCTGGTCAGGGTCGCCGAGGGCGAGGACACCCGGGTGATCGCCGCGGGCATGGGCATAGCCCCCAGCACGGCCCGCACCCACGTACAACGGGTCCTGATGAAGCTGGGCGTCGGCTCCCGCCTGGAAGCAGCGGCGCTGGCAGCCAGAACGGGCATCCTGGACCAGCCCCCCCGCCTCTGAACCCTGCCGCGCGGCCGCATTCCGCGGCCGCGCGCACCGCATCGGCCGCGCGGTGCGGGCTCACCACGAGCCCAGGCCCGCGAATCGGCGGGCGTGCGGGCCGCCCCGCACCGCCGATGGGGGTCCCCCTGATCGAGGAGCTCGGGGGAGGCAGGCCGCCGAGCCGGTGTGCGTGAACTCGCCGGACGGTCACCGTGTCTGCGGCGCGCGGGAAAGCACATGACGGGCACCGTGCCGACGGCGCCCCCGAAAGCACCGGACGGCACCCGCAGTGCCGGGTGCCGTCCGGGTCCGCGTCCGCACGGAGTGCCGCCTCACTCGGACTTCGGTGTCTCCGGCGCCTGGATCGGCCGCAGCTTCAGCCACACCAGGAAGAACACCCCGAGGACCAGCATCCCGATCCCGGTCCACAAGTTGATGTTCACCCCCTGAGCCTTGTCGATCGCCGCCTGCGAATCGGTGATCCCCGTGATCGTCACGATCACCCCGTACAGCACGAACAACCCGCCGATGATCCGCCGCAGATCGAAGATCCGCGCGGCCGTCGCCGACTTCCCCTCCAGCTCGGTGACTTCCCGCTGGACGTCCTGCTCGGAGTATCCGGAACGCTCGGACCGTCCGGAGTTCTCAGCCTGTGACATGGTCTCTCAATCCTCCCGCGGTCAGAACGAGAACGGGATGTAGCAGATGGCGGCGAGGACGACGGCCCCCCACCCGAGCAGCGCCGGCCGGCGGTACCAGGCCTCGTCCCCGGGCGCCGGCGCCTCCGCCATGCCCGGCGAGGTGGTGCCGTACACCAGCCCCCGCAGCTCCTCCGCCGGCTTCGGCTTGGTGAACAGCGACACCGCCACCATGACCACCGCGCCGGCGACGAACCCGGCGATCGCGGAGACGAAGTTGGCGCCCTGGTCGCTGGGGATGTCCACGATCCCCTTCTTGTAGAGGACGAAGTAGTTCACCATCGCGGCGGTCGTGCCGGCGAGCAGCCCCCAGAAGCCGGACTTCTTCGACGCCCGCTTCCAGAACATGCCGACGATGAAGACGACGAACATCGGCACGTTGAAGAAGGAGAACAGCGTCTGGAGGTAGCTCATGATGTTCGAGAACGACGACGCCAGGAACGCCGTTCCCACCGAGGCCAGCACGCCGATCGCGGTGATCAGCCGCCCGAACCGCACGTAGTACGCGTCCTCGCGGTCCTTGACGATGTACTTCGCCCAGATGTCGGTGGTGAACACGGTGTTGAACGACGACACGTTGGCCGCCATGCCGGCCATGAACGCGGCGAGCAGCCCGGTCACCGCGATGCCGAGCACGCCGTTGGGCAGCAGCTCCTGCATCAGGTAGGGGATCGCGTCGTTGTACTGGAGCCCGGAGGCGGAGGTGCCGATGTTCGGCACCAGCGCGGCGGCGACCAGACCTGGGATCATCACCAGGAAGACGATGAAGATCTTCGGGAACGCGGCGATCAGCGGCGTGCGCTGCGCGGCGGACAGGTTCTTCGCGGACAGCGCCCGCTGCACCTCGGCGAAGTTGGTCGTCCAGTAGCCGAAGGACAGCACGAAGCCGAGGCCGAGCACGATGGTCAGCCAGTTCGCGCCGAGCGGGTTGGCGTGGCCGATGCCGGTGCCGCCCCAGGCGGTGGTGAAGTTCTCGCCGTGCTGCGCGGTCAGCTTGTGGGTCAGGCCGTCCCAGCCGCCGACCTTCTTCAGGCTGAGCACGACGATCGGGATGAGCGCCGCGAGGATCACGAAGAACTGCAGCACCTCGTTGTAGATCGCCGACGAGAGCCCGCCGAGGGTGATGTAGGCGAGGACGAAGAAGCCCGCGACCACGATCGCCACCCACTGCGGCCAGCCCAGCAGCGCCTCGACGACGATCGCGAGGGCGTAGAGGTTGACGCCCGCGATCAGGATCGCCGCGAAGGCGAACAGGATCGAGCTGAGCAGGTGCGCGCCCCTGTCGAAGCGCAGCAGCAGGAACTCGGGGACCGAGCGCACCTTGGAGCCGTAGTAGAAGGGCATCATCACCAGGCCGAGGAAGACCATGGCCGGGATGGCGCCGATCCAGTACCAGTGCACGGTGTACGCGCCGTACTGGGCGCTGTTGGCGGCCATGCCGAGGATCTCGGTGGCGGCCAGGTTGGCCGAGATGAACGCCAGACCGGTGATCCAGGCGGGCAGCGAGCGCCCGGAGAGGAAGAAGTCGAGGCTGGTCCTGACCGAGCGGCGGGCGGCGAAGCCGATACCGAGGACCACGGCGAAGTAGATGCCGAGGATCGCGTAGTCGAGGCCGTTGGTGGGCAGCCGTAGCTCCGCTGCCAGGTACGCGGGTGCGTATGTGGGGGTTTGCATGAGAACTCGCTTCGTCGCGCGAACTGGTCCAGCGTGGAACCTACGCCTCCGCGTTCATAAAATGAACACTTCTGTTGGTTGTCTTTGTTTGATTGTGATGTGCCGCCGAAGTGACCTTTCGCCACGCCGATGGTCACCTGGACGTTGCGGCGCCGCGAGGGCTTCGATGATTGGTTGTGGCGTGTTATGTTTGATTGTGTTGAGTGATTCGGTTGATGGGTTGAGCGGGTGCGGCGACCCGGACGCGGACCGGTCGGGAGTCCGCGGGGACCAGTAGGGAGTCCGGCAGTGAAGAAGACCTCGACCCGGCTGGCCGACGGCCGTGAGCTGATCTACTACGACCTCGGTGACGACACCGTGCGCGACGCCGTCGACCGGCGCCCGCTGGAGCCGACCGTCACCACCTCCGAGATCCGCCCCGACGTGCTGCTCGGCGACGCGGTCGCCGTGGCCTCGCACCGCCAGGGCCGCACCTACCACCCGCCGGCCGACGAGTGCCCCCTGTGCCCGACGCGCGGCGAGCGGCTGACCGAGATCCCCGACGAGTCCTACGACGTGGTGGTCTTCGAGAACCGCTTCCCGTCGCTCGCCGGCGACTCGGGCCGCTGCGAGGTCGTCTGCTTCACCTCCGACCACGAC
Source organism: Streptomyces sp. NPDC093260 (assembly GCF_040683715.1). NCBI lineage: Bacteria > Bacillati > Actinomycetota > Actinomycetes > Kitasatosporales > Streptomycetaceae > Streptomyces > Streptomyces sp. NPDC093260. The sequence continues at coordinate 336,980 of NZ_JBFBEK010000003.1, forward strand.
GCGTCCTTCGCCGATCTGACCGGGGCACAGGCGCGGCTGGTCCTCCAGGCGTGGACCGATCGGACGTCGGAGCTGTCGCATCTGCCCTCCGTCGAGCAGGTGTTCTGTTTCGAGAATCGCGGCGCCGAGATCGGCGTGACCCTGGGTCACCCCCACGGCCAGATCTACGCCTACCCCTTCACCACCCCGCGCACCGCGCGGATGCTGACCTCGCTCGCCGCCCACAAGGAGGCGACCGGCGGCGAGAACCTCTTCGACGCCGTCCTGGACCGGGAACTCGCCGGTGAGCGGGTCGTCCTGGAGAGCGAGCACTGGGCGGCCTTCGTGCCGTACGCCGCGCACTGGCCCTACGAGGTGCACCTCTACCCCAAGCGCCGGGTCCCCGACCTGCTCGCGCTGGAGGAGGCGGCGCGCACGGAATTCCCCCAGGTGTATCTGGAACTGCTGAGGCGCTTCGACCGGATTTTCGGCGAGGGGGAGCCGCCGACCCCGTACATCGCCGCCTGGCACCAGGCGCCGTTCGGCGCGCTGGCGCAGTTCGAGGGCGTGGTCCGCGAGGACTTCGCGCTCCACCTCGAGCTTTTCACTATCCGCCGCACTTCCGGCAAGCTGAAGTTCCTCGCGGGCTCCGAGTCCGGCATGAACGTCTTCATCAACGACGTGCCGCCGGAGCGCGCGGCCGAGCGATTGCGAGAGGTAGCGAGTTCATGAGCGGTAAGTACCTGGTGACGGGCGGCGCGGGCTATGTCGGCAGCGTGGTCGCCCAGCATCTGCTGGAGGCGGGTCACGAGGTCACCGTCCTCGACAACCTCTCGACGGGCTTCCGCGAGGGCGTGCCGGCCGGCGCCGCCTTCGTCGAGGGCGACATCCGCGACGCCGCCAAATGGCTGGACGCCTCCTATGACGCGGTGCTGCACTTCGCCGCGTTCTCCCAGGTCGGCGAGTCGGTGGTGAAGCCGGAGAAGTACTGGGACAACAACGTCGGCGGCACCATGGCGCTGCTCGCCGCGATGCGCGAGGCCGGCGTGCGCAGGCTGGTCTTCTCCTCCACGGCGGCCACCTACGGCGAGCCGGTGAACACGCCGATCACCGAGACCGACCCGACCGCCCCGACCTCCCCCTACGGCGCCTCCAAGCTGGCCGTCGACCACATGATCAGCGGCGAGGCGGCGGCGCACGGGCTCGGCGCGGTCTCCCTGCGCTACTTCAACGTGGCCGGGGCGTACGGCGCGTACGGCGAGCGGCACCAGCCCGAGTCGCACCTCATCCCGCTCGTCCTCCAGGTCGCGCAGGGCCGCCGGGAGGCGATCTCCGTCTACGGCGACGACTACCCGACCCCGGACGGCACCTGCGTCCGCGACTACATCCACGTCGCCGACCTGGCCGAGGCGCATCTGCTGGCACTGAAGGCGGCCGCCCCGGGCGAGCACCTGATCTGCAACCTCGGCAACGGCAGCGGCTTCTCCGTGCGCGAGGTGATCGAGACCGTGCGGCAGGTCACCGGCCACCCGATCCCCGAGGTCACCGCCCCGCGCCGGGCCGGCGACCCGGCGGTCCTGGTGGCCTCCGCTGCCGCCGCCCGCGACAAGCTCGGCTGGACCCCGTCCCGCGCGGATCTCGCGGGCATCGTCGCGGACGCCTGGGAGTTCGCGCAGACCGTCACGAAGGAGCAGTAGTGGGGGCACAAGAGGTCCACAAGACCCGAGAGGGTCACGAGGGCCAAGAGGTCCACGAAGTCGGGTCCGGCTTCACCGCGCTCTACGGCGCGGAGCCGGACGGCGTCTGGACGGCGCCGGGCCGCGTCAACCTCATCGGCGAGCACACCGACTACAACGACGGCTTCGTGATGCCGTTCGCGCTGCCGCACCACACGGTCGCGGCGGTGTCCCGCCGGGACGACGGCGTACTGCGGCTGCACTCGGCGGACGTGCCGGGCGGCCCGGTCGAACTGCGGGTGGCCGACCTGGCTCCCGCCTCCGACCGGGAGTGGACGGCGTACCCGGCGGGCGTGGTGTGGGCGCTGCGCGAGGCGGGCCACGAGGTGACGGGCGCGGACGTGCACCTGACCTCGACGGTGCCGTCCGGGGCGGGCCTGTCCTCCTCGGCCGCGCTGGAGGTCGTGGTCGCCCTGGCCCTGAACGACCTCCACGGACTCGGTCTGAAGGGCTGGCAGTTGGCCCGCCTGTGCCAGCGCGCCGAGAACGTCTACGTCGGCGCGCCGACCGGCATCATGGACCAGACCGCCTCGGCCTGCTGCACGGCCGGCCACGCGCTGTTCCTGGACACCCGCGACCTGTCCCAGCGGCAGATCCCCTTCGACCTGGCGGCCGAGGGCATGCGCCTGCTGGTGGTCGACACCCGCGTCAAGCACGCCCACAGCGACGGCGAGTACGGCAAGCGCCGCGCGGGCTGCGAGAAGGGCGCGGCGCTGCTGGGCGTGGACGCGTTGCGCGACGTCCCCCACGCCGAGTTGGACGCGGCGCTGGAACGGCTCGGCGACGAGCCGGAGGTGCGGCGCCTGGTCCGCCACATCGTCACGGAGAACGAGCGGGTCGAACGGGTCGTCGCCCTCCTGGAGTCGGGCCGGACCCGCGCGATCGGCCCGGTCCTCACCGAGGGCCACGCCTCCCTGCGCGACGACTTCCGCATCTCCTGCCCGGAACTGGACCTGGCCGTCGACACCGCGCTGGCCGCGGGCGCCCTGGGTGCCCGCATGACGGGCGGCGGTTTCGGCGGCTCGGCGATCGTCCTCGCGGAGGAGCCGGACGTCCCGTCGCTCACGAAGGCCCTCGAAGAGGCCTTCGCCACCGCGTCCTTCACCCCGCCCCGCATCTTCGAGGCGGTGCCGTCGGCGGGGGCGCGCCGGGTGGGGTGAGACGCCCTCCGGGGCGCGGGTGACGTTCCGGCGCCACGGGTGTCCGTGGCGCCGGACGCCGGAACCCGGTCCCTCCACCGGTATCGCTTCCCGGCGCACGGCTGGGTGGCGCACGGCTGGGTGGCGGACCGCGGGAGCCGTCCGCGTCGACCGCACCCCATGGCGGTCTGCGCGCCCTCGTCCGGCATACGATCCAGCGGCACCCCACCGCACAAGGAGCGCCGCCCGGTGACCGCCATCCTCCCCCCGTCCGCCGCCACCGCCGGCCCGCGTTCCGCCCGGCTGCTGACCCGCTCGGAGGACGGCGAACGCCTGCACGCGCTGCTGTGGGAGGCCGGCCCGGGATGGCGGATGATCAGCAGTGCGGTGCTCGGCGGCGGGATCGGCGAGCGGGGCTGGGTGCTCAACGCCCAGGTCGCCCACGGCTACCGGCGCACCGACCCCGACCGGCACCTCGCCGAACTGGCCGCCGAGGCCGGCGCGGTGGGAGCGGGGGTGGGGCTGATGACGGCGGCCGACGTCACCCGGAACGGCCGGGCGGAGGACGCCGGCGCGCAGGCGGTGGCCACGGCGGGCATCAGCGTACGAGGCTGGGCCGCGGCTCCCGCGGAGCACCGTGCAGACGCCCTGCCCGCACAACCCGGCACGATCAACATCGTCGCCGCCCTGCCCGTGGCGCTGACCGACGCCGCCCTGGTCAACGCGGTCGCCACCGCCACGGAGGCCAAGGTCCAGGCCCTCCTCGACGCGGGCCACGACTGCTCCGGCACCCCCACGGACGCCGTCTGCGTCGCCGCCCGCGTCCCCGCCCCCGGCGCCGACCTCCACGCCTTCGCCGGCCCCCGCTCCCTCTGGGGCGCCCGCCTCGCCCGAGCGGTCCACAGGGCAGTAGCCGCAGCCCTCCCGCCCCGCTGAGGCCGGCTCAGCGAGTCGAGTCACGCCACAGGCCCGGGCGCCGTGTGCGACAGGCCGCGCTCCGCACCGGAGGCCTCTGTGAGTGCCCAGCCCGACGGCGCGAACGGGCCGCCTGTCCCCCTGCCCGAGTAGGCGGTGGCGCTGCCGGCCCTGGCCCGCGTGCCACCATGGCTCCCGAGCGCTTCGCGACCGACACGGGGAGGGAACGTGGGAAGCACCACGTCTGCCAAATGGTCCGGCTGGCGCAGCCGGACTGTCGAGATACCGGGCGCAGGGGAAGGAAAGCCGGTCCTTCTGGAGTTCCGCGCGGGCTTCGCCACGAGCTTCGACCTGTCGACCGTGCGCAAGGGTCCCTATCATCAGCGGGCCCGTGACACGCTCGTCACCATCGGCCGGACCGGGCCGTCGCACATCGTCCTGCCAGCCGACTGCGACGCCCTCGCCATCTGGCGGGTCATGGTGGGCGACGAGGCCGCCAGTGGCCTGGGCCGGTGGAAGGTGCGCGTCGTGGACAGCGACGCACTGCCTCAGCTCCCGACCAAAACAGTCCGGGGAAAAGGAACCCAGACCTTCGGCTATTTCAGCCCCAAGCCGTACTTCGAATACGCCCCGGTCGTGCACTACGACTTCATCGACTCACCCGGCACCATCATCTACACGCCGGCCAACGGCGGCAAGCAGCTGATCCGGTTCACCTCCGCTGTCAACCAGAAGGGCACCCTGCGCCTTCCGCAGCACGGATACGTCACCGTGTCCGAACACGGCAAGTGGCAGATCTCGGTGACCTGACTCCACCGATTTGAGCGCTCGCCATCTTGATCAGATGGCGAGTTCGAGGGTGACGACGGTTCCGACGGCCGCGGTGGTCGTTGGAGCCGCAGCCTCCGCCGCCGGTGGGGGAGCGCCGGCCGCGAGTTCCGCCCCGGCCGGCGTATCCGCCTCCGCCGGTCCCGCCGCCTCCGCCGGTGGACTGACACCCTCTCACCCCAGTGGCTTCACCAGCGTGTACTCCGTGTGGCCCGGGGGGTAGTCCGGGAGCGCGCAGATGACCTTGTAGCCGTGGCGGCGGTAGAAAGCGGGGGCCTGGAAGTCCCAGGTCTCCAGGCGGGCTCCGGTGCAGTCGCGCTGCTCGCGGGCGATGCGCTCCGCGCGGGTCAGGAGGCGCGAGCCGAGGCCCGCGCCCCGGTGGCGGGCGTCGACCCACAGGTACGTGACGTGCAGCCAGGTCGCCCAGGTGTGGCCCACCAGGCCGCCCGCCAGCGCCCCCGCCGGGTCCAGCGCCCACACGTGCAGGGGCGCCTCGCGCTCCGCCGGGGTGCCGCGCAGCGCCGCCAGGACGGGGGAGGCCGCCGTGTTCGTCTCGCGGAGCCGGGAGCGGAGCAGATTGCGGCGCTCTTTGTCGACTCCCGCCTCGATACGGAACATGCGGCACACCTTAAACGCGACGACCGATCAGTTCTGCGAATTGTCTTCCCCTTCCGGCCGCCGTCCGTACTCTGAGGAACGGTGCCGACGGGGGCCGGCGCCGTTCAGTGGGCGAGACGGCCGGGTACGGCGCCCGCGGCGGGGGTAGCTCTTCCGCGGGCGGCGGCCGTGCGGTCGTACCGGCCCCGGGTGCCGTACCCGCACCGGAAGGCGAAGGCGGCAGCGGTGCGCCGGCGTTTCGTGATGTGCGTCTGCGATGACGGGAATCCCCTGCTCCTCCGGGAGTCTGGGGGAGGGGGGTTCAGTGGTTCGAGTCCGAGTCCTGGTCGTCGACGACCACCGGATCTTCGCGGAGTCCCTCGCCGCCGCGCTGGCGGCCGAGCCGGACGTCGACGTGTCCGCGGCCGGTTCCGGTCCGGCCGCGCTGCGCTGCCTGGAGCGGGCCGCCGCCGAGGGCCGCCGCTTCGACGTCCTCCTCGTGGACGCCGACCTCGGCGGGAACGTCCCCGGCGAGCGGCCCGCCGTGCCCGTCCAGGAGGGCAACGCCGACGGGCTGGTGGACGGGATCTCCCTGGTGGCCGGGGTGCGCACCGCCCAGCCGGGGGTGCGCACCGTCGTGCTCGCCGAGAAGGACGACCCGCGCCGGGCCGCGCTCGCCCTCCAGGCCGGGGCCTCCGGCTGGGTGGCCAAGGACTGCTCGCTGTCCCGGCTGCTCACCGTGATCCGGGGCGTGCTGCGCGACGAGACGCATCTGCCGCCCGCCCTGCTCACCGGCGTCCTGCGCGAGCTGACCGCGGCCCGCAAGCACCGCACCGAGAGCGAGCGGCTGGTGGCGTCGCTGACCCCGCGCGAGCGGGAGGTGCTGCGCTGCATGGTCGCCGGGCTCGGCCGCAAGGCCGTCGCGGAGCGGCTGTTCCTCTCCCCGCACACCGTCCGCACCCATATGCAGAACGTGCTGGGCAAGCTCGGCGTGCACTCCACGCTGGCCGCCGTCGCCCTGGCCCGTCGCGCCGGGGTCGGCCCGGCCGAGCTGGGGCCGGCCGCCGGGCGCATCGACGTCGAGGAGAGCAGCAGCGCCTGACCGGGCCGGGGGCCGCAAGCGGGCCTGTGGTCAGCCGGAAGCGGGCCTGTGCTCAGCGGCCCGTGAGACACCGGGCCGGCGGCCGGTCCGCGGGAGACCCGCGGCCTGCCCTCAGCCCGGGATGTTGTCGAACGGGGCCGTCAGCTGGCGCAGCAGCCCCGCCAGTTCCGTGCGCTGGGCGGCGGAGAGTTCGCCGAGGATCGCGCGCTCCTGGGCCAGCAGGCCCGCGAGCGACTGGTCGGCGCGGTCGCGGCCCTCGTCCGTGAGCCGGACCAGCACCCCTCGCCGGTCGCTGGGGTCGGGCAGCCGTTCGACCAGGCCCTTCTTCGCCAGCCGGTCGATGCGGTTCGTCATCGTGCCCGAGGTGACCAGGGTCTGGGTCAGCAGCTGTCCGGGGGAGAGCTGGTACGGCGCCCCCGCGCGACGGAGCGCGGTCAGCACGTCGAACTCCCAGGGTTCCAGGCTGTGCTCGGCGAAGGCCAGCCGACGCGCCCGGTCCAGGTGCCGGGCCAGTCTGCTGACCCGGCTCAGCACCTCGAGCGGTTCCACGTCGAGGTCCGGGCGCTCCCGCCGCCACGCCGCGACCAGCCGATCGACCTCGTCCTCCATGCGATCAGTGTAGTGGTTGTGTCGATGTGAAGTCTCTTGACGTCAACATTCTTGACATGGAGAGAAGGTGGGGGAGACAGTGGAACCACGCCAGTGTGTCGCCGACGACGAGCCCGAGGAGGCCGCCATGTCCGAGTCCAGGTCCCCGTCCGAGTCCCGGTCCGGCCGGTCCGGGGCCGGCGCCCCGAACCCCGTCTGGGACCCCGCGCAGTACCTGCGCCACGCCGATCACCGGGCCCGCCCGTTCGCCGACCTCCTCGCCCGCGTCCCGCCCCCGCCCACCCCCGCGCCCCGCGTCGCGGACCTCGGCTGCGGCCCCGGCAACGTCACCGCGCTCCTGGCCGACCGCTGGCCCGCCGCGCACATCACGGGGTACGACAACTCGCCCGAGATGCTCGACAAGGCCGTCGTGGAGCACGAGGGCCCGACCCCCGGCGGTGGTCGCCTCGACTTCGCCCCGGCCGACGTCCGCACCTGGACGCCCGCCGAGCCGTACGACCTGATCGTCAGCAACGCCACCTTCCAGTGGGTGCCGGGACACGCCGGCCGGTTCGGCGACTGGGTGGCGGCCCTGAAGCCGGGCGGCGCCTTCGCCTTCCAGGTCCCCGGCAACTTCTCCGCCCCCAGCCACACGATCATGCGCTCGCTCGCCGCCTCCGCCCGCTGGCGCGACCGCCTGGACGGCGTCCTGCGCCACGACGACGCCGTGCTCGGCCCCGAGGGGTATCTGGAGCGCCTCACCGCCCTCGGCTGCGCCGCGGACGTGTGGGAGACGACGTACGTCCATCTGCTCCGGGGCGAGGACCCGGTGCTGGACTGGCTGAAGGGCACCGGGCTGCGGCCCGTGCTCACCGTCCTCGCCGACGATCCCGAGGCCCGCGAGGCGTTCCTCGCCGAGTACCGGGCCGCCCTGCGCGAGGCCTACCCGGCCGGGCCGCACGGCACCCCGTTCCCGTTCCGCCGCGTCTTCGCCGTCGCCCGCAAGGAGGCCTGAGACGTGCTCACCGCCGTCGACCATGTCCAGCTCGCCGCCCCGCCGGGCTCCGAGGACGACCTCAGGGCGTACTACACCGCTGTCCTCGGCATGACGGAGATCCCCAAGCCGCCGGTGCTCGCGGCGCGCGGCGGCTGCTGGTTCCAGGCCGGGGCCGTCCAGCTCCACCTGGGGACCGAGGAGGACTTCCGGCCCGCGAAGAAGGCCCATCCCGGGCTGCGGGTGACCGGCATCGAGGCGTACGCCGCCCGTCTGACCGAACGCGGCGCCCCGGTCACCTGGGACGACGACCTCCCGGGCCACCGCCGCTTCTACTCCGAGGACCCGGTGGGCAACCGCCTGGAGTTCCTGGAGCCGACCGGGTGACCTCAGCTCTTGCGGTGCCCTATCAGCCGCGGCTTCGGCTCCAGGCCGTCCAGGCCGTGCCAGGCCAGGTTCACCAGGTGCGCGGCGACCTCCGCCTTCTTCGGGCGGCGTACGTCCAGCCACCACTGGCCGGTCAGCGCGACCATGCCGACCAGCGCCTGCGCGTACAGCGGGGCGAGCTTCGGGTCGAAGCCGCGGGACTTGAACTCGCGGCCCAGGATGTCCTCCACCTGGGTGGCGATGTCGGAGATCAGGGAGGCGAAGGAGCCCGTGGACTGGGGGATCGGGGAGTCGCGGACCAGGATGCGGAAGCCGTCCGTGTACTCCTCGATGTAGTCCAGGAGCGCGAAGGCCGCCTGCTCGCACAGCTCCCGGGGGTGCCCGGCGGTCAGCGAGCTGGTCACCATGTCCAGCAGCCGCCGCATCTCGCGGTCCACCACCACCGCGTACAGCCCCTCCTTGCCGCCGAAGTGCTCGTACACCACCGGCTTGGACACTCCGGCCCTGGCCGCGATCTCCTCCACCGAGGTGCCCTCGAAACCCTTCGCCGCGAACAGGGTGCGACCGATCTCCAGCAGCTGCTGGCGGCGCTCGGCACCGGTCATCCGGGTGCGGCGCGCACGCCGCGGCTTGTCATTGCTGGGGGTGCTGGAGTCGGTCGCCACGGCGTCAATCATGCCGCCTTCGCGGTCTCCCTCCGGCGGCGGGAGCCGCGTACGTCGGTGTTGCGGCGGGAATCGATGCGCGAGCGTGACGGCCAGCGCACGTCATGGGCCCAGCCCAGCCGCTCGCACCAGCGGATGATCCGCGCCGAGGAGTCCAGCTGCCAGCGCTCCACACCGTGCCGGGCGGAGGTCGGGTCGGCGTGGTGCAGGTTGTGCCACGACTCGCCGCAGGACAGGATCGCCAGCCACCACACGTTGCCCGAGCGGTCCCGCGACCTGAACGGGCGCTTGCCGACCGCATGGCAGATCGAGTTGATCGACCAGGTCACGTGGTGCAGCAGCGCCACCCGGACGAGTGAACCCCAGAAGAACGCGGTGAACGCGCCCCACCACGACATCGTCGCCAGCCCGCCGATCAGCGGCGGCAGCCCCAGCGACACGGTCGTCCACAGCACGAACTGCCGGGAGATCCGCCGCATGGCCGGGTCCCTGATCAGATCCGGCGCGTACTTGTCCTGCGGGGTCTGCTCCTCGTCGAACATCCAGCCCACATGCGCCCACCACAGGCCCTTCAGCAGCGCGGGGACGCTCTCCCCGTAGCGCCACGGCGAGTGCGGGTCGCCCTCGTGGTCGGAGAACTTGTGGTGCCGGCGGTGATCGGCCACCCAGCGCACCAGCGGCCCCTCCACCGCCATCGACCCCGCGATCGCCAGCGCGATCTTCAGGGGCCGCTTGGCCTTGAAGGAACCGTGGGTGAAGTGCCGGTGGAAGCCGATGGTGATGCCGTGGCAGCCCAGGAAGTAGAAGAAGACCAGCAGACCGAGGTCCAGCCAGCTCACCCCCCACCCCCACGCGAGCGGCACCGCGGCGACCAGCGCCAGGAACGGAACGGTGATGAACAGCAGCAGCGTGATCTGCTCGATCGAACGCTTCTGCTCGCCGCCCAGCGTGGCGGAGGGCGCGGGGCCGGCCGTCTGAGGGGCTTCGTCGATCACATCGGAGGAGCTTGACGTCATGGGCGTCCTCTGGGGGGTCGAGGGTCGAGACAGATGCCGGAGGCCGTTTCAGGGAAGGACCAGCTCCCTACGGTTGCGTAACCTACGGCAACGTAAGTATGGCAGTGCGTCGCCGCGCGGCAAGAGCCCCTGGCCTGCGCGTCCCGACCGACACCTAGACTTGGTACCGGTCGGACAGCGCGGTCCGCTGAAGAAGATGACTTCCCGGATGCCCGGCCCGTATGCGGCCCCCGCCGCGCGGCACCCTTCCGGGTCCCCCTCCAGACGAGCTTCAACACTGCAAGGAGCCGCACCTGTGAGCAGTGCCGACGACCAGACCACGACCAGCAGCGAGCTGCGCGCCGACATCCGCCGACTGGGTGACCTGCTAGGGGAGACCCTGGTCAGGCAGGAGGGGCCGGAACTCCTCGACCTGGTCGAGAAGGTCCGCCGCCTCACCAGAGAGGACGGCGAGGCCGCAGCCGAACTGCTGCGCGGCACCGAACTGGAGACGGCGGCCAAGCTGGTCCGCGCCTTCTCCACCTACTTCCACCTCGCCAACGTCACCGAGCAGGTGCACCGCGGCAAGGAACTGCGCGCCCGCCGCGCCGCCGAGGGCGGACTGCTCGCCCGTACGGCCGACCGGCTCAAGGACGCCGACCCCGAGCACCTGCGGCAGACCGTCCAACACCTCAACGTCCGCCCGGTGTTCACCGCGCACCCCACCGAGGCCGCCCGCCGCTCGGTGCTCAACAAGCTCCGCCGCATCGCCGCGCTGCTGGAGACCCCGGTCCTCGAGTCCGACCGCCGCCGCCTGGACACCCGGCTGGCCGAGAACATCGACCTCGTCTGGCAGACAGACGAACTGCGCGTCGTGCGCCCCGAGCCCACCGACGAGGCCCGCAACGCCATCTACTACCTGGACGAACTCCACGCCGGCGCCGTCGGCGACGTCCTGGAGGACCTCACCGCGGAACTGGAGCGCGTCGGCGTCAAGCTGCCCGACGACACCCGCCCGCTCACCTTCGGCACCTGGATCGGCGGCGACCGCGACGGCAACCCCAACGTCACCCCGCAGGTCACCTGGGACGTGCTGATCCTCCAGCACGAGCACGGCATCAACGACGCCCTCGACATGGTCGACGAGCTGCGCGGCTTCCTCTCCAACTCCATCCGCTACACCGGCGCCACCGAGGAACTCCTCGCCTCCCTCCAGGCCGACCTGGAGAACCTGCCCGAGATCAGCCCCCGCTACAAGCGGCTCAACGCCGAGGAGCCCTACCGGCTCAAGGCCACCTGCATCCGGCAGAAGCTCGTCAACACCAAGCGCCGCCTGGCCCGCTCCACCGCCCACGAGGACGGCCGCGACTACCTGGGCACCGCCGAACTCCTCGCCGACCTGCGCCTGCTCCAGGACTCGCTGCGCCAGCACCGCGGCGGCCTGTTCGCCGACGGCCGGCTCGCCCGCACCATCCGCACCCTGGCCGCCTTCGGCCTCCAGCTCGCCACCATGGACGTCCGCGAGCACGCCGACGCCCACCACCACGCCCTCGGTCAGCTGTTCGACCGGCTCGGCGAGGAGTCCTGGCGCTACGCCGACATGCCCCGCGAGTACCGGGCCAGGCTGCTCGCCAAGGAACTGCGCTCGCGCCGCCCGCTCGCCCCCACCCCGGCCCCCGTGGACGCCGCCGGCGCCAAGACCCTCGGCGTCTTCGAGACCGTCAAGCGCGCCCTGAGCGTCTTCGGGCCCGAGGTCATCGAGTCGTACATCATCTCCATGTGCCAGGGCGCCGACGACGTGTTCGCCGCCGCCGTCCTGGCCCGCGAGGCCGGCCTCCTCGACCTGCACGCCGGCTGGGCCAAGATCGGCATCGTGCCGCTGCTGGAGACCACCGACGAGCTGAAGGCCGCCGACACCATCCTGGAGGACATGCTCTCCGACCCGTCCTACCGGCGCCTGGTCGCGCTGCGCGGGGACGTGCAGGAGGTCATGCTCGGCTACTCCGACTCCTCCAAGTTCGGCGGCATCACCACCAGCCAGTGGGAGATCCACCGCGCCCAGCGCCGGCTGCGCGACGTCGCCCACCGCTACGGCGTACGCCTGCGCCTCTTCCACGGCCGCGGCGGCACCGTCGGCCGCGGCGGCGGCCCCTCCCACGACGCGATCCTCGCCCAGCCCTGGGGCACCCTGGAGGGCGAGATCAAGGTGACCGAGCAGGGCGAGGTCATCTCCGACAAGTACCTGATCCCCTCCCTCGCACGGGAGAACCTGGAGCTGACGGTCGCCGCCACCCTCCAGGCCTCCGCCCTGCACACCGCGCCCCGCCAGTCCGACGAGGCGCTCGCCCGCTGGGACGCGGCCATGGACGTCGTCTCCGACGCCGCCCACGCCGCCTACCGCCGGCTCGTCGAGGACCCCGACCTGCCGACGTACTTCCTCGCCTCCACTCCGGTCGACCAGCTCGCCGAGCTGCACCTGGGCTCACGGCCCTCCCGCCGCCCCGGATCGGGCGTCTCGCTCGACGGCCTGCGCGCCATCCCGTGGGTGTTCGGCTGGACCCAGTCACGGCAGATCGTGCCCGGCTGGTTCGGCGTCGGCTCCGGCCTCAAGGCGCTGCGCGAGACCGGCCTGGACACCGTGCTCGGCGAGATGCACGAACAGTGGCACTTCTTCCGCAACTTCATCTCCAACGTCGAGATGACCCTCGCCAAGACCGATCTGCGCATCGCCCAGCACTACGTCGACACCCTCGTCCCGGACGAGCTGAAGCACGTCTTCGACGTCATCAAGGCCGAGCACGAACTCACCGTCGCCGAGGTGCTGCGGGTCACCGGCGAGAGCGAACTCCTGGCCGCGCAGCCCGTGCTGAAGCAGACCTTCGCCATCCGCGACGCCTACCTCGACCCGATCTCCTACCTCCAGGTCGCCCTGCTCAAGCGGCAGCGCGACGCGGCGGCGGCCGGCCAGGAGCCCGACCCGCTGCTCGCGCGGGCCCTGCTGCTGACCGTCAACGGCGTGGCGGCCGGCCTGCGCAACACCGGCTGACCGGCACGGCACGAGACGGGGGCGCGGGGCCCGCGGGCGCGCGCCCCCCCCCGCGCGCCCCCCCGCGCCCCCGGCGCGCGCCCCGCCCCCGCCCGGGCGGATTGGGCGCGCCACCCCCGTTGTCACCCCCCCCGGGGTGGAGACCAGCGGCGTTCGCGCGTCCACCCATGATCCACCCGTGGTCCGATCAACAGGCCCGCGCAGTTCCGTAGCGTCGAAGGCGTCGGCAGCGCTCCGCCGCCGGCCTCTCCTTCCCCCCCCACGGAGGCACGATGTCCGGGCTCGTCGACGTGCTGGTGATCCTCGCCGTGGCCGCACTGGTGATCTCCCGGCAGTTCCGCGCCCGCCGGCTCGACACGGACCGGCGCTGGTGGGTCCTGCCCGCGATCCTGGCGGTCGTCGCGCTGCGCGAACCGGGCATACTCGACGCCCACCACCGCACCGCCTCCGCACTGCTGCTCACCGTCGAGATGCTCGTCGGCCTGGGCATCGGAGCCGGCTGGGCCTGGACCACGCGCATATGGACGGAGCCGGACGGCGCCGTGTGGACCAAGAGCACCAGGGCGAGCATCGCCGTGTGGCTCGGCGGCATCCTCCTGCGCGTCGGCCTCTTCGCAGTCGGCGCACTGCTCGGTGTGCACCAGGACAGCGCCGCCGTGATGCTCGCGCTCGCGGCGACCCTCCTCGTCCGCTCGGGAGTCCTCGTCCAGCGCACCAGGAGCCTCCCCCCGGCGGACGCCCGGACCCCGGCGTACGGTGGCGAGGGGCCTCGGCCCGCGTGGAAGGAACGGGTATGACGGAGAACGTCTGGACGCGCTGGCCCTCGCCGGAAGCACTGGGGCGCCAAGGGATCTCACGGCCCCGGCGCCTGCTCGGCTGGGGTGTGCGGCTGCTGGTGGCCGGCACGTTGCTGTGGGGCGCTGTCGACGCCCACCAGGCCCACGCGTGGGCGGCCGTCGCGGCCGCGACGGGCGTCCTGGCGACCGCCGTCCTCGCCTGGGCGTTCTTCCGGACCACCCTCGCCCACCGCCTCTGGCCCTCCTTGGGACTTGTCACGGCCCTCCTCGCTGTCGGAGCCGCGGCTCAGGCCGGTGACTTCGGCGTGCCCTCCCTCGTGATCTGGTGCGGCTGCGCCGTCGCGGCGCTGGAGCGGCTGCCGCTCGCCGCCGCCACGCCCGCCACCGCTCTCGCCCTCACCGCCTACGCCGTCGCCGACGACGACCATCTGCTCACCACGGTCGTCACGGCGGTCGGTCTCGCTCTCGCCGGCTATGTGCTGCGGCTGGACGCCGACGCCCGGGGCAACGCCCAGCGGCTGCTCGCCCAGGAGCGGGCCGCGCGTGCGGCGGAGGCGGAGTCGGCGGCGCTCGCGGAGCGGGCCAGGATCGCGCGGGAGATCCACGACGTGCTCGCCCACAGCCTCTCGGCGCAGCTGGTGCACCTGGAGGCCGCACGGCTCCTCATCGAGCGGGACGCGGACCGGGAGCAGATCCTCCAACGGGTGGTGGCCGCCCGCGGGATGGCCCGGGACGGCCTCGCCGAGACCCGGCAGGCGCTGTCCGCCCTGCGCGGCGAGCTGACGCCCCTGGAGGAGTTCCTCAGCGGTCTGGTGGGCGAGAACGACGGCGCGGAGGTCACCATCTCGGGTGAACGCAGACCGCTGCCGGCCGAGGCCTCGCAGGCCGTGCGCAGAGTCGCCCAGGAAGCCCTGACGAACGTCCGCAAGCACGCCGCGGGCGCGAAGGTCCGGGTACGACTGGACTACGGCGAGCACCAGGTCGTGCTGGACGTACGGGACTCGGGCGGTTCTCCGGGCGAACTCACCGCCGCCGGCGGCGGGTACGGTCTGCTGGGCATGCGGGAGCGTGCCGAACTGCTGGGCGGTTCGCTGGAGGCAGGGCCGCGCGAGGAGGGGTTCGCGGTGACGTTGAAGGTGCCGGTATGACGCGGGAGGACGGCAAGAAGCCCGCGCGGGTGGTGGTCGCAGACGACCAGACCGTGGTGCGGGAGGGCATCGTCATGCTGCTCGGACTGCTGCCCGGCATCGAGGTGGTGGGAGCGGCGGGAGACGGGGACGAAGCCGTGAAGCTCGTCGCGGAACTCGCTCCTGATGTGGTCCTGATGGACCTGCGGATGCCCCGCTGCGACGGCGTCGAGGCCACCCGGCGGATCCGGGCGGAGCACCCGGGGACGCAGGTGGTGATCCTCACGACGTTCGCGGACGACGACTCGCTGTTCCCCGCCCTCAGAGCGGGCGCCCGCGGGTACCTGACCAAAGACGCGGGCGGCGACGAGATCGTCCGGGCCGTCGAGAGCGTGCTCTCCGGCGAGGCAGGGCTGGCCCCCAGCATCCAGCGGCGGCTGCTGGAGCGGCTGTCCGAGCCAGGGCCCGAGCCGTGGGCGCCCCCGGTGGACCAGACCCCGGACGGCCTCACCGCGCGCGAGGGCGAGGTGCTGGTCCTGATCGCCGAGGGCCTGAACAACCAGGAGATCGCCCGCCGGCTGCATGTGTCCACGGCGACGGTGAAGACCCACATCAACAACCTCTTCGCGAAGACCGGCCTCAAGGACCGGGCGCAGGCGGTGCGTTACGCCTATGCGAAGGGACTGGTGCGGCCACCGGCGAAGTGAATCACCTGATGGGGTGAAGAGCGGGAGGAAGGGAAGTCAGGGATCTTCCCGTTCTGTCCATGCTTGGGCATGCAGTCAAGCAACGGTCGTCCCCCGGCGGGCGGGGGCGCTCCCGACAGAACGCCCGGGACTCACGACGGACAGGAACAGACACGGGAGGACACGGCGTACCGCGACCCCTGGTACGACGCGCTGGCATCCGGCTGGGGCGAGGGCGACGGCACCGCGGCCCCCGTCGCACCGGTCCCGGCCTCACGCCGTGAGGACCGGACCGGAGGAGGCACCCGCGCCGCGGCCGAGGCATACCTCGAGGTGCAGCGCAGCCCGGAGTTCCAGGAGGTGCGCAGGCGCTACCGGAGGTTCGTGGTGCCCGCGGTGACGGCGTTCCTCGCCTGGTACGTGGGCTATGTCGTGACCGCCACCACAGCACCGGGCTTCATGGCGCGACCGGTGGCGGGCGCGGTGAACGTGGCGATGCTCGCCGGCCTCGGGCAGTTCCTGACCACCTTCCTTCTCACCTGGGCCTACGCCCGGCACGCACGGCTGCGCCGGGACCGTGCCGCGCTCGAACTGCGCTGGAACACCCAGGAGCTGGCCCGCGGCGCTCGGGGCGGTGTGTCGTGAGCGGTGACCACCAGACTCTGGCGCTGTCGCTGTTCAGCGTGTTCGTGGCGGTCACGCTGGGCATCACGACCTGGGTGAGCCGCAACCGGCACGGTTCGGCGGAGGAGTTCTACGCCGGCGGACGACTCTTCTCGCCCATGGAGAATGGTTTTGCCATCGTCGGCGACTACGCGTCCGCAGCCTCCTTCCTCGGGGTTCCCGGACTGATCGCCCTGTTCGGCTACGACGGGGTGCTGTATGTGGTCGGCTTCCTCGTGGGCTGGCTCGTGGTGCTGTTCCTCGTCGCCGAACTGGTGCGCAACTGCGGACGGTTCACGCTCGCCGACGTGGTCGCGGCGCGGATGAGCGAGCGGCCGGTGCGGATCGCGGCGGGCACCAGCTCGGTCACCGTGTCCGTGCTGTACCTGGTGGCGCAGATGGTCGGCGCGGGCAGCCTCGTCGCGCTGCTGCTCGGGCGGACGGGCGGGGCGGCCCAGGTCTGGACGGTGATCGGCGTCGGCGCGCTCATGGTGATCTATGTGTCGCTCGGCGGGATGCGGGCCACCACCTGGATCCAGATCGTCAAGGCGGTGCTGCTGCTCGGCGGCACCGTCGTGCTGACCGTGCTCGTCATGGTCCGTTTTCACGGCGACCTCGACCGCCTGCTGCTCACCGCCGCCGAGCGCAGCGGACACGGCAGCGCCTTCCTCGCGCCGGGTCTCCACTACGGGCACGACTGGACCGCGCGCCTGGACTTCATCAGCCTCGGCCTCGCCCTGGTGCTCGGCACCGGCGGCCTGCCGCACATCGTGTCCCGCTTCTACACCGTGCCGACCGCGCTGGCCGCCCGCCGCTCGACCATCTGGTCCATCGGGCTGATCGGCGCGTTCTACCTGATGACGATCGTCCTCGGCTTCGGCGCGGCCGCGATCGTGGGCCCCGAGGCCGTGAAGGGCTCGAACGGCGCCGGCAACACGGCGGTGCCACTGCTCGCCCTCGACCTCGGCGGCGGCGCGTCCTCCACGGGCGGCACGGTGCTGTTCGCGGTCGTGGCCGCCGTCGCCTTCGCCACCATCCTCGCCGTGGTCGCCGGGATCACGCTCGCCTCCTCGGCGTCGGTGGCGCACGACCTGTACGCGTCGCTGCGGCGACGCAGGGGCGGCCGGCCGCGCAGCGAGGTCGCCGTGGCGCGCGGCGCGGCGGTCGGCATCGGGGTGGTCGCGATCGCCCTCGGCCTGGTCGCCCGCGACCTCAACACCGCCTTCCTGGTCGGTCTCGCCTTCGCCGTCGCCGCCTCGGCGAACCTGCCCGTGCTGCTCTACTCGCTGTTCTGGCGCGGTTTCACCACCCGCGGCGCGGTGTGGGCGGTGTACGGCGGGCTGATCCCGGCGCTGGGACTCGTCGCGCTCTCCCCGGTGGTCTCCGGCAGCCCCGGCTCGCTGTTCCCCGGAGTCGACTTCCAGTTCTTCCCACTGGACAACCCCGCCCTCGTCTCCGTCCCGCTCGGTTTCCTCGCCGGCTGGCTCGGCACCGTGACCTCCGCCGAACTGCCGGACGAGGCCAAGCACGCGGAGACGGAGGTGCGGTCGCTGACCGGCGCGGGGGCCGTGTAGGCCGATGCGGGGGCCGTGCAGGGGCCGGTGCGGCAGCGGCCCGTCCGCCGTCGTGGCTCCGCGTCTTCGTCCCGCAACCGCACCGGCCGGCCCTCCTCCACCGCTGTAGCGTTACGGCGTCACCCACGCGTAGCGGTGCTCCGGCCGGCCCGTGTCGCCGTACTTGAGGGACAGGCGCAGGCGGCCGGCCTGTTCCAGGTGGCGGAGGTAGCGCTGCGCGGTGGAGCGGCTCAGGCCGGTGCGGGCAGCCACCTCGTGAGCCGACAGGGGATGTGCGGCGCGGTGCAGAACGCCGCAGATGAGGTCCGTCGTCGGCTCCGAGTGACCGCTGGGCAGGCCGGGGGAGGAGGGCGCCGGCCCGGTGCGCAGCGCGCCGAAGATCCGGTCCACCTGCTCCTGCCCGGCCACCCCCCGGCCGCCGACCCGGTCGACGGTGCGGCGCAGGGCCGCGTACGAGTCCAGGCGGGTGCGCAGCGCGGCGAAGGTGAACGGCTTGACCAGATAGTGCAGGGCGCCCAACCGCATCGCCTGCTGCACGGTGGCCACGTCCCCGGCCGCGGTGATCATGATGACGTCGGTGCCCAGACCCTGATCGCGCAGACGGTGGACGAGGTCCAGCCCGGTCCGGTCGGGCAGGTAGTGGTCGAGCAGCACCAGGTCGATGTCGCCGCGCTCCACGGTGGCCAGCGCCTGGGCGGCACTGTGCGCGCGGGCGGCCACCCGGAAACCGGGAACCTTTCCCACGTACTTGGCGTTGATCTCGGCGACACGGAAGTCGTCGTCGACCACCAGGACGTCAATCATCGGGCCTCTTCCTCCAGGCCGGGCCGGTGTTAAGCCCGTGTTTCGGCTCCGTTGTTGTAGCGCGAGCAAAACGAGCACAACAGGTCCTTGCGAGCAAAAGAACGGCTTGCGCCGCAAAGACTGCTGTTGTGGCCGGGGCCACATCTACCGTCCCGGGCCATGAGCACAGACACCAGTCCCGCCATCGAACTGCGGGGCGCGAGCAAGACGTTCAGGACCCCGTCCGGGGGACTGCACACGGCCGTGCGGGACCTCGACCTCACGGTCGGCCGGGGCGAGTTCGTGGCCGTGGTCGGCCCCACCGGCTGCGGCAAGTCGACCACGCTGACGCTGGTCAGCGGCCTGGAGGAGCCCACCCAGGGTGATGTGCTGGTGGCCGGCGAGCCGGTTCGCGGTGTCGGCGGCAAGGTCGGCTTCGTCTTCCAGCAGGACGCCACCTTCCCCTGGCGCACGGTGCTGTCCAACGTGATGGCCGGCCCGCGCTTTCGCGGTGTGCCGAAGGCGGAGGCCAAGGAGAAGGCGCGCGCCTGGCTGGCCCGGGTCGGTCTCGCCGCGTTCGAGGACCGCTACCCGCACCAGCTCTCCGGCGGCCAGCGCAAGCGTGTCGCCCTCGCCGCCACCTTCGTCAACGACCCCGAGATCCTGCTGATGGACGAGCCCTTCTCGGCGCTCGACGTGCAGACCCGGGCGCTGATGTCGGACGAGCTGCTGGAGCTGTGGGAGGGCACGGGGGCCTCCGTCGTCTTCGTCACCCACGACCTGGAGGAGGCCATCGCGCTCGCCGACCGGGTCGTGGTGATGACGGCCGGTCCCGCGACCGTGAAGCAGGTCTTCGACATCGACCTGCCCCGGCCGCGCAAGGTCGAGCAGGTGCGCCTGCAGACGCACTTCATCGAGATCTACCGGGAGATCTGGCAGTCCCTCGGCGAAGAGGTCCGCATCACCCGTGAGAGGGGCGCCGCCCATGTCGCCTGAAGTCCTCAGCACCCCGGTCGCCGACACGGCCAAGACGCCCGACCGGGCGCGGTCCCGGGCCCGTGCCGCCCGCCGGCGCAAGGTGGTCGTCAACGCGGCCCGCGCCCTGCTCCTGGTGGCCGTGCTCGGCCTGTGGGAGGTGCTCTCCCGGGCCGAGGTCATCGATCCGTTCAACTTCTCGATGCCCTCGCGGATCTGGGACCAGATCTGGACCTGGATCACCCACGGCACCGCCCTCGGCTCGCTCGGCGAGCAGATCTGGTACACGCTCTACGAGGCGTTGCTGGGCTGGGTGGTCGGCGTGGTCGCCGGTGTGGTCCTCGGGATCGCGCTGGGCCGCGTCGCGTTCCTCGCCGACGTCCTCGGCCCCTACATCAAGGTGCTCAACTCCATCCCGAGGATCGTGCTCGCGCCGATCTTCGTGATCTGGTTCGGCCTCGGGCCGGTCTCCAAGGTCGCCTCCGCCGTCGTCCTCGTCTTCTTCCCGGTGTTCTTCAACGCCTTCCAGGGCGCCCGCGAGGTCGACCGCAACCTGGTCTCCAACGCGCGCATCCTCGGTGCGAGCGACCGCAGGGTGACGCTCCAGGTGGTCATCCCGTCCGCGACCTCGTGGATCTTCACCAGCCTCCACGTCAGTTTCGGCTTCGCGCTGATCGGCGCGATCGTCGGCGAGTACATCGGCGCCACCAAGGGCATCGGCCTGCTCGTCGCGCAGTCCCAGGGCACGTTCAACGCGGCCGGTGTCTACGCCGCGATGGTCATCCTCGCCGCGGTCGCCCTCGTCGCCGAGGGACTGCTCACCTTCGCCGAGCGCCGCATCTTCCGCTGGAAGCCCGCCGACTCCGGCGACTGACGCACCCGTCCCGCACCCTTCCGTTCCGTACCGCCCCTTCACAAGGACGTGAACCACCATGCACAAGCCCGCCAGATTCGCGGCGTCCGCCGCCGCCGGTCTGCTCGCCCTGTCCTCCCTCACCGCCTGCGCCAACGACGCGGCCGGCTCCGCCGCCGACTCCGGCAGCGGTGGCGGCGGCAAGGGCGAGCACGTCAAGATCATGGTGGGGGGCCTGGACAAGGTCATCTACCTGCCCGCCATGCTCACCCAGCGCCTCGGCTACTTCTCCGCGGAGGGCCTGAACGTCGAGCTGCTGAGCGAACCCGCCGGCGTCCAGGCCGAGACCGCGCTCGTCTCCGGGCAGGTGCAGGGCGCCGTCGGCTTCTACGACCACACCCTCGATCTTCAGGTCAAGGGCAAGGACATCGAGTCCGTGGTGCAGTTCTCGCACGCGCCCGGCGAGGTGGAGGTCGTCTCGAACAAGTCGGCGAACAAGATCACTTCGCCCAAGGACTTCAAGGGCAGGAAGCTCGGCGTCACCGGTCTCGGCTCCTCGACCGACTTCCTCACCAAGTACCTCGCGGTCAAGAACGGCGTGAACGTCAGCGAGTTCACGCCGGTGGCCGTCGGGGCCGGGCCGACGTTCATCTCCGCGCTCCAGCAGGGGGCCATCGACGGCGGCATGACGACCGACCCGACCGTCGCGACCATCCTGGACAAGAAGGCCGGGCAGGTCCTGGTCGACATGCGGACCCCGCAGGGGTCGCTGGAGGCCCTCGGCGGCCCGTATCCCTCGTCAAGTCTTTACATGCGTACGGACTGGGTCAACAGCCACAAGGACACCGTCCAGAAGCTGGCCAACGCGTTCGTCAAGACGCTCAAGTGGATGTCCACCCACAGCGCGACCGAGATCGCCGACAAGATGCCCGCCGACTACTCCCAGGGCAACAAGTTCCTGTACGCGGCGGCCATCAAGAGCACACTGCCGATGTTCACCGAGGACGGTGTGATGCCGAAGAACGGTCCCGAGACCGTCGAGAAGGTCCTCAAGGCGTTCAACCCCACCATCAAGAACGCCGACGTGGACCTGAGCAAGACCTACACCACCGAGTTCGTGGAGAAGGCCACCGGCTGACGCGACGACCGTACGGCGTCCGGGCCGGAGTCGAGAAGATCACCGGCCGGATCCGTATGCATCCGGGGACACGGTCTGCGCCCCCGCCCCATGAGCCGTGTCCCCGGCGCGGGCCGCCCACACCGACCGGTGTTCAGGGCGGCCCGTGTCGCGTCCCGCCGCACCGCACTCACCGAGCCTCCTCCGGGGCCGCGTCCACGACGGCGGCCCGCGCGGGCTCCGCCCCGGCGGCCCGCGCCACCGAGTCCGGCCCGGCGGGACGGGATGCGGGCTCCGCCCCGGCGTGGTGTGCTGCGGACTCCGCCTCGACGTGGCGCGCGGGCACCGCCCTGAGGCCCGGTTCGGCGAGGGCCTCGGGCAGGACCACGGTGAACTCCGCGCCGCCCCCGCACGCCTCGCCCACGCTCACACCGCCGCCCTGCCGTTCGGCGAGCCGGCGCACCAGGGAAAGACCGAGACCGCGCTTGCCGTGCGCCGGGGGCTCCTTGGTGGACCACCCTTCCGTGAAGATCAGATCACGCCGGTCGGCCGGTATCCCCGGGCCGGTGTCACGTACCTTGAGGACGACGGTCCGCCCCTCGGCCCGCAGTTCGACCTCCACGCGCGCGTGCGGGGTCGCCGCCACGGCGTCGAGCGCGTTGTCCACCAGGTTGCCGACCACCGTCACCAGACCCCGGGGATCGACCAGCCCGTCCGGCAGCCAGGTCCGGTCCGACACCCACAGCGCGACCCCGCGCTCGGCCGCGACGGTCGCCTTGCCGACCAGCAGCGCGGCCAGCAGCGGGTCCCGGATCTTCTCCGTCACCTGCTCCGCCGTGGCCCGGTGGTCGCCGACCACCTCGCCGACGAACTCCACCGCGTCGTCGTACATCTCCAGCTCCAGCAGCCCGAGCAGGGTGTGCATGCGGTTGGCGTGCTCGTGGTCCTGCGCGCGCAGCGCGTCGATGAGACCGTGCGTGGAGTCCAGCTCGCGGCCGAGCTGCTCCAGTTCGGTGCGGTCGCGCAGGGTGGCGACGGCGCCGCCGTCGTCGGTGGGCATGCGGTTGGCGACCAGGACCCGCCGGCCGCGCACGGTGAGCAGATCGGTGCCCGTCACCCGGCCGGCCAGCACATCGGTCGTACGGCCCTGGCCGAGCGCCTCGTCCGGGGTGCGGCCGACGGCCTCCTCGCCGATGCCGAGCAGCCGCCGGGCCTCGTCGTTGAGCAGCCGGACGCGACCGCCCCGGTCCAGGGCGACCACACCCTCCCGGATGCCGTGCAGCATCGCCTCCCGCTCGGCGAGCAGGGCGGCGATGTCCGAGAACGCCAGGTCCCGCGTCTGCCGCTGGACGCGCCGGGAGATCAGCCAGGCGGCCAGCGCGCCCACCGCCAGTGCGCCGCCCGCGTACGCCAGCAGACCCGGGATCGCGTCGACCAGTCTGCCCCGGACGCTGTCGTAGGCGATGCCGACCGAGACCGCGCCGACGACCCGGTGGCCACCGGGGGCGTAGAGCGGCACCTTGCCGCGGGCGGAGCGGCCCAGGGTGCCGGTGTCGATCTGCATGACCTCGTGGCCGTCCAGGGCGGCGCTGGGGTCCGTCGAGACGCGGTTGCCGATCTGCCGCGGGTCGGTGTGCGACCAGCGGGTCCCCCGCATGTCCATCACGACGACGTACTCGGCGTCCGTGGCCAGCCGGATCCGCTCCGCCTCCCGCTGCACGGGGCCGTTCACGCTGGGGGCGGTGGTCAGCAGGTCCCTCGCGATCTGCGGTTCCTGCGCGGTCGTCTCGGCGATGGCCAGCGCACGGCGCATCGCCTGGTCGTCCAGCTGATGGCTGAGCGGGGCCAGGAACAGCCCGGTCGCGAGGACGGCGACTCCCGCGGCGACGGCGAGCTGCATCAGCAGCACCTGCGAGAACGCCCGCCGTGGCAGGCCGAGGCGCCGCCGGCGGGCTGGGGCAGTGGAACTCATGGCGACGACGGTACGTGTGCGCGGGAGCCGCCCACAGGGGTGCGACGCGGATCTCTGCGCGCCCTCCCGGCCCGGCCCGGTCCGATGCGCTCCGGTCCCGCCGGTCTGATCCGGTTCGCCGCATCGGACGCGCGCTGGAGGACCCGGGCTTCTCGCCGTCCGCCCTGGTCGGCGACCTCGTCCGGCGGACGCAGGAGCGCCGTGAGCGGGAACGGCGACTGTTCGGCTCCGACTCGCCCCGATCGGATCCGTAGGAGCCGCCCCGCGGTACGCCCCGGGCCGCAGAGCCGCCCGCCTCGCTGCCCGGCGGCTGTGGACGACCCCGCCGTGCTTCCTGCGGCCGTAGCCCGTACCGCGGCGTCTCAACCGCCGTGTCGCGCCAGCGCCGGTTCCCGGACGGACACCACGTCCATGCGGGCCGGACCGCCGAGCACCGCCGCGCCGCAGCTCTCCGGACGGGGCGGCTCCGCGGCGCCCTGGGCGACGACGACGTGCCACCGGCGGCCGTCGGGGTGGCTGACGGTCACCTCCCATCGGGGTGCGCCGCCGGCATCCAGGACGTCGGTGCGCGCCACGGTCAGCGCGTCGGCGCCGTACTCGCCGGCCGCCTCGCGCACGGCCAGTTCGGCGGCCTGGGCGGGCCGCTGCCAGGCGGTGCGGCCCCGGCAGCCGTGGAGGACCACGCGGCCCTCCCGGACGCCCTGGAGGGCCTCCTTGACGGTGTGCGCCTCGGCCCTGCCGTACGCGTATCCGTACGGCAGGAGCAGCAGCGTCGGGGAGAAACGGTGGCCGCCGAGGTGGGTGGACTCCCAGGCGCCGCGCAGCCCTGAGGCGGACAGTTCCGCCGCGAGCGGCCGGCCGAGCAGGGCGCAGCACCGGTCCCGCCTGCCGTTGGTGCAGACGAGGACGAGCGGGTCACCGGTGTACGGGCGGCCGCCGAGGGCCGTGTCGAAGGTGCGGTGGTCGCCCTTGCCGAGCGCGGTGAAGTCGAGGTCCAGCAGGCGGTCCGGCGCGGTGGTCAGGGCGCCGCGCACCCAGGTGCCGCCCGGGACGGTGTGGGCCGCGTAGACGTGCCGCGGGGCCGGGGCGTGGCAGTCGGCGTGCCGGCCGGGGCGGCGGATCAGAGCGACCCTGACCCCGGTGCCCTGGGCGGCCCGCTCCAGGGCGCGTCCCAGGGCCGGATCCAGGTGGCTCGAAGTGAGCGCCTTGGCGCCCCACGGCCCGGGCTGTTCCAGGAGCAGCCATGTCGTCGCCGTGGGTGCGGTGGCGGACACCGGCTCGTCGAGCCGGAGCGAGGTGGTCGCACACGTACTCACAGAGGTAAGCCTAACCTGCCTGCGCGTCCGGTGAGTTCCGGTCGCCCGGTGGGCTACTCCGGCAGGGGCTGCGGGGGCCGCTGACCGACGTACCGGCCGCTCGGGCGCATGCGCAGCGGGCGCTCCCCGTACTCCTCCAGGGCGTGGGCGATCCAGCCGGCCGTGCGGGCTACGGCGAAGACGGTCTCGCTGGCCGTGGACGGCATGCCGCTGGAGGCGGTGAACACGGCGAGGGCGAGGTCGACGTTGGCGTGCAGCGGGGTGCTGCGGGCGGCCGTGGCCTCGATGTCCCGGGCCGCGGCCAGGGCGGGCCCGGCGTGCGGCAGGTCCTCGAGCAGGGCGAAGAGGGTACGCGCGCGCGGGTCCTCGCCGGTGTAGAGGCGGTGGCCGAGGCCGGGGATACGCCGGCCCTCGCGCAGTTCGTCGGCGATGACCGGGCCCGCGGCGCCGCGGTCCAGCACCTCCAGGATCAGCCGGTGGGCGAGACCGCCGGCCGCGCCGTGCAAGGGGCCCTCGATGACGCCCAGCCCGGCGGAGACGGCGGCGTACGCGTGGGCGCGGGCGGAGGCGGCCACCCTTACGGCGAGCGTCGAGGCGGCCAGGTCGTGGTCCACGAGAAGGGCCAGCGCGGTGTCCAGGACGCGCAGGGAGGCGTCGTCGGCGGGGTGGCCGGTCAGCCGCGCCCACAGGCGGTGGGCGAGCGGCCCCCGGCGCTCGCGGCGGCCGAGCGGGGCCGGCGGCAGCGAGTCGACGAGAGTCGGGATGAGGACCCGGGCGGTGCCGAGCACGGCGTCCTCGGACAGGTCGAACCGCAGGGGGTCCGCCGCGGCGGCGGCGATCGCGGCGACCCGCAGCCGGTCGGTGGGGCTCGCGTGCTCGGGCAGCGCCTCGACGGCCCGGCGGGCCACGGCGACGGATTCCTCGGGCGCCGTGAAGGCGGCGCCGGGGATCAGGCGCCCCGTCCACAGCCACTCGGCGACCTCCTCGTAGCTGTGCCGGGCGGCCAGCTCCGTCGCGTCGACGCCGCGGAAGTAGTACCGGTCGCCCTCGATGAGCGTGAGACGGGTGCGCACCGACAGTTCCGCGCCGGAGCCCGCGGGTGCGGTGCTCTCGCGCCGGTTGCGGCGGGCGAGCGCCTCGACCTCCGCGGCGTCGAAGGTGCTGCCCCGGCCGCCGGGGTCGCGGCGGCTGCCGAGCTGGCCGCGGCTCACGTACGCGTACACGGTCTCCGGCTTCACGCCGAGGAGTTCGGCGGTCTCCTTCGTGCTCAGCCGCCGCTCGGCGGGGCCGGTGGGAGGTACTTGATCGCGCATGCAGGCCACCGTATCCGTCCGGACGTACAGATGAAGTGTTGATTGAATCAATATTGACAGGCCGTGATTCAAGCATGGACAGTCGAATCAAGTACAGGGAGGAACCATGACCAGCAACAGGGCCGCATCCACTCTCGTCGAAGCCCCACGAGGGCTCGCCGGAGTCGTGGTGACGGACACCCGAATCGGTGATGTCCGCGGACGCGAGGGCTTCTACCACTACCGCCAGTACTCCGCCGTCGACCTCGCCCGCAGTCGCCGGTTCGAGGACGTCTGGCACCTCCTCGTTCACGGGGAACTGCCGGACGCCGACCGCGGCGCCGCCTTCGCGGCCCGTACCGCCGCGCTGCGCCGACTGCCCGACGAGGTGCGTGCGGCACTGCCCGGCGTGGCGGCGGCGAGCGCCCGCTCCGGCCCACTGGCCGGTTTGCGCACCGCCCTCTCGCTGCTCGGCGCGGCGCGGGACTTCCGGCCGGTGTACGACCTCGACGCCGACCGGCGGCTCCAGGACACCCTGGTGGCGTGCGCGGCCGTCCCCACCCTGCTGACCGCTTTGTACCGGCTCGGCCGGGGACTGGAGCCGGTCGAACCGCGCGAGGACCTCTCCTACGCGGCCAACTACCTCTACATGCTGGCCGGCGAAGAACCGGACGCGGAGCGGGTCAGGGCGGTCGAGCAGTACCTGATCTCCACCATCGACCACGGCTTCAACGCGTCGACCTTCACCGCCCGGGTCATCGCGTCGACGGGCGCGGACGTGGGTGCCTGCCTGGTGGGCGCTGTCGGTGCGCTGTCGGGGCCCCTGCACGGGGGCGCGCCCAGCCGTGCGCTGGACACCCTGGACGCCATCGGCACGCCCGACCGCATCGACGCCTGGATCCGGGAGCGGGTCTTGGCCGGTGAGCGCATCATGGGCTTCGGGCACGCGGTCTACCGCACCGAGGACCCCCGCTCCCGGATGCTGCGCGAGACCGCACAGCGCTTCGGCGGCGCGCGGGTCGAGTTCGCCGTCGAGGTCGAGCGCCGCGTCGAGGCGATCCTGGCCGAGCTGAAGCCGGGCCGCGAACTGCACACGAACGTCGAGTTCTACGCCGGTGTCGTCATGGAACTGTGCGGGCTGCCCCGCGAGATGTTCACCCCGACCTTCGCGGCGGCCCGCGTGGTGGGCTGGAGCGCGAACATCCTCGAACAGGCGGAGGACTCGAAGATCATCCGCCCGGCGGCGCGGTATGTGGGCCCGCACGCGCCGGCGGAGCTGCCGGCGGTGGCCTGAGCCGGACGGGCCGAGCCGACAGGCGGACCCAACGGCGACCAGGAAGGCCGCGAACCCGGCGGACGGGCGAGCCGGCGCACGGGTGGCAGCGCTCCGGCGCCATGCCCGACGTCTGCCCGGTGAGCGCTGCTGACAATCTGCCCGGTGAGCGCTGCTGACAATCGGTCACTCCGGCATGACGCGCGCGGCTCGTATCCTGGGGCGGCGTTCAGTCCCGTACGTGCACGCGGCCGTGAGCCGGTGCACGCGTCGGCGTGAGAGAGGTAGCGCGGTGCAGCAGTCGAACCCGGAGACGCGCCCGGGTCCCACGGTGCGGCAGATCCCGGTCGTCGTCCTGGCCGGATTCCTCGGTTCCGGGAAGACCACGCTCCTCAACCACCTCCTGCACCACAGCGGCGGCAGCCGGATCGGCGCCCTCGTCAACGACTTCGGCGCCATCGAGATCGACGCCATGGCGGTCGCCGGGGCGCTCGGCGACTCCACCGTCTCCCTCGGCAACGGATGCCTGTGCTGCGCGGTCGACGCCGGGGAACTCGACCTCTACCTGGACCGGCTCACCCGGCCCGCCGCCGGCGTCGACGTCGTCGTGATCGAGGCCAGCGGGCTCGCCGAGCCCCAGGAACTCGTCCGCATGGTGCTGGCCAGCGAGAACCCCCGGGTCGTCTACGGCGGGCTGGTCGAGGTCGTGGACGCGGCCGAGTTCGACGCCACGCGCGCCAAGCATCCGGAGATCGACCGGCATCTCGCGCTCGCCGACCTGGTCGTCGTGAACAAGGCCGACCGCGCCGACGGGGGAGAACGGGCGCTCGGGCTCGTACGGTCCCTGGTGGACCGGGCCGCCGTCGTCCCGGCCTCCTACGGCCGCATCGACCCCGAGTTCCTGTTCGACTGCCGGCCGAGCGAGGAGCGCGTCGGGCAGTTGTCCTTCGACGACCTGCACAGGCACGAGGAGGACGACGCGGCCGACGGCCACGGCGGCCATCTGCACACCGGCTACGACACGCTCTCCTTCTCCTGCGACACGCCGCTGGATCCGCGCCGGTCGATGCGCTTCCTCGACAGCCGGCCCGAGGGGCTGTACCGCGTCAAGGGGTACGTCGACTTCGGCCTGCACGACGCCCGCAACCGTTACGCGGTGCACGCGGTAGGCCGCTTCCTGCGCTTCTATCCCGAGCCGTGGCCGGCCGGCGAGCCGCGCCGCACCCAACTCGTCCTCATCGGCGCGGGCATCGACGTGCCGGCCCTCGACAAGGAACTCCAGGCGTGCGTGGCGGACAGCCCGCACACCGCCGACGAACACGCCATGTGGGGCGTCCTGCGCTACGTACCGCGGCCGGACGAACCGGACGAGCCGGGAGCACCGGAGGCCCGGCAGGCCTCAGGTGCTCCCGGCCCCGGCGCCTCCGACCTGCGGGAACCCGGCTCGGCCGCCTTCGACCCGGAGGACCTCGACTTCGACGCCCCCGACCCGGAAGAGCCGGACCTCTAGACACCCGACCGGGGAGGCCCCGGCCGTCGGGACGCCCGGCCCGCAGGCCTCATCCGTCAAGGCCCGCCTCTCGCGGGACACCCGCGGCCCGCAGGCCCCGACCTTCAAGGCACCCGACCCTCCGCCGGACGCCCGCGGTGCGCAGGCCCCGACCCCCAAGGCGTCGCCTCCGTCGAGCGCCCGCCCCCGCCGAGCGCCAGCGGCGGGGAGGCCCGAAGGCCTCCCCGCCGGATCAGGCCGGCCCCGCCACCGCCGCCACCGTCTTGGCCAGCGACACGCCCGAGCCGTCCCGGCGCGGGTCGATGTCCGGGAGTTCGGCCGGGGTGCCGTTCTTCTGGGCCGCCCGGGCCGGGACCGGGCCCGCCCACGCGAAGGACAGGCAGTCCTCGCCCTTCAGGAACCGCTGGCAGCGCACGCCGCCGGTGGCCCGGCCCTTGCGCGGGTACTGGTCGAACGGGGTGACCTTCGCCGTCGTCTGGACCGAGTCGTCGAGCGTGCCGCGCGAGCCCGCGACCGTGAAGACCACCGCGTCGGCGGCCGGGTCCACCGCCGTGAACGAGATGACCTTGGCGCCGTCGGCGAGCTTGATGCCCGCCACCCCGCCGGCCGGGCGGCCCTGCGGCCGGACCTGGGAGGCCTGGTAGCGCAGCAGCTGGGCGTCGTCCGTGATGAAGACCAGGTCCTCCTCACCGGTGCGCAGCTCCGCCGCGCCGACGATCCGGTCGCCCTCCTTGAGGGTGATCACCTCCAGCTCGTCCTTGTTCGCCGGGTAGTCGGGCACCACCCGCTTCACGACGCCCTGCTCGGTGCCGAGGGCGAGCCCCGGCGAGGACTCGTCCAGCGTGGTCAGGCAGATCACTGTCTCGTCGTCCCCGAGGGAGACGAACTCGGTGATCGGCGCGCCGCCGGAGAGGTTCGGCGCGGTCGCCGTCTCGGGCAGCTGGGGCAGGTCGACGACGTTCACCCTCAGCAGGCGGCCGGTGGAGGTCACCACGCCCACCTCGCCGCGGGCGGTGGCCGGCACCGAGGAGACGATCACGTCGTGCTTGACCCGCTTGCCGTCGGCGTCCCGGGGGAGCGGCTCGTCGTTCGGCGTGCGGGCCAGCAGGCCCGTCGAGGACAGCAGGACCCGGCACGGGTCGTCCGCCACCTGCAGCGGCACCGCGGCGACCGGCACGGCCCCGGCCTCCAGCAGCAGCGTGCGCCGGGGGCTGCCGAACTTCTTGGCGACGGCGGCCAGTTCCGTGGACACCAGCTTGCGCAGCTCCGCGTCCGACTCCAGGATCCGGGTCAGCTCCTCGATCTCCGCGATGAGCTTCTCCTTCTCCGCCTCCAGCTCGATCCGGTCGTACTTCGTCAGCCGGCGCAGCGGGGTGTCGAGGATGTACTGCGTCTGGACCTCGCTCAGCGAGAACCGCTCCATCAGCCGCTGCTTGGCCTGCGCGGAGTTCTCGCTGGACCGGATCAGTCGGATGACCTCGTCGATGTCCACCAGAGCGGTGAGCAGGCCCTCGACCAGGTGCAGCCGGTCGCGGCGCCTGCCGCGGCGGTACTCGCTGCGCCGCCGCACCACGTCGAAGCGGTGGTCGAGATAGACCTCCAGCAGCTCCTTCAGACCCAGCGTGAGGGGCTGGCCGTCGACCAGGGCGACGTTGTTGATGCCGAAGGACTCCTCCATCGGCGTCAGCTTGTAGAGCTGCTCCAGGACCGCCTCGGGCACGAAGCCGTTCTTGATCTCGATGACCAGGCGCAGCCCGTGCTCGCGGTCCGTGAGGTCCTTGACGTCCGCGATGCCCTGGATCTTCTTCGAGCCGACCAGGTCCTTGATCTTGGCGATCACCTTCTCCGGGCCGACGGCGAAGGGCAGCTCGGTCACGACCAGGCCCTTGCGGCGGGCCGTCACGGTCTCCACCGTCACCGTGGCGCGGATCCTGAACGTGCCGCGGCCGCTCTCGTAGGCGTCCCGGATGCCGGAGAGGCCGACGATCCGGCCGCCGGTGGGCAGGTCGGGGCCCGGCACGTGCTTCATCAGCGCGTCCAGGTCGGCGTTCGGGTAGCGGATCAGGTGCCGGGCGGCCGCGATCACCTCGCCGAGGTTGTGCGGCGGCATGTTCGTGGCCATGCCGACGGCGATGCCCGACGCGCCGTTGACCAGCAGGTTCGGGAAGGCGGCGGGCAGCGCCACCGGCTCCTGCTCCTGGCCGTCGTAGTTCGGCGCGAAGTCGACCGTGTCCTCGTCGATCGACTCGGTCATCAGGCTGGTCGCCTCGGCCATCCGGCACTCGGTGTACCGCATGGCGGCCGGCGGGTCGTCGTTGCCCAGGGAGCCGAAGTTGCCGTGGCCGTCGACCAGGGGCACGCGCATCGAGAAGGACTGCGCCAGCCGCACCAGCGCGTCGTAGATCGACGCGTCGCCGTGCGGGTGGAGCTTGCCCATCACCTCGCCGACGACGCGGGCGCACTTCACGTAGCCCCGCTCGGGGCGCAGCCCCATCTCGTTCATCTGGTACACGATGCGGCGGTGCACCGGCTTCAGGCCGTCCCGCGCGTCCGGCAGGGCGCGCGAGTAGATGACCGAGTACGCGTACTCGAGGAAGGAGCCCTGCATCTCGTCGACGACGTCGATGTCGAGGATCTTCTCCTCGTACGGCTCGTCGGGCGGCGGGGTCTTCGTGCTGCGGCGGGCCATCGCTGCCGGCTCCTTGCTGAAGCGTGTGACGGGATCTGACGCGGACCATTGTGGACCGCCCGACTGACAACGCGGACCGGACCCCGCCCCTTGACCGCCGGAGGCACCGTACGCGGACCCGCCCAACACCCCCGCGCAGACCCCCCACAGACGGCCTGGCGCGCCCCGCCGCACCCCCCGCGCGCTGCCCTGCACCCCCTCACGCCCCACCACGCGCCATGGGCGCTCCCGTGCGCCGCACACGCCCTCGCCGCGCCCCGGGGCTCCCCGCGCGGCCGGTCGCCGTCCCTCTTTCGTTCTCGCTCTCGGCGTACGACGTCCGGGAACTTCGCCAGGCGTGCGCGCGCTTGCATACAGTGGCAGGACCGGCAGGAAAAGGGCGGTTTCCAGACCGCCATCGCGATCGAAGGGACGTACATGCCCATGGGTCACACGGCCACAGCCGAGGCAGGCTCCGGCGGCCTGACAGCGACCGAGCACCGCCTGGCCAACGGCCTTCGCGTGGTGCTCTCAGAGGACCACCTGACCCCGGTCGCGGCGGTGTGCCTCTGGTACGACGTCGGCTCCCGTCACGAGGTCAAGGGACGCACCGGTCTGGCTCACCTCTTCGAGCACCTGATGTTCCAGGGCTCCGCCCAGGTCAAGGGCAACGGCCACTTCGAACTGGTGCAGGGCGCCGGCGGCTCGCTCAACGGCACCACCAGCTTCGAGCGCACCAACTACTTCGAGACCATGCCCGCCCACCAGCTGGAGCTCGCCCTCTGGCTGGAGGCCGACCGCATGGGCTCGCTGCTGGCCGCCCTCGACGAGGAGTCCATGGAGAACCAGCGGGACGTCGTCAAGAACGAGCGCCGCCAGCGCTACGACAACGTCCCCTACGGCACCGCCTTCGAGAAGCTGACCGCCCTCGCCTACCCGGAGGGCCACCCCTACCACCACACGCCCATCGGGTCGATGGCGGACCTGGACGCGGCCACCCTGGAGGACGCCCGCGCGTTCTTCCGCACCTACTACGCGCCCAACAACGCCGTCCTGTCGGTCGTCGGCGACATCGACCCGCAGCAGACGCTCGCCTGGATCGAGAAGTACTTCGGCTCCATCCCCGCCCACGACGGCAAGCCCGAGCCGCGCGACGGCTCCCTGCCCGACGTCCTCGGCGAGCAGCTGCGCGAGGTCGTCGAGGAGGAGGTCCCCGCCCGCGCCCTGATGGCCGCCTACCGGCTGCCGGAGGACGGCACGCGCGCCTGCGACGCCGCCGACCTCGCCCTCACCGTCCTCGGCGGCGGCGAGTCCTCCCGGCTCTACAACCGTCTGGTGCGCCGCGACCGCACCGCCGTCGCGGCCGGCTTCGGCCTGCTGCGGCTGGCCGGCGCGCCGTCCCTCGGCTGGCTGGACGTCAAGGCCTCCGGCGACGTGGAGGTGCCGGTCATCGAGACCGCCATCGACGAGGAGCTGGCCCGGTTCGCCGAGGAGGGACCGACCGCCGAGGAGATGGAGCGCGCGCAGGCCCAGCTGGAGCGCGAGTGGCTGGACCGGCTCGGCACGGTGGCCGGCCGCGCCGACGAACTGTGCCGGTTCGCCGTCCTGTTCGGCGACCCGCAGCTCGCCCTGACCGCCGTCCGGCGCGTCCTGGAGGTGACCCCCGAGGAGGTCCAGGAGGTCGCCAAGGCCCGCCTGCGCCCCGACAACCGCGCGGTGCTCGTCTACGAGCCGACGCCCGCCGCCGCGGCCGACGCCCAGGACGCGGACGCCGCGGCCACCGACGACACCGAGGAGACGGCGAAGTGACCGAGCTGGCCACCATGGACTTCCACCCCCAGCCGCAGCCCGGCGAGGCCAGGCCGTGGGCGTTCCCGGCGCCTGAGCGCGGCGCCCTCGACAACGGTCTCACCGTGCTGCGCTGCCACCGCCCCGGCCAGCAGGTCGTCGCCGTCGAGGTGCTGCTCGACGCGCCCCTGGACGCCGAGCCGAAGGGCCTGGACGGCGTCGCCACGATCATGGCGCGGGCCTTCTCCGAGGGAACCGACAAGCACTCCGCCGAGGAGTTCGCCGCCGAGCTGGAGCGCGCCGGCGCCACCCTCGACGCGCACGCCGACCACCCCGGCGTCCGGCTCAGCCTGGAGGTGCCCGCCTCCCGGCTGGCCAAGGGCCTCGGGCTGCTCGCCGACGCCCTCAGGGCGCCCGCGTTCGCCGACTCCGAGGTGGAGCGGCTGGTGGGCAACCGGCTGGACGAGATCCCGCACGAGCTGGCCAACCCCTCCCGCCGCGCCGCCAAGGAACTCTCCAAGGAGCTGTTCCCGGCCGACGCGCGCATCTCCCGCCCGCGCCAGGGCACCGAGCACACCGTCCGCGCCATCGACGCGGCGGCCGTCCGCGCCTTCTACGACCGCCATGTACGGCCCGCCACGGCCACCGCCGTGGTGGTCGGCGACCTCACCGGCATCGACCTGGACGCACTGCTCGGCGAGACCCTCGGCGCCTGGACCGGCTCGCCGACCGAGCCGCGGCCCGTGCCGCCGGTCACCGCCGACGACACCGGCCGCGTGGTCATCGTGGACCGCCCCGGCGCGGTCCAGACGCAGCTGCTCATCGGCCGTGTCGGCCCCGACCGGCACGACCGGGTGTGGCCCGCGCAGGTGCTCGGCACCTACTGCCTCGGCGGCACCCTCACCTCCCGCCTGGACCGCGTCCTGCGCGAGGAGAAGGGCTACACCTACGGCGTGCGGGCCTTCGGCCAGGTGCTGCGCTCGGCCCCCGACGGCTCGGGCGCCGCGATGCTCGCCATCAGCGGCTCGGTCGACACGCCGAACACCGGCCCGGCCCTGGACGACCTGTTCACGGTGCTGCGCAAGCTCGCCGCGGGCGGTCTCACCGACGCCGAGCGGGACGTCGCCGTGCAGAACCTCGTCGGCGTGGCGCCGCTGAAGTACGAGACGGCGGCGGCCGTGGCGAGCACCCTGGCCGACCAGGTGGAGCAGCACCTGCCCGACGACTACCAGGCGACGCTCTATCAGCAGCTCGCCGCCACCGGCACGGTGGAGGCCACCGCGGCCGTCGTCAACGCCTTCCCGGTGGACCGCCTGGTGACCGTCCTCGTCGGCGACGCGGCGCAGATCAAGGAGCCGGTCGAGGCCCTGGGCATCGGTCAGGTCACCGTCGTCGCCGCCGAGTAGCGGCATCCGCCGCCCGCGCGGGGCGACGGCGACGCACGCGTGCGCGTGGGGCCCTGGTGACCGAAGCGTCACCAGGGCCCCGTCGTGTCCGAATTGCGGGAGAGGCTGCCTGTCTGACCTGTGGCCTGCGCTACAAAACACCGGATCCGTTTGGGAATCGAAACCGGCCCCGTCTAGCGTCGATCCGGCTGTTCGTCAGGCAGTGCGCCGCACCCGCGGCACCGGACAGTCATCGCCGAGTCCCCGTACGGCGCGAGCCAGGGGAGCCGGGGACCCACGCAGTCCCTGGGGTGAATCGGACGCCCACGCGCCGGCGAGGGGGTCCGTAGGAGACCTTCCTGCTCCGAACCCGTCAGCTAACCCGGTAGGCGAGAGGGAAGGAAAGGACCCACGTCTGCATGGCGTTCACGCGCGCCACCGGGAAGCACCGCCGGCCCAGCCGGATGCACCGCACCACCGTCCGAGCGGCGGGCGTCGCGGCCCTCACCACCACCGGCGTCCTCGGCACCCTGGCCGCCGCCCCGGCGCTCGCCGCCGAGACCCCGGCCCCCGAGGACACCGGCCTCACCCCGGTCATCACCATCGGTGACACCGTCGCCGCCAAGATCGACGCGCAGGCCGCCGCGCAGCAGCACGCCGCGGAGCAGAAACTGGCCGAGCAGGCCGCCCGCGAGAAGGCCGCCGCGCTGGCCAAGAAGGAGCGCGAGGCCAAGGAGCGCGCCGCCCGCGAGGCCGAGCGCAAGCGCCTGAACACCTTCGTGCCGCCGATCTCCGGCTCCTACGTCTCCACCGGCTACAAGACCGGCGGCTCCCTGTGGTCCTCCGGCTCCCACACCGGCGTCGACTTCCACGCCGCGAGCGGCACCACCGTGCACGCGGTCGGCGTCGGCACCGTCGTGGAGACCGGCTGGGGCGGGGCGTACGGCAACCAGATCGTGATCCGGATGGCCGACGGCATGTACACGCAGTACGGCCACCTGTCGTCCGTCGGCGTCACGGTGGGCCAGCAGGTCGTCGCGGGGCAGCAGATCGGCGTGTCCGGCGCGACCGGAAACGTCACCGGGCCGCACCTCCACTTCGAGGCCCGCACCACCCCGGACTACGGCTCCGACGTCGATCCGGTCGCCTACCTGCGCCAGCACGGTGTGAACGTCTGACCAACGGCCCGCGACCGCCGAAGAGCGCAGAGCACGACCGCACGACAAGTGCGGAAGACCACGGACGGTCCACGAAGCCCCGGCCCCGAGCCGGGGCTTTCGGCATTTCCAGCCGCCCAGGTATTTTGCTGTCCAAAAATTTCCCATGGAACCCGGCTGCCCGTCGGAAATCCCGGCGTATTGCAATAGAGTCACGGAACAGGTGTCGCCCGTCGCCGGTGCGGCACGGTGATTTGAGCGTGATTCGGGCGGAGGTCGGGAATGCGTGTTCCGGCGCACTCGGTGTGCACGGCGATCAGGGACGACATCGTCGCCGGTGTCTATGAGCGCGGCAGCCGGCTCACCGAGGAAGTCCTCGCCCGCCGCTACGGCGTCTCCCGCGTCCCGGTGCGCGAGGCGCTGCGCACCCTGGAGGCGGAGGGCTTCGTGGTGACGCGACGGCACGCGGGCGCGTGCGTGGCGGAGCCGACCGGGCAGGAGGCCGCCGATCTGCTGGACATGCACCGGCTGCTGGAGCCGCTGTGCGCCGCCCGGGCCGCCGAGCGGCGCACCCAGGCCCATCTCAAGGTGCTGCGCGGCCTGGTCAGACTGGGGCAGGAGCGGGCCGCGAGCGGCTCGGGCGAGGAGCTGCGGGCGCTCGGGGGCTGGTTCCACGAGACGCTGGCGCAGGCCTGCGACAGTCCGGCGCTGACCGCGACGCTCACCCAGCTGCGGCACAAGATCGCCTGGATGTTCGTGGTGGAGACCCCGGCCGACCCCGTCGCGGCCTGGTCCGAGCACGGCGCCATCGCGGACGCCGTGGCCCGCCGCGACGGCGAGCGCGCGCGTGCGCTGACCGCCGCGCACACCGAGCGGACGGCCGCCGTGTGCCGCGTGAGGACTTCGCAACATCCCGTAAACATGTCGGGCGCGTGGCATTAACACGGTGCCCGTATACAAAGAGGGATATCCGATCTAGACGAATTACCGCTGCCCTTTTCGCGGGTTTTCGTAATTCCCGTGAGAGTGCGGTGCGGTGGGTTCTTCGAGGCTGCCCGGAAATGCGCTGACGCGACCGCCGGAGACGTCCGGGCCGTCCGGCTCCGAAACGTCACGCGCAGAAAGCCGGACGCACGGAAACCGGGCCACACCGGATCCCGAAAGCCCCCGGCCGCGGCAACTGCGGGGTCCGCAACCGCCGGGGCCCCGGAAACGCCGAAGCCGCCCCGCCCGGCACGGGCGGCGCGGCTTCGGCGTGTGGTCCGGCAGGTGATCCAGGTGATCCGCCGGGCCCGGGTCAGACCGTCTCGGGAAGCTCCTCGAGCCCCTCGGAGACCAGCTTGGCCAGGCGGTCCAGGGCGGCGTCCGCACCCTCGGCGTCGGAGGCCAGGACGACCTCCTCGCCGCCCTGCGCGCCGAGGCCGAGGACGGCCAGCATGGAGGCCGCGTTGACGGGGGCGCCATCGGCCTTGGCGATCGTCACGGGGACGCCGGAGGCCGTGGCGGCCCGGACGAAGATGGAGGCGGGGCGGGCGTGGAGACCCTCGGCCCAGCCGACGTTGACGCGGCGCTCAGCCATGTGATGCTGCCCTTCAGGTGTTCCGGGTTGTCTAGACCAGTTTCCCACATCCGGAGGGCCGCCCGGGGCGGCACGGTCACCGCCCCGGGCCCGGACGCCGGACCGCGGCCCGGACGGCGGCGTCTCGCGGGCGTCCCGGCGGGTTCCGGCGGGCCCCCGCCGGTCGTGGTCCCCACAGACTGCCTCGCGCCGCCGTCGGTGGCTAGCCGTACTCTGGGGCCCATGCAGACCGCGTCGGACCGGCACGAGTATCCAGCCCACTGGGAGGCCGACGTGGTGCTCCGCGACGGCGGCACCGCACGGATCCGGCCCATCACCGCCGAGGACGCCGACCGGCTGGTCAGCTTCTACGAACAGGTGTCGGACGAGTCCAAGTACTACCGGTTCTTCGCGCCCTACCCGCGCCTGTCCGCCAAGGACGTCCACCGCTTCACCCACCACGACTTCGTGGACCGGGTCGGCCTCGCCGCCACCATCGGCGGAGAGTTCATCGCCACCGTCCGCTACGACCGCATCGGCGCCGCCGGGCGGCCCGCCGGCGCCGGCACGTCCGACGAGGCCGAGGTCGCCTTCCTGGTGCAGGACGCCCACCAGGGCCGCGGGGTCGCCTCCGCACTGCTCGAACACATCGCCGCCGTCGCCCGCGAGCGCGGCATCCGCCGGTTCACCGCCGAGGTGCTGCCCGCCAACACCAAGATGATCAAGGTGTTCACGGACGCCGGGTACACCCAGAAGCGCAGCTTCGAGGACGGCGTCGTACGCCTGGAGTTCGACATCGAGCCCACCGACCGCTCGCTGGCCGTGCAGCGCGCGCGGGAACAGCGTGCCGAGGCGCGGTCGGTGCGCCGGCTGCTCGTGCCCGGCTCGGTCGCCGTGGTCGGCGTGGGCCGCACGCCCGGGGGCGTGGGCCGCAGCATCCTCGACCACATCCGCGCCGGCGGGTTCACCGGCCGTCTGCACGCCGTCAACCGCGCCTTCGAGGCCGGCCGCACGGAGATCGACGGAGTGCCCGCCCACCGCTCGGTGCGGGAGATCGAGGGACCGGTCGACCTCGCGGTGGTGGCCGTGCCGGCCGAGCACGTCCCCGGGGTCGTCACCGAGTGCGGCGAGCACGGAGTGCAGGGCCTCGTCGTCATCTCCGCCGGGTACGCCGAGAGCGGCTCCGAGGGACGCGAGCGCCAGCGGGCCCTGGTCCGGCTCGCGCGCGCGTACGGCATGCGCATCATCGGCCCGAACGCCTTCGGCATCGTCAACACCTCGCCCGGCGTCCGCCTCAACGCCTCCCTCGCCCCCGAGATGCCCCGCCCCGGCCGCATCGGCATGTTCGCGCAGTCCGGCGCCATCGGCATCGCCCTGCTCTCCCGGCTGCACCGACGCGGCGGCGGCGTCACCGGCACCACCGGCGTGTCCACCTTCGTCTCCTCCGGCAACCGCGCGGACGTCTCCGGCAACGACGTCCTCCAGTACTGGTACGACGACCCGGACACCGACGTCGCCCTGATGTACCTGGAGTCCATCGGCAACCCGCGCAAGTTCACCCGCCTCGCCCGGCGCACGGCGGCCGCCAAACCGCTGGTCGTCGTGCAGGGCGCCGGATCGGCCCCCCAGGGACACGCGGTACGGGCGACCCGGCTGCCGCGCGCCACGGTCTCCGCCCTGCTGCGGCAGGCCGGCGTGATCCGCGTGGACACCATCACGGAACTGGTGGACACCGGACTGCTCCTCGCCCGCCAGCCGCTGCCCTCCGGTCCCCGGGTGGCCATCCTCGGCAACTCCGAGTCCCTGGGCGTCCTGACGTACGACCGGTGCCTGGCCGAAGGTCTGCGCCCCCAGCCGCCCCGGGACCTGACCACCGCCGCGTCCGCCGAGGACTTCCGGGCCGCGCTGGCGCAGGCGCTCGCCGACGAGACCAGCGACGCCGTGGTCGTCACCGCCATACCGGCCCTCGGGGAGGGCGCCACCGAGGACGCCGCCCTGGCCGCGGCGCTGCAGTCGGCCGCCGAGGCGGTGCCCGGCAAGCCGGTGCTGGTGGTCCACGTCGAGCTGGGCGGCCTGGCCGAGGCCCTGTCCGCAGCGGCCAGCACGGGCCCGCAGGCCGTCCCCGGCACCGCCGCCGCCCACGCGACCGCCCCCGGCACGCCCACCGGCGCCACCACGGCCGTCGCCCCGCAGGCCACTCCCGCGCAGCCGTCCGACGCGGCCCGGCCCCGCCCCGCCGCCGGCCCGCGTCTCATCCCCGCCTACCCCGCCGCCGAACGCGCCGTCCGGGCCCTCGCCGAAGCCGTCCGCTACGGGCAGTGGCGGCGGGAGGCCGCCGACCCCGGCAAGGTGCCCGAGTACGACGACATCGACGAGCGGGGCGCCGCCGAGCTGATCCGCAGCCTCCTCGCGCGCGGACAGGGCCTCACCCTCGGCCCCGAGGAGACCTGCGAACTGCTCGGCCGCTACGGCGTCCACGTCCGCCGCGCCCTGCCCGCACCCACCCCCGACACCGCCGCCGAGGCGGCCCACAGCCTCGGCTACCCCGTCGCCCTGAAGGCCACCGCCCCGCATCTGCGCCACCGCGCCGACCTCGGCGGCGTACGCCTGGACCTCGCCGACGAGGAGCAACTGCGCCGGGCCTACGCCGAGCTGACCGAGCTGTTCGGCGCACCGGAGGAACTGCGGCCGGTGGTGCAG
Organism: Streptomyces sp. NPDC093260; assembly: GCF_040683715.1. Classification (NCBI taxonomy): domain Bacteria; kingdom Bacillati; phylum Actinomycetota; class Actinomycetes; order Kitasatosporales; family Streptomycetaceae; genus Streptomyces; species Streptomyces sp. NPDC093260. The sequence continues at coordinate 377,145 of NZ_JBFBEK010000003.1, forward strand.
GCGATGGCGCCCCGCGGCGTCGACACCGTCGTCCGCGCCGTCATCGACCCGGCGGCCGGCGCGGTGCTCTCCTTCGGGCTCGCCGGCGCCGCCTCCCAGCTGCTCGACGACATGGCGCACCGGCTCGTCCCCGTCACCGGCCGGGAGGCGACCTCCATGATCCGCTCGATCCGGACGGCGCCCCTGCTGTTCGGCTGGCGCGGCTCCGCACCGGTGGACACGCCCGCCCTGGAGGAACTGCTGCTGCGCGTCTCGCGGCTCGTGGACGACCACCCGGAAGTGGTCGCCGTCACCCTGGAGCCGGCCGTCGTCGCCCCGCACGGGGTGAGCGTCCTCAGCGCCAGCGTGCGCCTGGCGCCCCCGCCCGCGCGGGACGATCTCGGACCGCGCACGCTCCCGGCGTACTGACGGCGCTTCTCCCGCGCGCAGCGGTGCCTCGCAGTCGGCGCGCCCCCGTAGGATGGACGGCATGGCCAAGACCAGTACGACGACCCAGGGGCTGCGGGCGGCGATCGAACGCAGCGGCTACTACCCGGCTCTCGTGGCCGAGGCGGTGGAGGCCGCCGTGGGCGGCGAGCCCATCCGGTCGTACCTGGTCCACCAGGAGACCACCTTCGACCAGAACGAAGTGCGCCGCCATGTGACGGTGCTCGTCCTCACCGACAACCGGTTCATCGTCAGCCACACCGACGAGCAGGCCGCCGACACCACCTCCCCGACGCCGTACGCCACCACCTCCACCGAGTCGGTCCGGATCGACCGGATCTCGTCGGTCGTCGTCAGCCGGATGGTCGCCAACCCCGAGCAGTACACACCGGGCACCCTGCCCCGCGAGGTGGTCCTCACCATCGGCTGGGGCGCCGTCTCGCGCATCGACCTGGAGCCCGCCGCCTGCGGCGACCCCGACTGCGAGGCCGACCACGGCTACACGGGCAACTCCACGGCCGACGACCTGAGCCTGCGCGTCAGCGAGGCCGGCGACGGCCCCGAGACGGTGCGCCAGGCCCTCGCCTTCGCCCAGGCCATCTCCGAGGCCACCGCGGACGTCACCCGCTGATGACACTGTCCACCGCCTGGGACCACCCCGAGCCGCTCGCCGTCGCCTCCGCACCCGTCCCCGCGTACGGCTCCGGCTCCCTCGCCGACCTGCTGCCCACGCTGGCCGCGGGCATGGGCGTGCCGGACATGACGGCCGCCATTCCCGAGCTGACCCCGGCCGACCGCGCCTGCGTCTTCCTGATCGACGGGCTCGGCTGGGAGCAGCTGCGCGCGCACCCCGGGGAGGCGCCCTTCCTGACCTCCCTGCTGGACAGCTCGCGCGGCGGCACCGGCCGGCCGATCACCGCCGGCTACCCCGCCACCACCGCGACCTCCCTCGCCTCCGTCGGCACCGGCCTGCCGCCGGGCGCCCACGGCCTGCCCGGCTACACGGTGCGCAATCCGGCGACCGGCGAGCTGATGAACCAGCTGCGCTGGCAGCCCTACACCGATCCGCGCGCCTGGCAGCCGTACCCCACCGTCTTCCAGCTGGCCCAGCGGGCCGGCGTGCACAGCGCCCAGGTGTCCTCGCCGACCTTCGAGAACACCCCGCTGACCAAGGTCGCCCTCACCGGCGGAACGTTCCTGGGACGGCTGACCGGCGAGGACCGCATGGACGTCGCGGCCGAGCAGCTGGCCGCCGGCGACCGCGCCCTCGTCTACACGTACTACTCCGAACTCGACGGCGCGGGCCACCGCTACGGCGTGGACTCCGACACCTGGCGCGGCCAGCTCATGCACGTCGACCGGCTGGTCCAGCGCCTGGCCGAACAGCTGCCCGAGCGCAGCGCCCTCTACGTCACCGCCGACCACGGCATGGTCGACATCCCGTTCGACGAGCAGCACCGCATCGACTTCGACGAGGACTGGGAGCTGCGCGCCGGCGTCGCCCTCCTCGGCGGCGAGGGCCGTGCCCGGCACGTGTACGCCGTACCCGGCGCCGCCGGTGATGTGCTGACCTGCTGGCGCGAGGTGCTCGGCGAGCAGTTCTGGGTGGCCTCCCGGGACGAGGCGGTGGCGGCCGGCTGGTTCGGGCCGCGGGTGGACGACCGCGTCCACGACCGGCTCGGCGACGTGATCGCCGCCGCCCGCGACGACGTGCTGCTCATCGCCTCCGAGCGGGAGCCGAAGGAGTCCTCGATGGCCGGCAACCACGGCTCGATGACCCCTGCCGAGCAGCTGGTGCCCCTCCTCGAAGTACGCTCCTGACGCGCCGCCCGCACACCGGGCCCGCCGACCTTCCTCCCCGCCCCGCCGAAAGGTGCCCGACCTCCCATGCCCGAGCTGGTGTTCTTCTCCGGAACGATGGACTGCGGGAAGTCGACACTGGCTCTCCAGATCGAGCACAACCGTTCGGCGCGCGGCCTCGTCGGCATGATCTTCACCCGCGACGACCGGGCCGGCGAGGGCAAGCTGTCCTCGCGCCTCGGCCTGGTCACGGACGCGGTGGAGGTCGAGGACGGTGTGGACCTGTACGCCTACCTGGTCGACCAGCTCTCCCGGGGCGGCCGTGCCGATTACGTGATCGCCGACGAGGCGCAGTTCCTCGCACCGGAGCAGATCGACCAGCTCGCGCGCGTGGTGGACGATCTGGGGATCGACGTCTTCGCCTTCGGCATCACCACCGACTTCCGCTCCAAGCTGTTCCCCGGCTCCCAGCGGCTGGTCGAACTCGCCGACCGCGTCGAGGTGCTCCAGGTGGAGGCGCTGTGCTGGTGCGGCGCCCGCGCCACCCACAACGCCCGCACGGTGGGCGGCGTCATGGTGCTGGAGGGCGCCCAGGTCGTCGTCGGCGACGTGAACCACGCGGCGGACGAGGTCGGCTACGAGGTGCTGTGCCGCCGCCACCACCGCCGCCGGATGACCGCGGCCTCGGCCCGCGCGGCGGCCCTGTCCCCGGACGTACTGCCCGTGGTCCCGGACCGCCGCTGACCCACTGGAGCCCGTCCGCCCGCCGAGCGCGCATCGGCACCGGCCTGTCGGGCGACCGCCGGTCCGCCGGGTGCGCCGATTCGACCGTCACCTCGTCCGCCGCGCCACCCGTCGCACCGGCTCAACGAGCCCGGCCCGGCCCGTTGGCGTCGGCCGCCTCAACGACCCCTCTGCAGCAGCGCGAACCGCGCCCCCTCCGGATCGGTCACCGTGGCCATCCGTCCGCGGCCGGTGTCGCGGGGCGGGGCGAGGACCCGGCCGCCGAGGGCGGTGAGGCGGTCGAGGGAGGCGTAGGCGTCGGCGACCGCGAAGTACGTCAGCCAGTGCGAACCCCGCGCGCGGGGCAGCTCCGCACCCGCCCCGTGCAGCGCGGCGACCGGACGGCCCGCGAGGGACAGCGTCACATGGTCGTCGCAGGACGCGCCCGGCTCCGCGTCCGGCTCCCGACGCTCCGTCCCGTATCCGAACAGGGCTCCGTAGAACTTCGCGACGTTCGCCGTCTCGAAGGTGCGCAGCTCGTGCCAGACCGGAGTGCCCGGCCCGCCGCCCTGGTCCGTGCCCCGGTGCGCGGGGGCCTGCCAGAGGCCGAACACCGCGCCCGACGGATCGGAACCGATCGCGAGCCGCCCGGCGTCGCCCGTCTCCAGGGGGCCGACCCCGATCGTGCCGCCGCACCGCCGTACCGTCTCGGCCGTCAGATCCACGTCGTCGGAGGCGAGGTACGGCGTCCAGGCGGCGGGCAGCGGCAGATCCGGTGGCAGCGGGCCGATTCCGGCCACGTCCCGGCCGGCCAGCACGGCCCGTACGTAGGGGCGGAGCCGGTCGGGTCCGGGCCGGAACTCCCAGCCGAACAGTTCTCCGTAGAAGGCCTGAGCGGTGGTCATGGAATGGGCCATCAGGCTGGCCCAGCACGGTGTGCCGGGCCGTCGGCGGGCCGGTCCGCGGCCGCTGTCGCCCGCGGACTCCGGTGCCTCGGTCATCGTCCTCCTCTTCGCGGCCCCCGGGCCTGTCGTCGTCCCGGTCCCGGGGCCTGTCGTCTTCCCGTCCGCGGCGGGCCCGGTGCCCTCTTGGCCGCGGTCGGCCCGTCGCCCGGACCGTGCCGGGCCAAGTCGCAGCGCGCCGGGCCCGCGGGGTCCGGCCCCGCCCGCCCCGCGCCCGTCGGGCGGAGCGTCGGACGGGGCACTTGAAGCGTGCTTCCGCCGGTGTCCCGGCCATTGCGGCGCACTGTCCGGCGTGTGTCGATCGCCCGTACAGCATGTGGCCGGTTCCGTACCTTTCGTGACCGGACCCGGGGCCGTGCACAGTAGCCGGACGCGGACGCCGGGGCCACCCCGTGCGCAAGGATGGTGACCATGAACGCCATCATCTCCGCGGCCGATCTCGCCGCCGCCCTCGCGCGCCCGCACCCGCCGGTGCTGCTCGACGTCCGCTGGCAGCTCAGCGTGGCCAAGGCGGCCGGCGAGCCGCCCTTCGACGGGCGTGCCGCGTACGCCTCCGGGCACATCCCCGGCGCCGTCTTCGTCGACCTCGACCGTGAACTGGCCTCCGCGCCGGGCGCCCACGGCCGCCATCCGCTGCCCGACGTCGAGGTGTTCGGCGCCGCGACGCGCCGCGCCGGGGTGCGCGCCACCCGGCCGGTGGTCGTGTACGACGGCGGACAGGGCTGGGCGGCGGCGCGCGCCTGGTGGCTGCTGCGCTGGACGGGCCACCCCGACGTACGGGTCCTGGACGGCGGCCTCGCCGCCTGGGCGGGGGAGCTGGAGGCGGCGGTTCCCGAGCCCGCCGAGGGCGACTTCGCGCCGGCGCCGGGCGCGGTGCCGCTGCTGGACGCCGACGCGGCCGGGGAACTGGCGCGCTCCGGGCTGCTGTTCGACGCGCGCGCGGGGGAGCGGTACCGCGGTGACGTGGAGCCGATCGACCGCGTGGGCGGCCACATCCCGGGCGCGGTGTCCGCGCCCACGACCGAGAACGTCGGTCCGGACGGCCGTTTCCTGCCCGCGGCGGAGCTCCAGGCCCGGTTCAGGGCGCTGGGCGCGGGCGACGGCAGGGAGGTCGGCGTCTACTGCGGCTCGGGGGTCTCCGGGGCGCACGAGGTGCTGGCCCTGGACATCGCGGGGATCCCGGCGGCCCTGTACGCCGGCTCGTGGTCGGAGTGGTCCTCGGACCCGGCGAGGCCGGTGGCGGTGGGCCCGGACCCGCAGTAACGGGACCCGGGAAGGAAGGGGGGCCGTCCCTGAGAGGGGCGGCCCTCATAGGCGCACGACGGCGCTCGCGCGCCCTCACGCAGGACCCCGTCCACGCGTAGGCGGACGACGGCACGCGCGCGTGCACGGCGACGTGATGTACGCGCGCGCCCCACGTGAAGCACGCGCGTACGAACGCGGTCGCCTGCGGCGCGGGACGCGGCCGTCAACGGCGGCCGCACACGTGCACGACGACGCCCGTGCGTGCGTGCATGCCGTCGTCACACCGTCACCCAGACAACGCCGTCTCCGCCCCGCCCAGGACGGCGTCGCCGCCGCCTCCCGGGGCGCGAGTCCGGACGGTACCGCCCGGCGGCGGGACTACTCCTGCTTCTTGCGCCGCGTGCCGAACACGATCTCGTCCCAGCTCGGGACGGCGGCCCGGCGGCCGGGGCGGACGCCGTCCGCCTCGGCCTGGCGGTCGGTGGCGCCGATCAGGCGGTCGCGGTGGCTGCCGACGGAGCGCGGCATGAGGACGTCCGCGTAGGCGGACCCGGCGCCGGCGGAGGCCGCGGGGGCCGGCGGCTCCTCCAGCTCCGCCTCCTCCTCGGACTCGGCGGCGGGTTCCGGCGCCCGGTCGGGCACCACCAGGTCGCCGCGGAAGCTCGGCACCGCCTCCAGCAGGCTGGTCAGCGAGTCACGTTCGCCGGTGCTCTCCTCGGCCGGCTCGGAACTCTGCGCGGGCAGCGCCGGGCGGTCCCGGTCGCGGTGCTCCCGGTCCAGCGGGCGGTCGCGCGGCAGCCGGGCGATACGAGGCACGAACGGGAAGCTCGGCTCCGGCGCCCCGAGGTCGTCGGACTCGCCGATCAGGGCGCGCGCCTCGCCGTCGACGGCCTGCACGAGGCGGCGCGGCGGATCGTAGGTCCAGCTCGCCGAGTGCGGTTCGCCCGCGACCCGGTAGACGAGCAGCACCTCCCAGGTGCCGTCGTCGCGGCGCCAGGAGTCCCACTGGACGGTGTCCTTCTCGGCGCCGCGCAGCAGCAACCGCTCCTGGACGGCCTCGCCGAGCAGGGGGCCGGAGTTCTCACCGGGGCGGCGGACCGGGGTCTTGCGGGCGCGTTCTGCCATGAAGGCGCGCTCCGCCAGCACCGGTCCCTCGAAGCGGCGGACGCGGTCGACGGGGATGCCGGCGAGCTGGGCGACCTCTTCCGCGGTCGCACCCGCTCTTATCCGCGCCTGGATGTCGCGGGGGCGGAGATGGCTCTCCACCTCGATCTCGATCTGGCCGAGGCGGGGACGGTCGCCGCGCACGGCGGCACGGAGCCGTTCGTCGATCGGAAGCGTGTACTCCGTGCTGTCCGCAGCCTTCAGCACCAGCCGTGTGCCGTCATTGGAGACGGCCACGACACGCAGTTCGGGCATGGGGACCTCCCGGGTGGTGCCTGCCGACGTCACGTGCGTCGCTGCTTCCGCTAGTCGAGTGTGGCCTGCCCGGGTGCAGCCTGCCACAACCTTGCCGAGTTGCCCGGCGTGTCGGGCACGGGCCCTGGATCGCCGTTATGGCACGGTTACCTGTTCGCAACGCTAAGTGACCAACTCCGTCACCCTGTGCAACCAGCCCCCTCCCGGCGGTCCAGACGGGTCCCGGACACCCTGGCGGGAGACCGGACCCAGGGCTCGCAACACTACTCCATTCGGACCACGTGCGTGGATTGGCGCGCGGCCAACTTCTGGCCGGGGACGGGACTTGACCGTCCCTGACCGGATTTATCGATCATGAACGTGGCGTACTTCACGGAATCGCCAGAAACGGAACTAACCGTTTCGTCCATACGTCCCTTTCTCGTGCAGTGGGTCGATCACGCCCCGAAGGTCCGTCGATGTGTGGGAGAGGCAGGCAAGGTCCGGGTATGCGAGGAAAGCCCGACAACGGTGACGTGCCGATCGCGGCAGAGGAGGTGACGAAGAGGAGGCGGCTCGACCTGAACGCGGCTCAGGTCGCGGGCAGCGCGGTCGCGGCGGTGGTGGCCGCCAAGCTCGCCTCGTACTTCGGCGTCTACGGCACGATCCTCGGCGCCGGTGTCGTGAGCGTCATCGCCACCTGCGGCGGCACGGTCTTCCAGCACTTCTTCCGGCGCACCGGCGAGCAGATCCGCACGGTGGCCGTCGCCACCCGGCCGGGCTCCGCCGACGTACCGGCGGCCTTGCGCTCCGGCGCGCCCGTCGAGCGGACGGCGCCGCTGCCGGGCGAGTTCTCGCAGGGCACGGTCTACCGGGCCCGGATCAAGAGCTGGAAGCGGCCCCTCGTCGCGGCGGCCCTCGTCTTCGGCGTCACCATGGGCGGCATCACGGTCTACGAGACCATGTCGGGCAACAGCTTCAGCGGCGGGCACGGCACGACGGTCGGCGACGCGGTGACCGGCCGGCACGCCGCCTCGCCGTCGTCCGGCGACGACACGCCGGACCCGTCGACGTCACCGACGGCCGGCTCGACGGCCGGTGACGGCGCGTCGGGCGGCACGGCCCCGAGCGGCGCCGCCTCCGACCGCCCCGGCACCGGCACGACACCGAGCCCCGCCCCGACGCCCGACGCCGGCGCGAGCACGGGAACCGGCGGCAGGGGGAGCGCCGGAAGCGGGACGGACGGCACGGCGGGGAACGGCACGTCCGGAGACGGGACCGCGACCAGCGGCACCGGGACGGGCGGCTCCGGCACCGCCGACGGCGCGTCCGGGGCCGGCGGCACGCCCCCCGCGCCCGCTACGACCCCAGCACCCTCCGCAGGTAGTCGTTCTGGAACAGGCGCCCCGGGTCAAGGCGGTCCCGCAGCGCGGTGAACTCGCCGAAGCGCGGGTAGACGCCGGCGAAGTACTCCGCGTCCCGGGTGTGGATCTTGCCCCAGTGCGGCCGGCCCTCGTGCGCGGTGAAGATGCGCTCGGCGGAGGTGAAGTAGCGGTGGTAGGGCGTGCCGCGGAACATGTGGACGGCGATGTACGCGCTGTCGCGGCCGGAGGCGGTGGACAGGGTGATGTCGTCGGCGGGCGCGGTGCGCACCTCCACCGGGAAGCTCACCCGCAGCCCCGAGCGGTCCACCATCGCCTTCAGCTCGCGCAGCGTGTCGACCAGGGCCGCGCGCGGGACGGCGTACTCCATCTCCACGAAGCGCACCCGGCGCGGCGAGGTGAAGACCTTGTAGGGGATGTCGGTGTACGTCCGCGCGGACAGCGCCCGGCTGGAGAGGCGGGCGATCGCCGGGACGGTGGCGGGCACCGCGCGGCCGACCCAGTTGGCCGCCTGGAAGACGCCGTTGGAGAGGAGTTCGTCCTCGACCCAGCCGGCCACGCGCCCCACCGGCTTCTCGGGTCCGGCGCTGCGGTTGTTGCGCTTGGTGTTGGTGCTGCCGGTGTGCGGGAACCAGTAGAACTCGAAGTGCTCGTTCTCCGCCCACAGCTGGTCGAACTCCGCGAGCACCCGGTCCAGGGGCATGGGTTCCTCGCGGGCGGTGAGCAGGAAGACCGGCTCCACGGCGAAGGTGATCGCGGTCACGATGCCCAGCGCGCCGAGCCCTGTTCGGGCGGCCGCGAAGACCTCCGGATTCTCGGTCGACGAACAGGTGAGCACCGTGCCGTCAGCGGTGACCAGCTCCAGGCCCCTGATCTGCGCGGCGATGGAGGCGGACTCGCGGCCGGTGCCGTGGGTGCCGGTGCTGGTAGCCCCGGACACCGTCTGCTCCATGATGTCGCCCATGTTGGTGAGGGACAGTCCCTCACGCGCCAAGGCCATGTTGAGTCTCTTGAGCGGGGTGCCGGCCTCCACCGTGACCGTCATGGCGTCCCGGTCAATGGCGCGGATGCCGGTCAACAGTTGAGGGCGGATCAACACCCCGTCGGTGGCGGCGATGGAGGTGAAGGAATGCCCCGTACCGACGGCCTTCACCGTCAGACCGTCCTCGGCGGCCTCGCGCACCGCGGCCGAGAGCTCCGCCACCGAGGCCGGAGCGACCTCCCGCACGGGACGGGCGCTGACGTTGCCGCCCCAGTTACGCCACGTGCCGCTCTTCGCGCTCGTCTTGCTGCCCAACGGAGCCTCCCCGACCCGGAGCCGGCCTGCTGAGCCGGCGGTACCCGAGGAAACCGACCGCGACCGCGACGGCCCCGGACACCGCCGGAACCCCGTACCCCGAACGCGCGCCGGCCGCGTCGATCACCCAGCCGGCCACCGACGAGCCCAGCGCCACTCCGACCGCCAGGCCGGTGCTCACCCAGGTCATGCCCTCGGTCAGGTGCGCGCGCGGTACGTGCTCTTCGACGAGGGCCATCGTCGTGATCATCGTGGGAGCGACGGACAGGCCCGCAACGAACAGCGCCACGGCCAGGAACGGCAGGTTTCCGACCAGTAGGAGGGGGATCATACTCACGCCCATCGCACATATGCCCAGCAGCCAGCGGCGGGCGGGCGCCCCGGACGGCCGCAGCAGACCGAACAGCACCCCCGCCGTGCACGAGCCGGCCGCGTACAGCGCGAGCACGACGCTCGCCGCGCTCTTGTGGCCGCGGTCGTCGGCGAAGGCCACGGTGACCACGTCCACCGACCCGAAGATCGACCCGGTCGCCACGAAGGTGGCCACCAGCACCTGGAGCCCGCGCGAGCGCAGCGCCGAGCCCCCGCCGTGGTGCTCGCGCGGGTGCGGCTCCGGCTCCGTGGCCCGCTGCGCGGTCAGCCAGAAGACGCCCACGGCCAGGAAGCAGGCGGCCAGCAGCGGCCCCGCCTCCGGGAACCAGGCCGTCGACAGCCCGATGGAGACGATCGGCCCGAAGATGAAGCAGACCTCGTCCACCACCGACTCGAACGAGTAGGCGGTGTGCAGCCGAGGCGTCCCCCGGTACAGCGCCGCCCAGCGCGACCGGACCATGGCCCCCAGGGAGGGCACCGAACCGATTCCCGCCGCGCACACGAACAGCGCCCAGTCCGGCCACCGGAAGTACGCGGCCAGCAGCAGCCCCGCCGCCGCGCCCAGCGCGACCAGCGTCGCCGGCCGCAGCACCCGGCGCTGCCCGTACTGGTCGACCAGCCGGGATATCTGCGGACCGATCACCGCGGCGGACAACGCGATGGTCGCCGACAACGCGCCCGCCAGACCGTACCGGCCGGTCAGCTGGGAGATCATCGTGACGACACCGATGCCCATCATCGACAGCGGCATCCGGCCGAGGAACCCCGCGGCGCTGAAGGCCCGGGAGCCGGGGGCTGCGAACAGGGCGCGGTACGGGCTGGGCACGGTCTCTCCGGGTCCGGTAAGGCGTCTCCGGGGGGTCCGGTAAGGCGCGAAGGAAGCTGATACAGCTTACGGGCCGGGCAGTTGCGGCGCACCACCGGTCGCGGGTCGGCGACCCGGCCGCCCGTGCCGGGTGGCAGGATCGAGACATGCCTGACGCGCTCGATGTCACCCCGTACGACGCCCTGCTCCTGCTCTCGTTCGGCGGCCCGGAGGGGCCGGACGACGTGGTCCCGTTCCTGGAGAACGTGACGCGCGGGCGCGGCATCCCGAAGGAACGCCTCAAGGAGGTCGGACAGCACTACTTCCTGTTCGGCGGCGTCAGCCCCATCAACGAACAGAACCGCGCCCTGCTGGACGCCCTCCGCAAGGACTTCGCCGGGCACGGCCTGGACCTGCCGGTCTACTGGGGCAACCGCAACTGGGCGCCCTACCTCACCGAGACCCTGCGGGACATGGTCCGCGACGGCCGCCGCCGCATCCTCGTCCTGGCCACCAGCGCCTACGCCTCCTACTCGGGCTGCCGCCAGTACCGGGAGAACCTGGCCGACGCGCTCGCCACCCTGGAGGGCGAGGGGCTGGAGCTGCCGCGGATCGACAAGCTCCGGCACTACTTCAACCACCCCGGCTTCGTCGAACCCATGATCGACGGCGTGATCGAGGCCCTGGTGGACCTCCCCGAGGACGTCCGCTCCGGCGCCCACCTCGCCTTCACCACCCACTCCATCCCGACCTCCGCCGCCGACACCTCCGGACCCGTGCCGGAGCACGGCGACGGCGGCGCGTACGTCCGCCAGCACCTCGAAGTGGCGCGGCTGATCGCCGACGCCGTCCGCGAGCGCACGGGAGTGGACCACCCCTGGCAGCTCGTCTACCAGTCGCGCTCCGGCGCCCCGCACATCCCGTGGCTGGAGCCCGACATCTGCGACCACCTGGAGGAGCGGCACGCGGCCGGCGTCCCGGCCGTCGTCATGGCACCCATCGGCTTCGTCTCCGACCACATGGAGGTCCTCTACGACCTCGACACCGAGGCCACGGCCAAGGCCGCGGAGCTGGGCCTGCCGGTGCGCCGCTCGGCCACCGTCGGCGCCGACCCGCGCTTCGCCGCCGCGATCCGCGATCTGATCACCGAGCGCGCCGCCGCCGAGCGGGGCCAGCGGGTCACGCCGTGCGCCCTGGGCGCGCTCGGCGCGAGCCACGACGTCTGCCCGGTGGGCTGCTGCCCGGCCCGCACCGCCCGGCCCGCCGCCGCGGGCGCCGACAGCCCCTACGCGTGAGGACCACCGTGAGCGACGCCCTGTACACCGAACTGCTCCAGCTCGCCCTCCAGGCCGCCGGCCGCGCCGGGGAACTGCTGCGCGACGGCCGGCCGGCCGACCTGGCGGTGGCCGCCACCAAGTCCAGCCCGATCGACGTGGTCACCGAGATGGACCTGGCCGCCGAGAAGCTGATCACCGATCTGATCTCCGACCGGCGCCCCGCCGACGGCATCCTCGGCGAGGAGGGCGCTTCCAGCGAGGGCACCAGCGGCATCCGCTGGGTGATCGACCCCCTCGACGGCACGGTGAACTACCTCTACGGCCTGCCCACCTGGGCCGTCTCCGTCGCGGCCGAGCAGGACGGCGAGCCGGTCGTGGCGGTGGTGACCGCCCCGATGCGCGACGAGACGTTCCACGCCGTGCGCGGCCGCGGCGCGTGGGCCACCGGCGTGTGGGCCGGCGAGCGCAAGCTGGCCTGCCGTCCCGCGCCGCCGCTGGACCAGGCCCTGGTCTCCACCGGCTTCAACTACGTCGCCGAGGTCCGCGCCCACCAGGCCGCCGTCGCCCAGCGGCTGATCCCGCTGGTGCGCGACATCCGGCGCGGCGGCTCCGCCGCGGTCGACCTGTGCGACGTGGCCGCCGGCCGGCTGGACGGCTTCTACGAGCGCGGACTCCACCCGTGGGACTACGCCGCCGGGGACCTGATCGCCCGGGAGGCGGGCGCCGTGACGGGTGGCCGCCCCGGGGAGCGCCCCTCGGGCGAACTGACGGTCGCCGCCTCACCCGGCGTCTTCGAGCCCCTGCAGGGCCTCCTGGAGGACTTCGGCGCCTGGCACGACTGAGCGGCGGGCGCGCACCCGCGCGCATGCGAAGAGCGGGGCCCCGGCGCTGGATTCGCCGGGGCCCCGCTCTGCTCCGCGGCGCCGATCGAGTGCAGGCTGGTCATACGCCGGACACGCCGACCTCCACACCGTGTTCGGCGGCGAGGCGGCGCAGGTCGTCGAGCTCGGCCAGCTCCACCTCGACGAGGAAGTCGTCGCCCTCGTCGCGAGCCCGCGTCAGGTCGGACTCGGTCGCCTTTATGCGCTGCAGAAGTCCTGCGGTGAATGCGTCCATGCTGCGCCCCCTCGTCCTGGGTCGTGGGTCGGTGGCACGGGGGTGTGCCGTCGGGAAGGGGCGATCACGTCTCCCGCAGGTGCCCAGCGCTGCCCTGCGGGCGGCGGCGGTGCCGGACACCCACGCCCACTCTGCGGAAGCGGATTGCCATGTACCGCATGGTGGTGCGGCACATGCAGAGCGTGATCGCGGGGTGTAAAGCCGTCCTCCCCAGCCTTCCTTGCGGCAAAACCTCGGCCGCACGAGAAAAATTCGCCGTTCCCGCCCCCTTCACCCGCCGCACGCCCGGACCTCGTCGGCCGTCCCCCCGGCTTACAGCCGACTTACGGCCGAAAAGTGCAGGATGGTGGCACACACCCATGAAGACCCCTGCCCGCGTGCGCCCGAGGCGGCGCTACGCGGGTGGACACAGGAAGGACAGCGACGTGCGCGTACTCGTCGTCGAGGACGAGCAGCTGCTCGCCGATGCGGTGGCCACCGGGCTGCGCCGGGAGGCCATGGCCGTCGACGTCGTGTACGACGGTGCGGCCGCCCTGGAGCGCATCGGCGTCAACGACTACGACGTGGTCGTCCTCGACCGCGACCTCCCGCTCGTGCACGGCGACGACGTCTGCCGCCGGATCGTGGAGCTGGGCATGCCCACCCGGGTGCTGATGCTGACCGCCTCCGGCGACGTCAGCGACCGCGTCGAGGGGCTGGAGATCGGCGCCGACGACTATCTGCCCAAGCCGTTCGCGTTCAGCGAGCTGACGGCACGCGTGCGTGCCCTCGGCCGGCGCACCAGCGTCCCCCTGCCGCCCGTCCTGGAACGGGCCGGGATCAAGCTCGACCCCAACCGCCGCGAGGTCTTCCGCGACGGCAAGGAGGTCCAGCTCGCCCCCAAGGAGTTCGCCGTCCTGGAGGTGCTGATGCGCAGCGAGGGCGCCGTCGTCTCCGCCGAGCAGCTCCTGGAGAAGGCCTGGGACGAGAACACGGACCCGTTCACCAACGTCGTACGCGTCACCGTGATGACGCTGCGCCGCAAGCTGGGCGAACCCCCGGTGATCGTGACGGTGCCCGGCTCCGGCTACCGGATCTGATCCGCCGTGGCCGCCACCCCCGCGCCGCCCCAGGCGCCACCGAAGCCCACCTGGGACCCCAGGAGGCCGGAGCCGCCCTTCCCGTGGCTGCGCCCGACCATCCGCATAAGGCTCACGCTGCTGTACGGCGGCATGTTCCTGATCGCCGGCATCCTGCTGCTGTCGATCATCTACCTGCTCGCCGCGCAGGCCCTGCGCACGGGCAACCAGCCGCTGTTCAAGATCATCGACTTCAACAGCCTCAAGGTCTTCAGCCACGACTGCCCGGGCGTCAACAACGGCAACCTGTCGCTCGACGAGTTCAACGCCGCGATCAGCGCGTGCACCGACCACCAGCGCCAGGTCGCCCTGGACAGCCTCCTCAGCCGCTCGCTGCTGGCCCTGCTCGGTCTCGCCGTGATCGCGTTCGCCTTCGGCTACGCCATGGCCGGCCGGGTGCTCGCGCCGCTCGGCCGCATCACCCGCACCGCGCGCGCGGTGGCCGGCTCCGACCTGTCCCGGCGGATCGTGCTGGACGGCCCGGACGACGAGCTGAAGGAGCTGGCGGACACCTTCGACGACATGCTGGAGCGCCTCCAGCGGGCCTTCACGGCCCAGCAGCGCTTCGTCGGCAACGCCTCCCACGAGCTGCGTACCCCGCTGGCGATCAACCGCACGCTTCTGGAGGTGCACCTGTCCGACCCGAACGCCCCGATGGAGCTGCAGCAGCTCGGCAAGACCCTGCTGGCCACCAACGAGCGCAGCGAGCAGCTCGTGGAGGGCCTGCTGTTGCTCGCCCGCAGCGACAACCAGATCGTCGAGCGCAAGCCGGTGGACCTCGCCGAGGTCGCGTCGCAGGCGATCGACCAGGTGCGCGGCGAGGCGGAGGCCAAGGGCGTCGAGATCCGCGGCGAGCGGCGGCCGGCGGTCGTCCAGGGCAACGGCGTGCTGCTGGAGCGGATCGCGCTGAACCTGGTGCAGAACGCGGTGCGCTACAACGTCGCCGAGGGCGGCTGGGTGGAGGTCACCACGGACACCGAACGCGGGCAGGCGGTCCTGGTCGTCACGAACACCGGACCGGTCGTCCCGGCGTACGAGATCGACAATCTCTTCGAGCCGTTCCGGCGGTTGCGCACCGAGCGCACCGGCAGCGACAAGGGCGTGGGGCTGGGCCTGTCCATCGTCCGCTCGGTGGCGCGGGCGCACGGCGGCCACATCGCGGCGCAGCCGCGCGAGGGGGGCGGGCTCGTGATGCGAGTCACCCTGCCGATCTGAGATCATGACCTCGACATTCGAGGATGTTCGCTTTGCGCTGAATTTTCGGGCGTCCTCACCGACCTCTTCATGTGCGATCCATCACATGGACGGTTTTCCGGCCATCTACTCTGCGTGATCATGAAGGGGGTCGGAAAGCCGGGAAAATCCGGGTTTTCGGGGGCCCTGATCACGGGAAGTACACGGTGAGACCGCTTTGAACTGCGGCATTCGAACCGTGTACGGTCCCCATCGCCATCCAAGCCGATCACTCTCGAGGAGTTCGGTTGGGTGTCGATTGAGTAACAGACCTTGATGTGAGGCAAAATCTCCGCCTCAGGTCGGGCACAAGTCCGGCCTCTCACGCGTTACGTGCGCTGGAGACACCGCAGACACCCAGAGGGGGAGAGCGACATGGCAACCGATTACGACACCCCACGCAAGACCGACGACGACGTCGACTCGGACAGTCTTGAAGAACTGAAGGCCCGGCGGAACGACAAGTCGACCTCCGCCGTCGACGTCGACGAGTTCGAGGCCGCCGAGGGTCTCGAACTGCCCGGCGCCGACCTCTCCAATGAGGAACTGGCCGTCCGGGTACTGCCCAAGCAGCAGGACGAGTTCACCTGCATGAGCTGCTTCCTGGTGCACCACCGCAGCCAGCTGGCCCGCGAGAAGAACGGCCAGCCGATCTGCCGCGACTGCGACTGAGGCAGGGTCGGCCGTGACTGGCTCGACCCCTCCTTGGAAGCGCCGCTTCCCCCGTGGGAAAGCGGACTCGGAGCCGTCCGACGGCTCCTACGGCGCGCGTGACCACGAGCGAGGCCCCTCCCGTCCGTCCGAACGGACAGATGCCACGGCATCAGCGGGATCGGCCTCGCTCGAACGGGTGTCCGGGCGTGGTGACTCCGCCTCGGCGGAAGGCCCCGCGCCCCTCGCCCGGCGCCGCGTCGCGACGCTCGGCGGCAGGGCCGGCGAAACGGCCCGCACCGGCGTCCGCAAGAGCGGCAGCCTCGCCAAGGCCGGGCTGTCCCACCTCGCCGACCGCGTCATCGACATCGCCCCACGCGTACCCGTGCGCGACCTCGCCACGCTTCGCCGGCAGTTCCCGGGCCTCAGCCCCGAACAGATCGCCGACAAGCTGGTGGCCGGTGCCGCCAACGCGACGTCCACGGTCGGAGCCGGGATCGGCGCCGCGGCCATGCTGCCGGTACCGCCCGCGATGCCCACCGAACTGGCGGCCGAGATCACCGGAGTCGCCGCGATCGAGCTGAAGCTGATCGCCGAACTCCACGAGGTCTACGGAGTACGGCCGCCCGG
This sequence comes from Streptomyces sp. NPDC093260, assembly GCF_040683715.1. NCBI lineage: Bacteria > Bacillati > Actinomycetota > Actinomycetes > Kitasatosporales > Streptomycetaceae > Streptomyces > Streptomyces sp. NPDC093260. The sequence goes on from NZ_JBFBEK010000003.1 coordinate 393,580, forward strand.
GCCGCTCAAGGCCCGCAGCGCCGCGTATCTGTCCTCCTGGTCGGGGGAGCGCGGGATCGACGTGCGCAAGCCCATGACGATCGACGCCGCCCTCGGCGGTCAGACCAAACGCCGGCTGCGCCAGCAGATCATGAAGCGCATGGTGCGCGACCTGCCCAACCTGATGCCGTTCCTGGTGGGCGCGGCCGTCGGCGCCGTGATCAACCGGCGCGACACCAAGAAGCTCGCCGCCCGCGTCAGAGCGGACCTGCGCAAGATCCAGGTCCCCTGGGACGCCCTGCCGGAGCTGCCGCCGCTGGACGCCCCCGAGACCCCGCTGAAGCTGCGCGGCGACGACCCGTCCTGAGAGGGCGCTCCCCGCCCGGTCGGCCGCCTGCCCCAGAGGTCCTGCGCGCGCCCCGGACCCCCTGCGCGACGGCCCGTCCCCGAGGCAGTGGACGGGCGCCGGGGCGCCTACGCCGGTTCCGGCTTCGCCGCCGCCCGGGCCTGCCGCAGGGCGTCCGCCAGACGCTGCGGCTCCCGCGTCGACAGGTACAGGTACGGCGTCGGGTCCTCCGGGTCGGTGACCTCGACCCGCAACGCCGTCGGGATGTAGGCGCGCAGCAGCAGGAAGGCCCGGGTGTCGGCCTTGTGCGTACGCCAGGCGCGCGCCTCCTCCGGGTCCAGGATCTCCGCCGCCCCCAGCGCCGTCACCGGGATCTTCGCCTCGCCCGCGATCAGATGACCGCCCGCCACCCGGATCCGCAGCGAGCCGTAGGAACTGGCCACCACCGCCGCCGCCGCGGTGCCGCCGACCAGGCCGCCGAGCATCGGCAGGGTGCCGAAGGGGAAGAGGATCAGGGCGAACGAGACACCGACCAGAAAGCTGATCAGCCACCAGGAACGGGGCGCGGTGAGACGTTCTTCGTACGGCTGGGCGGAAAGCTGCATGAAGCTAGCTTGGCACGGTGTCGGCGAAGACCGCGGGCGCGGGTAAGGTCTGCGCCTGTGAGTGCCAGTTCCGCAGCTCTTCAGCCCCCCGCCGACGCCGTGAAACCCGTCCGGCACCCCGACGCCCCCGCGCCCGGGGAACTCCTCGGCGCGCACTACGGCGAGTGTTTCGGCTGCGGCGGTGACCAGCCGCACGGACTGCACCTGCAGGCCCGGGCCGGCGAGGGTGTCGCCATCACCGCCGAGTTCACCGTGCAGCCCGCCCACCAGGGCGCGCCCGGCCTCGCCCACGGCGGGCTCCTCGCCACCGCCCTCGACGAGACCCTCGGCTCGCTGAACTGGCTGCTGCGCACCATCGCCGTCACCGGTCGGCTGGAGACCGACTTCGTGCGGCCCGTGCCCGTCGGGACCACCCTCCACCTGGAGGCCGAGGTCACCGCCGTGGCCGGACGCAAGATCTACTCCCAGGCGACCGGGCGCATCGGCGGCCCCGACGGACCGGTCGCCGTCCGCGCGCAGGCCCTGTTCATCGAGGTCGAGGTCGACCACTTCGTGAACCACGGCCGCCAGGAGGAGATCCAGGCCGCCATGAACGACCCGGACCAGGTCCGTCGCGCCCGCGCCTTCGAGGTGAACCCGTGACCGGCCCCACCGCCGCCGGCCGCGGGCCCCTGGACGTGCTGATCCGGCGCGTCGACGCCGACGTACCGCTTCCGGCGTACGAGCACCCCGGCGACGCGGGCGCCGATCTGCGCACCACCGAGGCCTGCGAACTCGCGCCCGGCGAGCGGGCCGTCCTGCCCACGGGAGTGTCTGTCGCGCTCCCCGAGGGGTACGCGGCCTTCGTGCATCCGCGGTCCGGTCTCGCCGCCCGCTGCGGTGTCGCCCTCGTGAATGCCCCGGGGACGGTTGATGCCGGGTACCGTGGGGAGATCAAGGTGATCGTGGTGAATCTCGATCCGCGCGAGTCCGTGCGGTTCGAGCGCTTCGACCGGATTGCCCAACTGGTCGTCCAGCAGGTCGAGAGGGTCCGCTTCCAGGAGGTCGCGGAGCTTCCCGACTCGGCACGGGCCGAGGGGGGCTTCGGGTCCACCGGTGGCCACGCCGCGGTGGACGGCGTGAGCGGCACAAGCGGTCGGGCCGCCGACGGCGGTCAGACGGGTGGGAATAGATACGCTTCGGTCGTATCCGACCGGGAAGGACAGTGACGTGTTCGGACGTCGCAAGAAGAAGGGTGCCGCCGAGGACGCGGCCGGCGAGGCCGAGCAGGTCGTCGACAGCGTCGACACCGAGGCGGACGACGAGGGCGAGCGCGAGCGGGTGCGCCTGGAGCCGGAGCCGCGGCCCGACGGCCCCTGGGACAGCTCCGAGGTGCGCGACCCGAACGAGGGCCGGGTGGACCTCGGAGGTCTCTTCGTGCCCGGTGTCGACGGCATGGAGCTGCGGGTGGAGGTCGCGGGCGACGCGATCGTCGCGGCGACCGTCGTCCTGGGGGACAGCGCCGTACAGCTCCAGGCCTTCGCCGCGCCCAAGCGCGAGGGCATCTGGGGCGAGGTGCGCGAGGAGATCGCCGGCGGGATCACCCAGCAGGGCGGCATCGTCGACGAGGTCGAGGGACCGCTGGGCTGGGAGCTGCGCGCGCAGGTGCCGGTGCAACTGCCCGACGGCACGGGCGGTTTCCAGGTCGTGCGGTTCGTCGGCGTGGACGGTCCCCGCTGGTTCCTGCGCGGAGTGATCTCCGGCCAGGGCGCGGTGCAGCCGCAGGCGGCCGGGCTCCTGGAGCAGATCTTCCGGGACACCGTCGTGGTCCGCGGCGAGGGCCCGATGGCGCCCCGCGACCCGATCGTCCTGAAGCTGCCGAACGACGCGCAGATGGTGCCCGAGGGCGTGCAGCAGGAGGAGGGCCAGTCCCGCTTCTCCGGCGGCATGGGCCAGCTCCAGCGCGGCCCGGAGATCACCGAGGTGCGCTAGCGACCCGGCGGCGCGGAGGCCGGGCGACGGCCCGGCCACCCGGCCGCCGGGCACATGGGCCGCATCCCTGGGGGAGCGCGGCCCTTTCCGCTGCTTGCGGCACCCGTCGGCCGCGTGTCCGGTGCGGGCCACGGCCGGGTCGTCGGCGCCCCAGGTGCCGGCCTCGCTCGGTCCCCGTCCCGCAGGGTGTCGGCCCGGTCCGGATGCCGTGTGCGCGGCGCCGGCCTGGACCGCGAGCTGCCCGCCGGGCGTCGGCCCCGGCCGCACCCCGAGCGTCGGGTATCGCTGCCTTGTGGTCGGGTGCGTCCTGCCGGGGGCGGTGCCCGGGCCCTCGCCGTCAGGGATGTGTCAAAGACCGCCGCTCACCCCCTGTCCAGCGCCTTTTGTCCCGATCGCCGGTCGTAGGGTCGATCCGGCGTGCACGGACGTGACGGAAGACAATGAGGCCATGGGACGCGGCAAGCTCCGGATCTATCTCGGCGCGGCACCGGGCGTGGGCAAGACCTACGCGATGCTCTCCGAGGCGCACCGCCGGGTCGAACGCGGCACCGACTGCGTCGTGGCGTTCGTGGAACACCACGGCCGCCCGCGCACCGAGGTGATGCTGCACGGCCTGGAACAGGTCCCCCGCATCGAGCTGACCCACCGCGGCGGCACCTTCACCGAGATGGACGTGGACGCCGTGCTGCGCCGCGCCCCCGCCGTCGCCCTCGTGGACGAACTCGCCCACACCAACGTCCCCGGCTCCCGCAACGAGAAGCGCTGGCAGGACGCGGAGGAACTGCTCGCCGCCGGCATCGACGTCGTCTCCACCGTCAACATCCAGCACCTGGAATCCCTCGGCGACGTCGTCGAGGCCATCACCGGAGTCCGGCAGCGCGAGACCGTGCCCGACGAGATCGTCCGCCGCGCCGACCAGATCGAACTGGTCGACATGTCGCCCGAGGCGCTGCGCCGCCGTATGGCGCACGGCAACATCTACCAGCCCGACAAGGTCGACGCGGCCCTGTCCAACTACTTCCGCCCGGGCAACCTCACGGGGCTGCGCGAACTCGCCCTGCTGTGGGTGGCCGACCGCGTCGACGAGTACCTCCAGCGCTACCGCAGCGAACACCAGGTCTCGCGGATCTGGGGCTCGCGCGAGCGGATCGTGGTCGGACTGACCGGCGGCCCCGAGGGACGCACCCTGATCCGCCGCGCCGTCCGCCTCGCCGAGAAGGGCGCCGGCGGCGAGGTGACGGCCGTCTACGTCGCCCGCAGCGACGGACTCACCTCCGCCTCCCCCAAGGAGCTGGCCCTCCAGCGCACCCTCGTGGAGGACCTGGGCGGCACCTTCCACCACGTGGTCGGCGACGACATACCGGCCGCGCTGCTCGACTTCGCACGCGGCGTCAACGCCACCCAGATCGTGCTCGGCTCCTCGCGCCGCAAGACCTGGCAGTACGTCTTCGGGCCAGGCGTCGGCGCCACGGTCGCCCGTGAGTCCGGCCCCGACCTCGACGTGCACATCGTCACCCACGGGCAGATAGCCAAGGGCCGCGGCCTGCCCGTGGCCCGGGGGGCGCGGCTCGGCCGGGCCCGGATCGTGTCCGGCTGGCTGATGGCGGTGGCCGGCCCGGCGCTGCTCGGGCTGCTGCTCAGCACCGTGGATCTCGGCCTCGCCAACGACATGCTGCTGTTCCTGGCCCTGACGGTGGCGGCGGCCCTGCTCGGCGGTCTGCTCCCGGCGCTCGCCTCGGCGGCCGTCGGATCGTTTCTCCTCAACTACTTCTACACACCCCCGCTGCACCGGCTCACCATCGCCGACCCCAAGAACATCGTCGCCATAGCGATCTTCGTCGGCGTCGCCGTGTCGGTGGCCTCCGTGGTGGACCTGGCCGCCCGCCGCACCCACCAGGCCGCCCGGCTGCGCGCCGAGGCGGAGATACTGTCCTTCCTCGCCGGCAGCGTCCTGCGCGGCGAGACCAGCCTCGAAGCACTGCTGGAACGGGTCCGCGAGACCTTCGGCATGGACTCGGTGGCCCTGCTGGAACGGCAGAGCGACGTGGACCCCTGGACCTGCGCCGGCCGGGTCGGCGCCGACCGGCCCCTCCAGCGCCCCGAGGACGCCGACGTGGACATGCCGGTCGGCGACCACATGGCGCTCGCGCTCACCGGCCGGGTGCTGCCCGCCTCCGACCGCCGGGTGCTCGCCGCCTTCGCCGCCCAGGCCGCCGTCGTGCTGGATCGCCGCCGCCTTCAGGAGGAGGCCGACCGGGCCCGCGCCCTCGCCGAGGGCAACCGCATCCGCACCGCGCTGCTCGCCGCCGTCAGCCACGATCTGCGCACCCCGCTCGCCGGGATCAAGGCCGCCGTCTCCTCGCTGCGCTCCGAGGACGTCGAGTGGTCCGAGGAGGACCGGGCCGAACTGCTCGGCGGCATCGAGGAGGGCGCCGACCGCCTCGACCACCTGGTGGGGAACCTGCTGGACATGTCCCGGCTCCAGACCGGCACCGTCACCCCGCTGATCCGCGAGATCGACCTCGACGAGGTGGTGCCGATGGCGCTCGGCGGTGTCCCCGAGGCCAGTGTGGAACTGGACGTGCCCGAGACGCTGCCGATGGTCGCCGTGGACGCCGGGCTGCTGGAGCGCGCCATGGCCAACATCGTGGAGAACGCCGTGAAGTACAGCCCGGCGCGCGCACCGGTCCTGGTGTCCGCCAGCGCCATCGCCGACCGGGTGGAGGTACGGGTCGTGGACCGCGGGCCCGGCGTTCCGGACGACGCCAAGGACCGTATCTTCGAACCGTTCCAGCGCTACGGCGACGCCCCGCGCGGGGCGGGCGTCGGCCTCGGACTCGCGGTGGCCCGCGGCTTCGCCGAGGCCATGGGCGGCACCCTCGGCGCCGAGGACACCCCGGGCGGCGGCCTCACCATGGTGCTCACCGTCCGCGCCGCCGGCCCCCGCCCCGAACAGGACGATCCCGCACCCGGCCGCGCGGAGGAGCAGGACCGTGCGGAGCCGAGCCGTGCGGAAGCGGACCGCCCCGGACCCGGCGGCCGTGCGGAACAGGACCGCCCCGAGAGCGCACAGAGCAGCCCCGTACACCCCGAAAGGCAGGTTTCATGACCAGGGTGCTGGTGGTCGACGACGAGCCGCAGATCGTGCGCGCCCTCGTGATCAACCTCAAGGCCCGCACGTACGAGGTCGACGCCGCGGGCGACGGCCGTACCGCCCTCGACCTGGCCGCCTCCCGCCACCCCGACGTGATCGTCCTCGACCTCGGGCTGCCCGACATGGACGGCGTCGAGGTGATCAGGGGCCTGCGCGGCTGGACCCGGGTGCCGATCCTCGTCCTGTCCGCCCGGCACTCCTCCGACGAGAAGGTCGAGGCGCTGGACGCCGGCGCCGACGACTACGTCACCAAGCCCTTCGGCATGGACGAGCTGCTGGCCCGGCTGCGCGCCGCCGTCCGCCGGGCCGAGCCGGTGGGCGCGGGCGACGACGAGGTCACCACGGTGGAGACCGAGCAGTTCACCGTCGACCTGGCCGCGAAGAAGGTCAACCGCGCGGGCAGGGACGTACGCCTCACCCCGACCGAGTGGCATCTGCTCGAGGTGCTGGTCCGCAACACCGGCCGCCTGGTCAGCCAGAAGCAGCTGCTCCAGGAGGTGTGGGGGCCGTCGTACGGGACCGAGACGAACTACCTGCGCGTCTACATGGCCCAGCTGCGCCGCAAGCTGGAGGCCGACCCCTCGCACCCCAAGCACTTCGTCACCGAGCCCGGCATGGGCTACCGCTTCGAGAGGTGAGCGCGGTTACGGCGTCCTGCGCACACCCCGGTACGCTTCAGATATGAGTGCTGTTCCGCGTTCCGAAAAGCCGGTGGGCCGGTTCCGGCGCATGCTCGACCGGCTCTCCTCGTCCCAGGAGGACCTGGAGTCGCAGGAGCTGCGGGAGGACGCCGAGACCGCCGGATGCACCCGTATCGGTGACTGTCACGACCGCCAGGTCGTCACCGTTACTGGTACCTTGCGCACGGTCACCCTGCGCCCGCGCGCCGGAGTCCCCGCCTTGGAGGCGGAGCTGTTCGACGGCTCCGCCGCCCTGGACGTGGTGTGGCTCGGCAGGCGCTCCATCGTCGGGATAGAACCGGGGCGCAAGCTGATCGCATCGGGCCGGATCTCCATGAGCCGGGGCCGCCGGGTGCTGTTCAACCCCAAGTACGAACTGCGACCCCTCGGACGGGAGTAGCCCGTGACGTCACTCGACAAGCCGACCGAAGACACGACCGCCGACGCCGAGGCCAGGGCGGTGACGGAGGCCGCGCTGTTCGAGGCGTTCGGCGGAGTGCGGGGCATGGTGGAGACGGTCCTGCCGGGCCTGCTCTTCGTCACCATCTTCACGATCAACAAGGACCTGCACTGGTCCGCGATCGCCGCGCTCGTGGTCTCCCTCGGGCTGGTCGCGGTCCGGCTGGCGATGCGGGACACCGTCAAGCACGCCTTCAGCGGCGTCTTCGGCGTGGCCTTCGGCGTGGTCTTCGCGATGATGACCGGCAACGCCAAGGACTTCTACCTGCCCGGCATGCTCTACACCCTGGGGCTGAGCGTGGCGTACATCGTCACCGCGCTCGCCGGGGTGCCGCTGATCGGTCTGATCCTCGGCCCGGTCTTCAAGGAGAACCTCTCCTGGCGCACCCGCAACCCGGGCCGCAGGAAGGCGTACACCAAGGCCAGTTGGGCCTGGGGCCTGATCCTGTTCGCCAAGTGCGCGATCCTCTTCCCGCTGTACTGGTGGGCGGACACCGCCCAGCTCGGCTGGGTCCTGGTCATCCTGAAGATCCCGCCGTTCCTGCTCGCGGTGTACCTGACCTGGGTGTTCCTGGCGAAGGCGCCGCCGCCCATCGACGTGTTCGCGGAGATGGAGGCGGAGGAGAAGGCCGAGGAGGAGCGCAAGGCGGCCGCCCCCGTGGCGGAGCGCGGTGAGACGCCGGGCGCGCCCGGTGCGGCCGACGGCCCGGCCGCGGGCCGGCACCGCCGGGAGGCGTAGCCGCCCAGCGGGACCGTACGGCGCCTGACGACGACGCGAGGGGCGCCCGGACATCTCCGGGCGCCCCTCGCGTCGTGGAGCCGAACGCGCAGGGCCCCTCAGCCCTCCAGGTCCGCGCGCCGCACCGACAGCAGGTCCTCCAGCTGCTCCTCGCGGGCCTGCGCGGCCACGAACAGCAGTTCGTCACCCGGCTCCAGCGAGTCGTCCTGCGACGGGGTGAGCACCCGGGTGCCGCGGATGATGGTGACCAGCGAGGTGTCCTCCGGCCACTGCACGTCGCCGACCTGGGTGCCGGCCAGCGCCGACTCCTCCGGCAGGGTCAGCTCGACCAGGTTGGCGTCGCCGTGGCTGAAACGCAGCAGCCGGACCAGATCGCCGACGCTCACCGCCTCCTCCACCAGGGCGGACATCAGCCGCGGCGTCGACACGGCGACGTCCACGCCCCACGCCTCGTTGAAGAGCCACTCGTTCTTCGGGTTGTTCACCCGGGCGACCACGCGCGGGACGCCGTACTCCGTCTTCGCCAGCAGGGAGACGACCAGGTTGACCTTGTCGTCGCCGGTCGCGGCGATCACCACGTTGCAGCGCTGCAACGCGGCCTCGTCCAGGGACGTGATCTCACAGGCGTCGGCCAGCAGCCACTCGGCCTGCGGCACGCGCTCGACCGAGATGGCGGTCGGCGCCTTGTCGACGAGAAGGACCTCGTGGCCGTTCTCCAGCAGCTCGGCCGCGATCGAACGACCGACCGCTCCGGCACCGGCAATGGCGACCCTCATCAGTGACCGCTCTCCTCTTCGGGGCCCTCGGCGAACGCCGCCTCGACCTTCTCCACCTCGTCCGTCCGCATCATCACGTGCACGAGGTCGCCCTCCTGCAGCACCGTCTGCGACGACGGGAGCATCGACTCGCCGAGCCGGGTCAGGAACGCCACCCGGACGCCCGTCTCCTCCTGCAGCTTGCTGATCTTGTGGCCGACCCACTTCGGGGAGGCGTGCACCTCGGCGAGCTGGACCCCGCCGGTGGGGTCGCGCCACAGCGGCTCCGCACCCGAGGGAAGCAGCCGCCGCAGCATCTGGTCGGCCGTCCAGCGGACCGTGGCCACCGTCGGGATGCCCAGGCGCTGGTAGACCTCGGCGCGGCGGGGGTCGTAGATCCGGGCCGCGACGTTCTGCACGCCGAACATCTCGCGGGCCACCCGCGCGGAGATGATGTTGGAGTTGTCGCCGCTGGAGACGGCCGCGAAGGCGCCGGCCTCCTCGATGCCCGCCTCGCGCAGGGTGTCCTGGTCGAAGCCGATCCCGGTGACCCGGCGGCCGCCGAATCCAGGGCCCAGCCGACGGAAGGCGGTGGGGTCCTGGTCGATCACGGCGACCGTGTGCCCCTGTTGCTCCAGGGTCTGGGCGAGAGCGGAACCCACTCTCCCGCAGCCCATGATGACGATGTGCACGACCGTCCTTCCGGTGTCAATAGCTACTGCTCAGCCCCATCAGGGTCTCAGACAGAGGGACAAGCTACACATGCCCGGTACGGGAGGGGCACCCCCGTGCCGCATCGCGGGACGCGTCCGCCGCCCCGCCGCCGCGAGCGGTCGTACGGCCCGGGAGGGCCCGGACCGGGGCGCGGGCGCCCCGCGAGCGCGGGCGGGCGGCTGCCTCCGGACGCCTTGCACGGGCGTTCGAAGCGCCCCGGCACAGTGTTCCCGACCGGCCCGCAAGGCGCCCGGGGAGGCCCCGCAGGGCGTCCCGAGAGGGCCGAAAACGCCCGGGGAGGCCCACACGACGCCCCAAGAGGGGCGAAAGCCGCCGAGCAGGCCCCGCACGGCACCAGGGGGAGCCCGAAAGGCGGCCTATTCCGCCTCCGGCGCCCTTCGCCGAGTGATGCTGCGCACGCTGCGCAGGGTCAGGAATCCGAGGCCGAGCAGCGCTGCGGCGGCGCCGATCAGCTCCGCGGTCGGGGGCATGGGACCTCCGGGTGTCGGCGCGGACGAAGAATTCGCCGGGGATTCAGCCATCTAGGCACGGCTCCCTCCTCACCTGCGGAATCCGTCGCCCTGGCCGCCGCCGATTTCACTCGTGAGGCAGATCTCGGGTGGCAGGTGGGCGAGCCCCAGTTCGAAGCCCTACGATCCTCTCTTGTGTCCAAACTGACCGACGTGCCCAAACGGATTCTGATCGGGCGCGCACTGCGCAGCGACCGGCTGGGGGAGACCCTCCTGCCGAAGCGCATCGCACTACCCGTCTTCGCCTCCGACCCGTTGTCCTCCGTGGCGTACGCACCCGGCGAGGTCCTGCTGGTGTTGTCCATCGCGGGCGTGTCGGCGTACCACTTCAGCCCGTGGATCGCGGTGGCGGTCGTGGTGCTGATGTTCACCGTGGTCGCCTCCTACCGGCAGAACGTGCACGCCTACCCGAGCGGCGGCGGCGACTACGAGGTCGCGACCACCAACCTCGGCCCCAAGGCGGGTCTCACGGTCGCGAGCGCGCTGCTCGTCGACTACGTCATGACCGTGGCCGTGTCGATCTCCTCCGGCATCGAGAACCTCGGCTCGGCCGTGCCGTTCGTCGTCGAGCACAAGGTGCTGTGCGCGGTCGCCGTGATCGTGCTGCTGACGCTGATGAACCTGCGCGGGGTGCGCGAGTCGGGCACGCTGTTCGCGATCCCGACGTACGTGTTCGTGGCCGGCGTCTTCGTCATGATCGTGTGGGGCGCGTTCCGCGGCCTGGTCCTCGACGACACCATGCGCGCGCCGACCGCCGACTTCCACATCAAGGCCGAGCACCAGGGACTGGCCGGCTTCGCGCTGGTCTTCCTGCTGCTGCGCGCCTTCTCCTCGGGCTGTGCGGCGCTCACCGGCGTGGAGGCGATCTCCAACGGCGTCCCGGCCTTCCGCAAGCCCAAGGCGAAGAACGCCGCGACCACGCTGGCGATGATGGGCCTGCTGGCCGTGACGATGTTCTGCGGCATCATCGGCCTGGCCATGACGACGAAGGTCCACATGGCCGAGAACCCGGCCACCGACCTGCTCCGCCAGGGCGTCCCGCTCGGCTCCGGCTACGTCCAGAACCCGGTGATCTCCCAGGTCGCCGAGGCCGTCTTCGGCAAGGGCAGCTTCCTGTTCGTGGTCCTCGCGGCGGCCACGGCGCTGGTCCTGTTCCTCGCGGCGAACACGGCGTACAACGGCTTCCCGCTGCTCGGCTCGATCCTCGCCCAGGACCGCTACCTGCCGCGCCAGCTGCACACCCGCGGCGACCGCCTCGCCTTCTCCAACGGCATCGTCCTGCTGGCGGGCGCGGCGACCCTGCTGACCGTCCTGTACGGCGCGGACTCCACGCGCCTGATCCAGCTGTACATCGTCGGCGTGTTCGTGTCCTTCACGCTCAGCCAGATCGGCATGGTCCGGCACTGGAACCGCCACCTGGCCGGCGAACGGGACCAGAACAAGCGGCGGCACATGATCCGCTCGCGCGCCATCAACGCCTTCGGCGCCTGCCTCACCGGCCTGGTGCTGGTCGTCGTGCTGCTGACCAAGTTCACCCACGGCGCATGGGTGGCCCTGCTCGGCATGTGCATCTTCTTCGCGACGATGACGGCGATCCGCAAGCACTACGACCGCGTCTCGGAGGAGATCGCCGCCCCCGAGGGCCCCAGCGACGACATGGTCCGCCCCTCCCGCGTGCACTCCGTCGTCCTGATCTCCAAGATCCACCGTCCCACGCTGCGCGCGCTGGCCTACGCCAAGCTGATGCGCTCGGACACGCTGGAGGCGCTCACCGTCAACGTCGACCCGGCGGAGACGAAGGCGCTGCGCGAGGAGTGGGAGCGGCGCGGCATCGACGTACCGCTCAAGGTGCTCGACTCGCCCTACCGCGAGGTCACCCGCCCGGTGATCGAGTACGTCAAGGGGCTGCGCAAGGAGTCCCCGCGCGACGCGGTCTCCGTGATCATCCCGGAGTACGTCGTCGGCCACTGGTACGAGCACCTGCTGCACAACCAGAGCGCGCTGCGGCTGAAGGGCCGGCTGCTGTTCACGCCGGGCGTCATGGTGACCTCGGTGCCCTACCAGCTCGCGTCCTCCGAGGCGGCGAAGGTACGGGCCCGCAGGCGCCAGGACTGGAACGCGCCGGGCGCGGTGCGGCGGGGGCCGGCCCAGGACCGGCCGAAGGAGTCGCCGGCGGCGAAGGGCTGAGGTCCGCGGTGGCGGCCCGGAGAGCGTTCCGGGCCGAAGGCCGAAGGACCGGCCGGTGGGCGGATCGGCCGGTGGACGGTCGGCGGACCCGCCTCGTGGTGAACGGCCGGACGACACCCACGTAGACTGGTGGGCTGTTGTCCGGCCGTTTCCCGCTTTCCGATCTGGAGTCACCCCACCATGCAGGCAGAACCGAAGAAGACGCAGGTGGGGCCGGAGACGGACACGCTGGTGGGACAGGAGTACGAGGTCGAGATCGGCCCCGTCGCCCACGGCGGCCACTGCATCGCCCGCACCGACGAGGGCCAGGTGCTGTTCGTCCGGCACGCGCTGCCCGGCGAGCGGGTCGTGGCGCGCGTCACCGAGGGCGAGGAGGGGGCGCGCTTCCTGCGCGCGGACGCGGTACGGATCCTGGAGGCGTCCAAGGACCGTGTCGAGGCCCCGTGCCCGTACGCCGGCCCCGGCCGGTGCGGCGGCTGCGACTGGCAGCACGCCAAGCCGGGCGCGCAGCGGCGGCTCAAGGGCGAGGTGATCGCCGAGCAGCTGAAGCGGCTGGCGGGCCTCACGCCCGAGGAGGCCGGCTGGGACGGCACGGTGATGCCGGCCGAGGGCGACAAGCTGCCCCCCGGCGAGGTCCCGCAGTGGCGCACGCGGGTGCAGTACGCGATCGACCCGGCCACCGGTCACGCCGGACTGCGCCGCCACCGCTCGCACGAGGTGGAGCCGATCGAGCACTGCATGATCGCGGCGGAGGGCGTCAGCGAACTCGGCATCGAGCAGCGGGACTGGACGGGCATGGAGTCCGTGGAGGCGATCGCGGCCACCGGCTCGCAGGACCGCCAGGTGATCCTCACCCCGCGTCCCGGCGCCCGCCTCCCGCTGGTCGAACTGGACAAGCCGGTCTCGGTCCTCCGGGTCGACGAGAAGACCGGCGGCGTCCACCGCGTCCACGGCCGCCCCTTCGTCCGCGAGCGCGCTGACGGCCGCACCCACCGGGTGGGCGGCGGCGGTTTCTGGCAGGTCCACCCGAAGGCGGCCGACACCCTGGTCAAGGCGGTCATGCAGGGCCTGCTGCCGCGCAAGGGCGACATGGCCCTCGACCTGTACTGCGGCGTCGGCCTGTTCGCGGGCGCCCTCGCCGACCGGATCGGTGAGAAGGGGGCCGTCCTCGGCATCGAGTCCGGCAAGCGCGCCGTGCAGGACGCCCGGCACAACCTCGCCGACTTCCCGCGCGTGCGGATCGAGCAGGGCAAGGTCGAGTCGATCCTGCCGCGCACCGGCATCACCGAGGTCGACCTGATCGTCCTCGACCCGCCGCGGGCCGGCGCCGGCCGCCAGACGGTGGCCCACCTCGCCTCCCTCGCCGCCCGACGCATCGCCTACGTCGCCTGCGACCCGGCGGCCCTGGCCCGAGACCTGGCCTACTTCCGCGAGGGCGGCTACCGGGTGCGGACGCTGCGGGCGTTCGATCTGTTTCCGATGACGCATCACGTGGAGTGCGTGGCGATTCTGGAGCCTGCTACGAAGGGGCTCTGACCTGCGGTTTTCTCGGGCCTTCCAGATGTGGTCGGTGGTGCTCGACCTGTTTCCCTCTGTGCAGCGGTTCGAGCGGGGGATTGCTCTTTGCACCGAGCTGACCCGCGGTTTCGTGGGCGGGGTGCCTGCATAGGCGACGCATATAGAGGGGCGTTCGGAGAATCTTGACGCTCGGACGACGCTTGACGCGGAAGTCACTGCTGCGCCTCCGCCTCCGCCCCCGCCGCGAGCCGCCATCTTCGGCCACACGGTGCCAGGGACGCGACTCGACCGCGCCACCGTGATACCGCTCAGGTATCATCTGTGTATGGCGATGACACTCCGACTCCCCGACGACCTTGACGCGAAGCTCACCGAGCGGGCTCGTCGGGAGCGTCGCAGCAAGCAGGAACTTGCCATCGAGGCTATCCGTGAGGCCCAGGACCGGGCCGAGCTGAAGGTTGATGACGTCCTGGCTGAGCTGATGGAGAGTGATGCGGAGATTCTGGACTACCTGAAGTGACCGACGTGCGCTACCTCCAGGTCGACGAGATCCTGGCCATCGCCCGCGCGGTCAACGGTACCGAGCACGGCGTGCGTGACATGGGCCTTCTGGTGTCGGCGATCGAGCGACCTCGGACGAACGTGTTCGGAGCCGAGCTGTATCCCACGCTGCACGAGAAGGCGGCGGCCCTGCTGCACTCCGTCGCCCGCAATCACGCGCTGATCGACGGCAACAAACGCACCGCCTGGCTCGCCATGCGCGTCTTCCTGCGCTTCAACGGCGTCAGCGCCAGTACTGTCCCGCCGCCCGTCCCCGCTGCCGGCCCGTTCGTCGAGGACGTCGCGCAGGACAACATCGATGTACCGGTCATTGCAAAGCGCCTGGCGGTCTGGTTTCCAGTGCCCTGACGTTCGAGTCGTGAAATCCGGGGCGGAACGAGGTGCCGTGGACGGTGCCGGCTCCTGGGACTTCGCCGGGTGGGCTGGTCCAGTCCAGTGGGCGCGTCCGTTCAGCGGGTCGATGCGTAGGGAGAAAGCCGCTGGGCGAGCCAAGACCGGCCTCTGACCTGCGGTTACGTGGGAGCTTCGACTTGCGACATATTTCCGGTGACTTCGCACGTGGAGTGCGTGGCGATTTTGGAGCCTGCTGCAAAGAAGCTCTGACCTGAGGCTTTCTTGGGTCTTCCAGATGTGTTCGGTGGTGCTCGACCTGTTTTCCGAAGTGCACGATGTGGAGACTCGCCGCAGCCTCCCCGGCCGCCGCCGACCTTGGTGTTCCACCCGACGTGCGAAGGCGGCTGAAGCGGCTTGCACGGCCCGGCCCCGCGTCTGTGGCGCATGGTCTCGGCGCCCGATCTGACGGCTGGTCAGTGAGGCTGCCGCCGGTCGCGCCCAGGGGGTCCGCGGGGCAGATATGCGTACGCCGATCACCCGACCAGGGCCGGACCGCGCCCATGACCGGCGGCATCTGGGTAACCCGCCGCTGGTGCACGAGACGATCGCGCGACCGGGCGTCGTTCCAGCCTGGCCCGCACAGTTCACAGGTCGAAGGTGATGCAGCGGCCGAGGGTGTCGGCCTGCGGCGCCGCCGAGCCTGTCGGGCCCCGGCGGCCCGGTCGGCTCGCAGGTCAGGCCGCCGGGACGGGCCGCAGCCGGTAGGCGCCCCCGTGCGCGACGATGCGGCCGGCTGTGGGCGGGGCGAAGTGGGTGCCGAGAAGGAGGGTGTCCGTGCCGGCGAGGGAAGCGAGCAAGTCACGGCGGGTGGTCTCGGACTGCTGTGGGTCGATGTCCACGCAGGCGCCGACGGCGGGGTGGGCGAGTTGGACCGGGTGGTGGATGCAGTCACCGGTGATCAGCGCCGTCTCACCCCGACTGCTCAGTTCGACCGCGACATGGCCGGGGGTGTGTCCGGGGGTGGGGACCAGGCGCAGGCTCGGGGTGATGTGCACGCCCTCGGCCGGGACGTCGACCAGGTCGAGCAGTCCGGCCTGCTCGACCGGGATCACCGAGTCGCGGAACATCTGGCGGCGCGCCTCCTCCATGTCGTACGCGGCCCAGAACTCCCTTTCGGTGCGTGCGGTGAGGTAGCGCGCCGCGGGGAACGTGGGGACCCACTCGCCGTCCGCCTTCCGGGTGTTCCAGCCGACGTGGTCGGCGTGCAGGTGGGTGAGGACCACCAGGTCGACGGAGTCGGGCGGGAAGCCGGCGGCGGTCAGGCGCTCGGGGAAGTCGGTGCGCAGGTCGTGCCAGGCAGGGTTGGCCCGTTCCTTGCCGTTGCCGATGCCGGTGTCGATGAGTACGCGTAGCCCGTCCACGGCGAACGCGAAACTGTGGCTGTCGATGTGGAGGATGCCGTCATCGCCGGCGAAGTGGGGGCGCAGCCAGTCCTGGGCTGCTACCACCTGGGGAGTGGCGTCGGGCAGGAGCCAGGGTCCGGTCGCGGGCGGCAACGGTGTTTCGTCGACGCGGTGGACGGTGACGGCGCCCACGGTCCAGGAGGGGACGGGGGTGCCGGAGGGACTCTGCATGATCTGTCTTCTCCTTTGCTCTTCAGCCAAGGGGGCGGTTGCGCGGGCAGCTGCTGGGCCTTGTTCTGGTTCGTGACACGGCGAGCGCGGTGAGGGCCGCTGCAGCTAGGAGTGCGGCGACCTCCTTAAAGCGAACAGTTTGCCTTAAGTCACGGTAGAACCTACAGTCGAGCTAAAGCAAATCAGTAGCTTTTGGCGTGGGGTGCCTCGGTGCTCCAGGCCCGACCAGGGGAAATGCCATGACCTCCGCCGAACTCACACCGCCCGAGGCCGCCCGCTGGGCCGCCCGTGCCGGGCTTCCGCTGCCCGATGACCGCCACTCCGCGGTTGCGGCCACCGCCAACCACATCCACTCCGTCGTCGCTGTCCTGCGGGAGCTGGACTTCGGGGACACCGCGCCCGCCGGTGCCTTTCGTGCGGAAAAGGAGAAGCACGATGCAGCCGTATGAGTTGTCCCTCGCCGCCGCCGCGCAGCAGATCCGGGAGCGACGGCTGTCCCCCGTCGAGCTGGTCGGCTCGGTCCTGGACCGCATCGAGCAGGTGGAGCCGCAGGTCGCGGCCTACGTCGCGGTTTCCGCTGATCAGGCCCGCGTGGCCGCCCGCGAGGCCGAACGCGAAGTCGCACAGGGCTCCTGCCGGGGCCCTCTGCACGGGATCCCGGTGGGACTCAAGGACTTGATCGATGTCGCCGGCGTGTCCACCACGGCGAGCTCCAGGACCCGGGCCGGTCACCGCGCGGCCTCCGACAGCGCGGTCGTCGCGAGTCTGCGGGCGGCCGGCGCCATCCTGATCGGCAAGACGCACACCCACGAGTTCGCCTACGGGCTGACCACCCCGCAGACCAACAACGCCTGGGACCGAGGGAGGATCGCCGGTGGCTCCAGCGGCGGCTCCGCCGTCGCCGTGGCCTCCGGTGCGGCGACATTCGCCCTCGGCACCGACACCGGCGGATCGATCCGGGTGCCCGCCACCCTGAACGGGGTGGTCGGCCTCAAGCCGACGTACGGACTCGTGTCCCGTC
Organism: Streptomyces sp. NPDC093260; assembly: GCF_040683715.1. NCBI lineage: Bacteria > Bacillati > Actinomycetota > Actinomycetes > Kitasatosporales > Streptomycetaceae > Streptomyces > Streptomyces sp. NPDC093260. The sequence continues at coordinate 410,766 of NZ_JBFBEK010000003.1, forward strand.
ACGGCGTCACGTCACTGTCCTGGTCGCTCGACCACGTCGGCCCGATCACCCGCACTGTCGACGACGCGGCCCTGGTCCTGACCGCCATCGCCGGGCACGACGCCCGCGACCCCGCCTCGGCTGCCGTCCCCGGCGCCGACTACCGGCCGAGCCCCGACCCGGACCTGACGGGAGTGCGCGTCGGCGTGCCTCGCACCTACTACTTCGAACACGTCGACGCGGATGTCGCGGCCGCCGTCCGCCGCGCCATCGCGCAGCTGGAGACGCTCGGCGCCCGGCTCATCGAGATCGACATACCGATGACCCGCTACATCCAGGCCACCCAGTGGGGCCTGATGGTGCCGGAAGCCACCGCCTACCACGAAAGCACCCTGCGTACCGTCCCCGAGCTGTATCAGGCGGATGTCCGGATCCTCCTGGAGGCCGGCGAGCTGATGGGCGCGGGCGACTACCTCCGGGCGCAGCGCGCCCGGACGCTGATGCGCGGCGCATGGGCCCGCATCCTGGAGGAAGTCGACGTGATCGCCGCCCCTGCGGTCCCCATGGCCGCGGTCCCGTCGGGCCAGGAGACCGTCACCTGGCCCGACGGCACGGTCGAGAGCGTCTCCGACGCCTACGTGCGCCTCTCCTCCCCGGCCAACATCACAGGAGTGCCCGCACTTTCCGTCCCGGTCGGCCAGGACACGGCAGGCATGCCCATCGGCATGCAGTTGCTCGGGCGGCCCTTCGCCGAGCGGACGCTGCTGCTGGTGGGCCACGCATACGAGCGGACGCAGTCCGCCCGATGGCTCGCACCCCTCACCTGAGGGCGGTGTGCGGGCCGGCCCGGCCCGCACACCGCTCGGCTCGGCTCGGTCGGGATCGGAACCGGAGGCCCGCGACGATGAGATCCGTGAGGACTCCGGCACGGCCGTCGAGCAGGCCCTCGCCCTTTCGCCGCGGCCGCGGTCCGGCCTCCACCCGCGGTGCCGGAGCGCGTGATGATGTCGAAGGTGACGGAACGCCAGACGGCCGGGGGATCCTCGGAACCGCAGGAAGATGTCCGGGCCCACCACCCGGGCGACACGCCGCGTGCGTACATGGCAGGGGAAGACGGGCAGTGCCGTGGAGGTCTCGCCCTCGCAGGCAGGCCATGAGGTACCGCTGGGTCGCCAACGCGTCGGCGATCACCTCACGCCCGGCCCTGAAGCAGCGGGTGACCGCGATCGGTGCGTCCAGCCGCGGCGCCACCAAAGGACATGCGGTGCTCGGCCGGGCCGCACCACACCGACGGGGCGACGGCCAGGGGAACGTCGGCGGCCTCGGCGACCCTGCGGCACACCTCCACGACAAGGAAGTCGTCCGCACCGGTCGGCAGGTGTTCCCCGTGCTGCTCCTTCGAGCCCACCGGCAAGCGGTACGACGGCGTCACGTCGCACCAGTTCGCGGCGTGGGAGGAGTCGGGCGGTTCCAGCGATACTCGGCATGGTCGGGATCCCGCCTGAGCCGTCAGAACGAGCGCTTGGCTCCACTGAGCCCGGGTATCGGGCCAGCTAAACGCAAGGACTGTGCTTTAAGCTGGTGTGATGAGCAGTAAGCAAAGGGCCCGCCCCGGCGGACGCAGCGCGCGCGTCCAGGCGTCGGTGCACACCGCTGTACGGGAACTCCTGGAGGAAAGGGGCCGCGAGGCACTGACCGTCCCACTGGTCGCCCAGCGCGCCGGAGTCACCCCGTCGACCATCTACCGACGCTGGGGCACCCTGCAGGAACTGCTGTCGGACGTCGCGGTGGAGCGGCTGCGACCCGACACCGAACCGGAGGACCACGGCGACCTGCGGTCCGACCTCACAGCGTGGGCCGAACAGTTCCTCGACGAGATGACGTCCACCTCGGGCCGCGCCTACATCCGCGACGCCCTGCTCGGCGACCCGGACGGCGGCAACGCCGGCCAGTGCTCGGCCTACGCGGCTGAACAGATCGACGTCATTCTCGCCCGAGCGGCCGACCGCGAGGAGAACACTCCCGACGTCGAGACGGCCATGGACCGCATCGTCGCCCCCATGATGTACCGCATCCTCTTCCGCCCGGCCGGGCTCGACGCCACGTACGCCCGCCGGCTCGTGACCGAGCTCTTCGGCAACCAGGAACGGACCTCCGGCCGATCCTGACGTGACGGCGGCCGGCGCCGGTGCGGAAACCTCCCCGTCGGCACGGTGGCGGTCACCCTTCGGATCGTCTCCGCGGCCCGGTGACCAGTCGGCTCTGCCCCGATCACGGGACGGAGCCGACTGCCTTACGGACCCAGTCACACTCCGGTGATCGCCCACTCGTCGTCGGTGCTGGAGTTCGGCGACCGCATCACCGTGGTGGACCCGGACGTGGTGCTGCCGGCGCCGTCAGGAGCCGTGCGCTGAGGCGACCGGCACCCTTGGGATCAGTAGTGGATCCACTGCTGGTTGCTGCCGCCGTTGCAGGTCCACAGCTCCAGCAGGGTGCCGTTGGCGGTTCCGTTGCCGGTGGCGTCCAGACACAGGCCGGACTGGTTGCCGGTGATCGTTCCGTCGGCGTTGAACGTCCATTTCTGGTTGCCGCCGCCGTCGCAGGTGTAGATGTCCACCTTGGTGCCGGGGCTGGTGCCCTGCCCTGCCGCGTCCAGGCAGTCGCCGCCGTAGACCCGCAGCTCACCGGCCGAGGTGGTGGTCCACTTCTGGTTGCCGCCACCGTTGCAGTCCCACAACTGCACCTGGGTTCCGTCGGTCTGGGACTGGTTGGGCACGTCCACGCAGCGGCTTGAGCCGATGCCGGTGATCGGTCCGCTCGTGCCGCCGCCCGCTCCACCCTGGCCGGGGGTGATGGACAGGTTGTCGAACTGTGCCGTCTCGCCCTGGCCGGTGGCGTAGCCGACTTGTCCGCCCGCGTAGCCGTAGTCGTGGGCCGAACCGGCCTTGGTGCCGTCGACGAAGGCGGTGATGGTGCTGCCGGAGAAGCCCAGGGACAGGGTGTGCCACTTGTTGGTGCCGATCGCCGCGGTCGTTCCGTGGGCCAGCGCGGTCGAATCGCCACCCGTGCCGGTGCGCAGGAGCGACCAGGCTCCGGTGTCGCTCACGCGCAGGTGGTAGGCGTTCAGTCCGGCCGCCCCGCTGTAGCTCTGCGTGTTCGCGCGGCCGAGGAGTTCGGCGTACCCGGACCTCTCGAGCAGTACGTCGGAGGAGACGGTGTAGTCGCTCCAGCCGAGGTCTCCGAGCATGCTGTGGGGATCGGTGAGCGGGTCCCAGGTGATCGGTGCCTGTGCGCTCATCTGCCGCACGCACTTGCCGCCGCGTCCGCCGCCGCAGGCCGCGACCTCGAAGGCTCCCTGCCAGTCCATGAGGTACTTGGCTTCGGCCCCGGTGGTGTAGCCGTCGAAGTCGTCGCTGTAGGGCAGGCTCATCGGCCTCTGGGCCGTGCCGGCGGCCGCCCCCTTGCCCTGGCCGGTGGTGGTGGTGATCGTGTAGACGCGGCCGGGCTGCACGGTCAGGCTGAAGCCGCCGTTCGAGGGCGTGATGTCCGTGGAGTGGACGAAGTAGTCAGCGGAGTTACCGGAGTTGACACTGGTCGACCACACGTGGACGGTACCGGTGGACAGACCGCCGGTGACGCCGAAGTTCAGCGTCTGGGCGCTGGTCGCGTCCATGGTCTCGATGACCGTGGAGTAGTCGGACTTGTTCGTGGACTTCAGCGAGACGTAGCTGCCGTTGCCGCGGCTGCCCCCGATGTAACCGCTGGAGGAGTCGAGGTACTGCCAGCCGGGGGCGGTGAACTGGGTGGTCTGGGCCGTCACCCAGGCGTTCTTGCCGATCGCGTAGTAGCCGGACCACGGCTGCGGGGTGAGCGCGAGACCCATGGTGGGGTACGGGAGGTTCGGCGTGAGCGCGGCCACCACGGGCCAGTTGAGGTACGCGGTCATCCTGCCGTCTATGTAGCCGCGGTTGATGCCCCGGGCCATCGCGTTGGCACCGGCGTTGTAGTCGTCGGAGCCGTTCTCGCTCGCCCACAGCTGCTTGCCGGACGAGGTGGCGGACGACGGAACACCGCAGTCGGTCTGCGCGGACCGGTAACCACAGGGGTAGTGGGTGCCGATGACGTCGACCGAGGAGGCGAAGGCCGGGTTGGAGTTGACGTCGCCCGCGATGGACCAGTCGGAGTCGGCTCCGACGATCTTGACGCTGCCGTAGCCGTTGCTGTCGAGCGCCGCGCGCAGTTGTTCGTACCAGGAGACGTTGTAGCCGCGCTCGTTCCATCCGCCCAGATAGTCGACGGTCAGCCGGTGCTGCTTGGCGCAACCCAGCCAGGAGACCAGGTAGGTGATCATGTCGGAGGACCAGAAGTTGCCGTTGCCGACCCAGCCGGGCGCTCCCCAGGCGAGGCCGTACAGCTTGATGTTCGGGTTGCGTGACTTGGCCTGTTCCATCAGCCACCACTCGTAGCCCCGGTCGCAGTTCAGGTCTGTCCGCGTGTGCTCGTGGCTCGGCTCGGCTCCCGAGGTGGAGTTGGTGTCGCCTCCGATCTCGGTCTTGAGGATCTGCAGGGAGGCGCCGTAACCGGGCCGGAAGAGGTAGTCCAGGATCTGGCCCCGCTGCGGCTCGGGATAGTCGATCAGGAGTCGGCTGTTTCCGCCGCCGCCGCTGATCGCGCCCACGCCGTCGAACGTGCGGCCCGTGGAGGAGCCGTTGATCGTGATCGCGGTGGCCGCCTGGGCGGGTTCGGCGACACCGGCGACCATGCCGCCGGCGGCCAGGACGAGGCCGACGAGCACGGCCGTCGAGGTGCGTAAGCGCCGGAGCAACCGGCTGAACGCTGACATGGCAGGGTTTCCTTTCGCGGGGGGTGGGTGTCGTGCCGGCGGCGGGCGGTCCTCCGGGCCGGCCGGAGGACCGCCCGCCTGGTGCCGCGTGCGCGGCGCGGCGTCAGCGGTAACCGGCCGCAGTGATGTCGGACTGCACCGCGTTGTCCGTGGCGTCGGAGGGGTATCCCGCGACGATCGCCCCTTCGTAGAAGGTGCCGGCGCTCTGGTTCGCGCCACCGCCGGGCTTGCAGCAGTCGCCGCCGCTTCCCAGCACGATGGCCCCCTGCTTCTTCATGGGGCTGTATCCGCTGGGCAGTCCGCCGTCCCACACCGTGGTGAGTCCGCCGGACTGCGCGTCACCGCCCTTGAGGGCGAATCTCGAGGTGCCGTTGTTCTTCAGCATCGCGGTGACGAACTTGCTGGTGAAGGCACGCTGTCGGGTGTTCCAGGACTGGCTGCCGCCGGAGTACAGACCCCACTCGAGGTCCGCCTGGACCCACGGCCCGCTGCCCGGGCAGCCTCCGAACCAGCATTCGGTGCCGAAGTTGATCGCGTCCATGGCACCGGCGGCGTCGGCGCCGCGGGTCGTCTCGCTGTTGCCGTAGTCGAAGCAGCAGCCGTTGTTCACGTGGGTGCCGCTGGTGACCATGTAGGCGCCCTCGGGCGCGCTGCCGGTCGGTACACCCGTCAGGTGCCCGTCCCGCCAGTAGCTGTTGCCGGGATTGATGTACAGCGAGTAGGCCTTGGTGCCGCCGACTGCAAGGGACTCCGAGGCCGCCTTCGCCGGGCTGCTCTGACTCGACCCGGGAACCTGTGCCGACCCCTGGTACCAGAGGTCGTTGCCGCGCCCCGACTGGTCGTGGACCATGGTGATCACGCAGGTGGTACCCGAACAGAACGAGTCCTGCGCCGCCGCGTCGGCGTAGCCGCCGGGCGTCCGCACACCGATCTCCTTCGTCGCGTTGTCGGACGAGCGCCTGACCTGGTACAGGCTGCCGCTGTACGAGCCGTAGAGCGCGCGGACCGTACTGTGCGCGGCCACACAGGGTGTACCGCCCGCGGCGTAGATGTCGCAGGAGTGCGAGGCGCCTGTCGGCGGAGGCGTCGTCGACGGCGTGCCCCACTTCTGGTTGCTCTGGCCGTTGCAGGTCCACAGGACGACGGCGGTCCCGTTGGCGGCGGAGGCGCCGTCGACGTCCAGGCACAGCCCCGACTGCGCTCCTGTGACGGTCCCGTCGGAGGTGTGCCGCCACTGCTGGTTGGCCTGGCCGTTGCAGGTCCAGATGATCACCTGGGTCCCCGGCGTGGTGCCGGAGTGGGAGGCGTCCACGCAGCGGGTACCGCCCATGGTCCTCAGCTCGCCGGACGAGGTGAACTCGAACGCCTGGTTCGCCTGGCCGTTGCAGTCCCAGATCTCGAGGGTGGTGCCCGCCGCGTCGGCATCGCCCTTGACGTCGAGACACCGTCCTGAGGCCGAGCTGACGAGTGGTACGGCTGCCGCGGACGCCGGCGCCGGCCATGTCAGCGCGGTCGCGAGCATCGTGGCCAACAGCGCCAGCACGCAGGTGACGGCAGCCGTCGGGAAGCGGCGTCCTCTCGCCGCTTCCTTCCGGGGGGAGACGGGTGACGGATGCATTGTCCTCTTCCTCGGGGGTCGGGGGTCGGGGGTCGGGGGTCGGGGGTCGGGGGGATGAAGGGGGGTGAAGGGGGATGAAGGGGGATGAAGGGAGGATGGAACAAGGAGGACCAGGGGGATGAGGGGGGAAGCGCGGCCTTCCTGAGGACCCGGCCGGTGATCAGCCGCGGGTCCATTTCTGGTTGGCGGCTCCGGTGCACTGCCACAGCTGGACCACGGTGCCGTTGGCGGTGCCGTTGCCGGTGGCGTCCAGGCACAGGCCGGACCTGGCACTGGTGACACTGCGGTCGGAGTCGAGGTTCCACGGGAACCTCCTCCGGAGGGGGGAGAGGGGGGACCACGACGTCCAGACGGGTGGCGGCGGGATCGGGCGTACACGTGTACGGCGGTGTCGCCGGGCGACGAGCGGGGAAACGACGTGCGCCGGGCCGGGCACCAGGGGTCGGTGCCGGCCCGGCGATCCCTACGAGCGTTCTGACAGGCTCAACTCAGGCTCCAACGCTGGTTGTTCTGTCCGTTGCACGTCCACAGATCGGCCAGGGCCCCGTTGGCGGTGGAGGCTCCGGTGACGTCCAGGCAGAGCCCGGACTGGACTCCGGTGATGGTGCCGTCGGAGTTGATCCTCCACTGCTGGTTGGCCTGGCCGTTGCACTGCCAGATCTCCACCTTGGTGCCGGGCGCGGTCCGGTTGTCGTAGGCGTCCAGGCACATCCGGGAGCTGCCCGAGTAGACGGTCAGTTGCTGGGACGAGGTGTGCGTCCAGAGCTGGTTGGCTCCACCGCCGCAGGTCCAGATCTCGACCTGGGTGCCTGCGGTGGTCGCCGAGCCGGGCACGTCGAGGCACTTGCCGGCGCCCACCGCGTGGATCTCGCCCGTGGTGGCTCCGCCGCCGGTGTCGCTGCCCCCGGACATCCGGTACATGACAACCCCATGTGCCGGCACCGACGCGCTGATCGTGCCCGAGGTGGTCGACGTCGCCCCGGACCACAGGTCGGTCAGCGTGTACCCGGCGGCGCCGGTCTTGCCGACCGCGCTCGCGGTGGTGCTGATGGTCGCGGTCGATCCGGTCTCGTTGAACAGCGCGACGGACACGTCACCGTTCGCGAGCGGTTTGGCCAGGACGTCCAGGCCGTTCGACGAGGACACCATGGTTCCCTGCCTGCCCAGCGGGTCCTGGTCCACCGCGATCACACGGGAGTTGGTGTAGGTGGCCAACGTGGTGGAGGAGGCGGAGGTCAGGTCCGTGCCGGCGATGAGCGGGGCCGCCATCTCCGCCCACAGGCTGAACTCCGAGCGGGCCTCGGTGTCCGACAGGCCCCTGTTGCCGACCTCCAGCATGTCCGGGTCGTTCCAGTGGCCGGGGCCGGCGTAGGAGGCCAGGCGCACGTTGGAGTGGAAGATCGAGAGCATGCTGGAGTAGCTGGCGGTGATGTCCCCGGTGGTGCGCCAGCTGTTGCCGACGTCCGCGCCCCAGGTCCACACGTCGTCCTGGCCCCAGTTGCACAGGCTGTACAGGATGGGCCGGCCGGTCGCGGCGAGGGCGTCGCGCATCGCGGTGTAGCGGGACCGCGCGGCCACCCCGTTGTTGTTGCAGTTGTCGTACTTCAGGTAGTCCACGCCCCAGGAGGCGAAGGACTGGGCGTCGGTGGTCTCGTGACCGAGGCTGCCGGGGTAGCCGGCGCAGGTGGCGGTGCCGGCGTCCTCGTAGATGCCCAGCTTGAGGCCGAGCGAGTGGACGTAGTCGGCGGTCCCCTTGATGCCGTCCGGGAACTTCGCCGGATCGGGAACCAGCCGGCCCGAGGAGTCGCGGGAGTGCGTCATCCAGCAGTCGTCGATGTTGACGTAGGTGTAGCCCGCCGCCTGCATGCCGTTGGAGTGCATCGCCTGTGCGGTGGACTTGATGAGCGACTCGGAGACGTTGCAGCCGTAGGCGTTCCAGTCGTTGAACCCCATCTGCGGCGTCAGCGCCAGGCCGTTGCCCAGCGCGGCCGCGGGCTGGGCCGTGCCGACGACGACCAGGGGGAGCGCGAGCGAGAGAAGGGCGCCGGCCGCTGTGAGTGCCAACGTCCGTGACCGGCGCGCCAGATGACGCAGCCTTCGTCGTGCGGGGGGAATGTGTGCGGGCATCGTCCGTGGACCTCCGGGAACGGGCTGCTCGTGGGGGTGGATCCGGTGGGGGTGCATGGGGTGGTTCACCCGGGCTCCCGCGCATGCGCGGGAGCCGGGCTGGTTCACCGTCGGAAGGCGTGGCGCAGTCGGCCGGCTCCGGGAAACACCGGGGCCGTCCGTCGCTCCGGGGCTGGCCGGCCTTCCTTGAGGTGGGAGCGCTCCCAGGCGCACACCTCTGCGGTCGGCACTCACCATCTCCCGGAGGGCGTGATCACACTTGTCGCTCTCCGACGAGAAGTGTTCGAAATTCCAGACAAAATGTTCGCTGTTGTTGAAAAGGAGGCTGGCACACAGCGGGGGCGGACTCAAGGGTCTGGACGGCATTGCCGTGGACTCGCGCGAGGAGGTCTGGATTCGTCCCGGGCGCATGGGGCCCCTGGGGACCGCGGGCCCGCGCCGGCTCCGTCTCGTCCGGTGCGACGATCGCGGGGGCGCCCGGGTGCAGCCGCGCAGCGTGTGCTGGGCGTGGCTGAGGGTGGCGCCGGGAAACCAGCGGGCGCCGGGCATGGTCCGGCGGTGCTGGCACCGACGTCGAAGCACTCCCGCGCCGCGGCCCGGAATCCTTCCGGGCAGGAGTCGCCGAGGACGTCTTCGAGGCGCACTCGCCCGCCGCCCCGCAGGCGGTTCGGCTCACCCGGACGACCTGGCCGAAAAGGGCGCGGCGCCTGCTCCGCCGGGGGTGCCACGGCTGAAGGCTGAGGAGAGCAACTGGCGGGCAGATCACGAGCGTTCGTCCATCTCACCGTCATCGTTCCGGCCCGAACTCCAGTTAGCGATCACAGGACATGCGGGTGCCCGGATCTGGCCACATGCTGGAGCTGAGGGGGGTGTGACAACGGAGGAAGAAGTGGTGGACATGCGGACCGTTGTCGACCTCACCCGCTGCCAGGGCTACGCGCAGTGCGTGTTCCTCGCCCCTGAGGTGTTCGAGCTGCACGGGGAGGAGGGGCTGCTGTACGCCACGGCCGTCCCGGACGACCAGGTGGAGCGGGTGCGCCAGGCCGCGGCGGCGTGCCCGGTGCAGGCGATCCTCCTCGGGGAAGAGGTGACCACCGGTGCCCGATGACCTGAAAGACGGCCGTATCGTCATCGTCGGCGCCTCGCTGGCAGGGCTGCGGGCCGCGGAGACGCTGCGCGCAGAGGGCTTCACCGGGTCTCTGACCGTGGTCGGGGACGAGCCGCATGTGCCCTACGACCGGCCGCCGCTGTCCAAGCAGGTGCTGCTGGGGCAGGCGACGGCGGACACCCTTGAGCTGCCGATGCGCCGGGACCCGGACGCCGAGTGGCGCCTCGGCGTGCGCGCCACCGGTGTGGACCTGCTGGCGAAACGGGTGCTGCTGGCCGACGGCGAGTCACTGCCGTACGACCGGCTGCTGATCGCCACCGGGACCCGCGCGCGGCCCTGGCCCAACCCGGAGGAAGGCGCCCTGGACGGGGTGTTCACCCTGCGCACGCGCGAGGACGGCGCAGGACTGGCCGAGCGACTGGCCGCGAGGCCGGAGCGGGTGCTGGTGATCGGCGGAGGCTTCGCCGGCTCGGAGATCGCCTCGGCCTGCCGGGAACTGGGCCTGGAGGTGACCGTCGCCGAACGCGGCCCCGCCCCTCTGGTCGGCGCGCTCGGCGGCACCCTGTCCAAGCTCGCCGCCGTCATGCAGCGCAACCACGGAGTGGACCTGCGCACCGGGGTGACGGTCACCGCCCTGAACGGCAACGGAAGCTTCGCCGGCGCGCAGTTGTCCGACGGCAGCCGTGTCGAGGCGGACGTGTGCGTCGTGGCGCTGGGGGCGATCCGCAACGTCGAGTGGCTGGCCGACTCCGGGCTGGCGGCGGGTCCGCGCGGCATCGCCTGCGACGCGGGCTGCCGGGCTTTCAACATGTACGGGATCGTCACCGACGACGTCTTCGTGGCCGGGGACGTCTCCCGCTTCCCGCACCCGCTGTTCGGCTACCAGATGCTGTCGCTGGAGCACTGGGGCAACGCGGTCGAGCAGGCCGAGGTCGCGGCCCACAACATGGTCAACCCGGCGCCGCTGCAGCGCCCGCACCTGGCCGTCCCGGTCTTCTGGTCGACCCAGTTCGGGCTCAACATCAAGTCGGTGGGCGTGCCCACCTACTCCGACCACGTGGTCATCGCCCAGGGCTCCCTGGAGGCGCGCCGTCTGGCGATGGTCTACGGCTACCAGGGCCGGGTGACCGCCGCCGTCACCGTCGACATGGCCAAGGCGCTCGACTACTACCGGCACCTGATCGAGACCGCCGCTCCGTTCCCGCCCCCGCCCGGCGCGCAGGACCGTGCGATCGCGGCCGACATCACGATCCCCTCCGCCGTACCGGACCCTTCCGTGCTGTCCCACGGTCCGACCGTCGCACTCACGGGTCACCTTCCCGACCGCCGGCTGACGGTGGTGTAGCCCACATCCCGCCCCCACGAGGAGCCGCCATGGACTCCGCTACCTTGCTGGCACGGATCACCGACTACGCCAGCCGTTCCAACCCCTACCCGCTGTACGCGGAACTCCGCGAGGCCGGTCCCGTGGTGCCCCAGGCCGACGGCAGCTACCTCATCGGCACCTACCACCACGTCGCCGCTCTGCTCCACGACCCACGGATGAGTGCCGAACCCCGCACCCGTGGCGAGGCGACCCACAAGCCGCCGTTCCTGCGGCTCGACGACCCCGAGCACCACAGGCTGCGCACCCTCGCCATGCGGCCCTTCGGGCCCCCGCACAGCCCTGGCCGGGTCGACGGCATGCGCGACGAGATCGACCGGATCGCCGAGGAACTGCTGGAGCCGTTCGAGGCGGGCCAACAGGTCGACGTCGTCGACGACTTCGCCTACCCCCTGCCCGTCACCGTGATCTGCCGCCTGCTCGGCGTGCCGCACGAGGACGAGCCGCTCTTCCGGGCCTGGTCCGATCGCCTGGTCGCAGCCGCCGACGTCAGGCCCGACGACGACTCCACCGAGACGGACAAGGCCGGGGAACAGGCGCGCGTGGAGATGGGCGGCTACCTGCTGAACCTGGCCGAACAGCGTCGTGGCAAGCCGGGCGACGACATGCTCTCCGCCTTCGTCAACGAACCGGACCCCGCCCTGCGCCTCACCCAGGAGGAACTCGCGGAAACCGCCGTGCTGCTCCTCATCGCCGGACACGAGACCACGGTCAACCTGATCGCCAACGGCGCCCTCACCCTCCTGCGCCGGCCCGAGCAACTGGACCGGCTGCGCCGCGAGCCGGACCTGCTGCCGCGAGCGGTGGAGGAACTGCTGCGCTATGAGCCCCCGGTCCACATGCGCGAGCGTATTCCCCGCGCCGACATCGACGTCGCCGGTACCACCGTCCCCAGAGGAGCCTCCGTCATCCTGGCCCTGGCCTCGGGCAACCGCGATCCCCGGCGGTTTGCCGACCCCGACCGGTTCGAGCCCGCCCGCCCGGACAACCAGCACCTCGGCTTCGGCAGCGGCATCCACGCCTGCTACGGCGGTCCCCTGGCCCGCGTCGAGGCGTACGCCGCGCTCGGCGCCCTGCTTCCCCACCTCGGCAGCGCCCGCCTGCTCGAAGACCCGCCCCCGTACCGGCAGAACGCGATGCTGCGTGGACCCCGCCACCTGCCCATCCACCTGTGAGGGGCCGCGGATGGGCGGGACCCTTCGGCGGGCCCGTCGGCGGCTGCGGTCGTTCACCGACGGGGCCCGGCACCCTGTGCGAACGGTGGCCGGGTCCCGCGTGGATCAGTAGGCGCGGGCCACGACGGCGACGTTGCCCGGCTGGTCGTCGCTGTCCGGGACCGAACCGTCCGCGGCGACCAGGCAGCGTACGGACACGCCCTGCTCGGCGAGAGTCGCCTCGCCCTCCGGGCCCAGCGTGGCCCAGGGGATGCGGGCCCAGCCCGTGGCCGCCGCCTCCACGGCCTCCTCGATGGTGGCCGTCTCGACCGTACGGTCCTCGCGGCGCTCACGGGACTGCGCGAGCAGCAGCGCCTGGTCCTCCTCCAGCACCTTCGGGAGCAGCGCCTCGATCTCCCCGATCCGCACCGGCGCCTTGCCGCCGGGGATGCGGCGGGCCAGCATCGCGGTGCCGTTCTCCAGGTCGCGCGGGCCCACCTCGATACGGACCGGCACGCCCTTCAGCTCCCAGTCGACGGCGCGCCGGCCGAAGGGGACGTCGGCGCGGTCGTCGACCTGGACCCGAACCCCGGCGGCCTTGAGCCGGTCGCCGATCTCCCGGACCTTCGCGATCACCGCGTCGTCGTCCTTGACCGCGAGCACGACGGCCTGGACCGGTGCCAGCCGGGGCGGCACGCGCAGCCCGCTGTCGTCCCCGTGCGACATGATCAGCCCGCCGACCATGCGGGTCGACGTGCCCCACGAGGTCTGCCAGACCAGCTCCTGCTTGCCGTCCTTGGACAGGTACTGGGTGTGGAAGGCCCTGGCGAAGTTCTGTCCCAACTCGTGGCTGGTACCCATCTGGAGCGCCTTGCCGTCGCCCATCATGCCTTCGAGGGTGAGGGTGTTGATCGCACCCGCGAAGCGCTCGCGGGCCGTCTTGCGGCCGAGGACCACGTCGATGCCGAGGACGCCGACCATGAAGTCGCGGTAGACGTCCCGGTGGATGCGCGCGGCGTAGGCGCGGGCGTCCTCGTAGGTGGCGTGGGCGGTGTGCCCCTCCTGCCACAGGAACTCGGTCGTCCGGAGGAAGACGCGCGGACGCATCTCCCAGCGGACGACGTTCGCCCACTGGTTGATCAGCAGGGGCAGGTCGCGATAGCTCTGCACCCACTTGGAGAAGTACTCGTTGACGATCGTCTCCGAGGTGGGCCGGACGACGATCGGCTCCTCCAGTTCCTTGCCGCCGCCGTGCGTGACGACCGCCAGCTCGGGCGCGAACCCCTCGACGTGCTCGGCCTCGCGGGTCAGGTACGACTGCGGGATGAAGAGCGGAAAGTAGGCGTTGGCAGCGCCCGCGTCCTTGATCCGGGCGTCCATCTCCTGCTGCATCCGCTCCCACAGCCCGTACCCGTACGGTCGGATGACCATCGTGCCGCGCACCGGACCGTTGTCGGCCAGCTCGGCCTTGTTGATCAGTTCCTGGTACCAGCGGGGGAAGTCTTCCGCCCGGGGGGTGAGAACGGGTGCCTTTGCCATAGCGCGCATGCTAGAGCGCGGACTCAGCCGCACGCGAGCGGCTTTACGGCGGGCGACGGCGACTGGGGCGGTGCGGACGGCGGGGGTGCGGAGGCGGGGCGGAGGGCGGTGCCGCGGTCGGCCGGGGGACCTGCCGCTCCCCGGACGGGCAGGTCCGGCAGCTCCCCTTCCCGGCAGGTCACCGGCTTGACCTTGACATGGTGACAAGGTGTCCCCTGGAGGCAGGAGGTGGTTTCGATCAATCCCACCAACAAAACCCCGCGCGACACCCGTCTGGCCGGCGCCCTGAGCGCCGGCGACCCGTCGGTCCGGCTCCAGGCGGCCCTGGCGGCCGGCTCGAACCCCGGCACCGCCCTCCTGGAGCCGCTCGTCGAACGGTGCGCCGTCGAACCGGACCTCTTCGTACGGGACATGCTGTCCTGGGCGCTGACCCGCCTCCCGGCGGAGACCACCCTGCCCCGGCTCCGCCGGGAACTCGGCTCCGAGCGCGCTCAGGCGCGCAGCCAGGCGCTGCACACGCTCTCCAAGATCGGTGACGGGCGGGCCTGGGCCTGGATCACGCGCGCCATGCTGCGCGACCCCGACGACGAGGTCGCGCGGACCGCGTGGCGCGTCGCGGTCGCCCTGGCGCCCGAGGACGAGAAGAAGGACCTGGCCGGCGAACTGGCCGGTCAACTCGGGCGCGGTGACCGCGAAGTGCGGCTGAGCCTGAGTCGGGCCCTGGCCGGTCTCGGCGACGTCGCCGTGCACGCCCTGGCGACGGCCGCGGCGAGCTCCGACCCGGCGGTGGCCGCCCACGCCCGCGCCACCGAACTGCTCCGCCGGGATCCGGAGACCGGCTTCGACGCGGCGGTCGAGGAGGCGAAGCGTGTCGTGGCCCTCGGCCCGGAGCGAGCCGCTGCCGCGGGGGCGGGCACCGGCACCGGAGGCGGGCCGGGGGCGGCCGTGGCGGGGGGAAGCGCCGACGCCGGGGAGACCGTCGGGCCCAGGGGGGCCGCGGAGGCGAGCGGTGCGGTCGAACCCACGGGGCCGAGCGAGTCCCCGGAGGCGACCCCGCCCACGGGGACGTCCGAGTCGTCGGCGCCGTCCGAGGCCGTGAGGGCCGTGGAGGCGGAGCGAGCCGGGCGGGCCGGCAACGCCGGGCGGGCCGAGAACACCGGGCGGGCCGAGAACCCCGGAAACGCCAGGGAGAGCGCGGAGTGCTGATCGGCGAGGTGGCCCGGCGTTCGGGGGTGAGTCCCCGGATGCTCCGGCACTACGAGGCCCTGGGGCTGGTGCGGCCGACCGGTCGCACCGTCGGCGGCTACCGCGAGTACTCCGCCGAGGACGTCCGCAGGATCTTCCACGTGGAGAGCCTGCGCTCCCTCGGCCTCTCGCTCAAGCAGATCGGACGCTCGCTGGAGGACCCGGGCTTCTCGCCGTCCGCCCTGGTCGGCGACCTCGTCCGGCGGACGGAGGAGCGCCTGGAGCGGGAACGGGAACTGCTCGGGCTGCTCCGCGCCGTCGACGCGTCGGCGCCCGCCGGCTGGCCGGACGTCCTGCGCATCGTCGCGCTGATGCAAGGGCTCGACTCGGCCAGCGCCGCGCGCCGGCAGCAGGCGGTCCTGGCCCGGCCGGAGGGCGCCCCGGTCCCCGCCGAGCTGCTGGCCGGGGCGGTCCTGACCGAGTCCGACCCCCATGTCGCCGGTGCCCTGCGCTGGGCGCTCGCCCGGTCGGGCGGCGACGCCGTGGCGTCACTGGCCGCCGGACTGCGCTCGGCGGACGCGGACATCAGACGGCGCGCGGTGCTCGCGATCGCCGAGATGCCCGAGGCCCCGGGAGCGATCGCGGCGCTCGCGGACCTGCTCGGGGACCCGGACCCGACGGTGCGCGGACGTGCCGCTCTGGCGCTGGGCAGGTGCGGCGAGACCACGGCCGTTCCGGTGCTCGTGGGGATGGTGGTCGAGGGCGGCCATGACGTCGAGGCGGCGGAGACTTTGGGCCTGCTGTCCCGGGACCCCGAGTGCGCGGACCGGGTCCTGACCGTCCTGGCCGACCGGCTCGCCTCGCCCACCGCCGACTCCGCGACACGGATCCGCCTCACCCAGGCGCTGGTCGAGCTGCCGGGGACGTCCGTACGGGAGGTCCTGCGCCGGCTGACCCACGACGACGACCGCGCCGTCGCCCTCGTCGCCTCGGCCTTCCTCACGATCCTCGCCGAGCGCTCCGGCGAGGACGAGGACGACGGGACGCGCGGGAAGGGCGACGGGACTTCCTGAAGGGGGCGGTCGATCCCCCGGAGCGGCGCCCCGCCTCGCCCCCGCCTCGCTCCCCACCGAGTACGCCTTCACCGGCCCGGGAGCCCATCTTCCTTGCCCGCACCCGCAGTTCGCCTTGTCCAACCCCTTGACCGGGTGCGCTCCCCGAGTATGGTCTAGACCAAGCCCGAGGCAGGTCTAGACCTGTGCGCCTTCTTTCGGAGCGTGAGCGCCGACTCCCGCGCGGCGCCGGTTCCGGTCCATCGAGGAGAGTGGTATGGCATGAACACGAAAAGACGGGTGGCCTGTGTGATCGGCGCGCTGGCCGCGCCCGTGCTCGCCGTCAGCCTTCCCGCGAGCTCGGCCAGCGCCCACGGCTGGGTCACGCTGCCCACGAGCCGGCAGGAGCAGTGCGCCGAGGGCGTCGTCTCCTGCGGCCAGATCAAGTACGAGCCGCAGAGCGTCGAAGGGCCCAAGGGCCTGTCCAGTTGCAGCGGCGGGCACGCGGAGTACGCCGAACTGGACGACGACAGCAAGGGCTGGAAGGCCACGCCGGTCGGCTCTTCGGCGACCTTCACCTGGCACAACACCGCCCGGCACGCCACCGCCAACTGGCAGTACTTCATCGGCGGCCGGAAGATCGCCGAGTTCGACGGCCACAACGCGCAGCCCGGCGCCGACGTCAGCCAGCAGGTGGACTTCGGCGGCTTCACCGGCCGCCAGAAGGTGCTGGCCGTCTGGAACATCGCGGACACCGCCAACGCCTTCTACTCCTGCGTCGACGTCGTCATCGGCGGCAGCGGTGGCGGGACCGGGGGAGGCGACGGCGGCGGCACCGGCGGCGGAGGCACCTGCACCGCGGCCGCCTGGGACCCCGCACGTGTCTACAACGGCGGCGACACCGTCTCCTACGGGGGTCACACCTGGCGCGCCAAGTGGTGGGTGACCGGCGACAAGCCCGGCACCACCGGCGAGTGGGGCGTCTGGGAAGACCTCGGCGTCTGCCCGGCGCCCTGATCACCAGCCGTACCGGCTTCCGGCGGGGCGCCCGTGCACAGGCCGCCCCGCCGGAAGCCGGCCAGGCGGGCCGGTGCGCAGTGCCCCGTGCCGTCGCCGTGCCCGGCACCTGCCGGTCGGCGCCGGCACGTGTCGAAGAGCGCTCAACTCCGCCGAGCCCGGGCACCGTCGCTCTCGCGGACCCTGTGCCGGCGGCTTGTGCACGGGTGTCCGTGCGGCCGCCCGCGGCGGCCGGCGCGGCGCACACCTGGTCCGTCCGCCCACACCGGGGCCGGGATGCCAATACGTGTGGCAGGTTGCTGTCACACCGCCCGCCGCGACCGCGACGGGCCGCTCCGGCGCGGCCCCACGTGTCCGGTTGCGGACAACGCCACTGCTCCCGCACCGCGCGGCCTTCCTACGCTCCGACAGGAACACTCCGGCCCCATGGCCGTGACCCAGAGGAGAAGCAGATGCCCGCGCTCACCGCAGGAGTGCGAGGACGGTCCGTCGTCGCCCGGCTCACCATGCGGGACAAGGCCCTCGAGCGCCGTTTGCTCCGCTCCCTCGACCGGGTCGAGGCACGGCTGCTCGCCTGTGTGGGCGAGACTTCCGTCCCGTTCCTCGCCGATGTCGCCGGGCACCTGGTGACGGCCGGCGGCAAGCGTCTGCGTCCGCTGCTCACCCTGCTGGGAGCCGAGTTCGGCGATCCTCGGGCTCCGGGCGTCGTCGAGGCGGCCGTCGTCTCCGAGCTGATCCACACCGCCTCGCTCCACCACGACGACGTCATGGACGAGGCGGTCATCCGGCACGGCGTCACCAGCGTCAACGCCTGCTGGGGCAACGCCGTCGCGGTCCGGTCGGGCAACTGGCTGCTGGCCAAGGCCGCCCAGCTGTCGGCGGATCTGACCCCCGCGGCCGTCCCGCTGCAGGCGCAGGCCTCCGAACGCCTCGTCCGCGGCCAGCTGCGCGAGCTGGTCGGCCCGGACGGCGACCGGGAACGGCTGCGCCACTACTTCGACGTGGTCGCGGACAAGTCGGCCTCCCTGTTCTCCTTCGCCCTGAGGCTCGGCGCCCTCCAGTCGGGCGCCCGGCAGGGGGTGGACGAGGCGCTCGCACGCTACGGCGAACACCTCGGCACCGCCTTCCAGATCTCCGACGACCTGCTCGACGTCACTGCTCCGGCCTGGCAGTCGGGCAAGGAACAGGGCAAGGACCTGGCGGTCGGCGTGGCCGGTCTGCCGGTCGTGCTGGTACTCGACGCCGGCCGTCCGCAGGACGAGGAGCTGCTGGCCCTGCTGTCCGGGCCCGCCGGGCTGAACGGTCCGCAACGTGACAGGGCGCTGGGCCTGCTCCGCCGCTCCGACGCCCTGGACCGCGCCAGGGCGCTCATGGACGGTCGGCTCGCGGCGGCCCGCAGTGCCCTGGCCCCGCTGCCGCCGGGCGCCGCCCGCGG
Organism: Streptomyces sp. NPDC093260; assembly: GCF_040683715.1. Taxonomy (NCBI): domain Bacteria; kingdom Bacillati; phylum Actinomycetota; class Actinomycetes; order Kitasatosporales; family Streptomycetaceae; genus Streptomyces; species Streptomyces sp. NPDC093260. Next base: position 429,207 of record NZ_JBFBEK010000003.1, read on the forward strand.
AGCGCTGGACGCGCTGTGCGACGTGGTGGCCTCGCGCACGGAGTGACGGCGGGGCCGGGATCAGCGGCGCGCCGCAGTGCGCGCCGCCTCCACGGCACGCTCCAGTGAGGACCGCGCGGTCTGCTGGAACGGCGCGAGCCAGGGGACATGACCGGCCTTGGTCATGTCCGCCTGCAGCAGGACCAGGTCGTCGGCGAGCCCCAGCGCACGGAGCGCGGCGCGGACGTAGCGCTCCTGGAAGTCGTCGTCGCACTCGTCGGCGAAGTGGTCGGAGGTCGCGCCGCGCGCCGTGGCCACCACGGTCCGTCTGCCCGACAGCGGGCCCAGGCCGGTCTCGGGGTCGACCAGCAGCGGCGGAATGGCCACCCGGTCCAGCCAGGCCTTGAAGACGGAAGGGACGGAGAAGTGGTAGAGCGGCAGTCCGATCAGCAGCACGTCGGCGGCGAGCAGGGCGTCGATCAGCTTCCAGCTCACCCGCCACGACCTGCGCTCCTTCAGGGTGCGGAACGCACGGCGCGCCTCGTCCAGGTCGCGGGTGCCCGCGGCCTCCAGCCGGCTCACCGTCTCCACGTAGGCGGCGTCCACGTGCGGCACCGGGTCTCTGGCCAGGCTTCTGTAGAGATGTCTGCCCTCGGGATGCGCCACGCGCCACGCGGCGGCGAACTCCGCCGTGATCTGTGCCGAGACCGACTCGGGGCGCGGGCTGCAGTCGAGATGGAGAAGAGTGGGCATGCCGGGACGACTCCTCGATACCGAGCGGAATGTGTGCAGTTACGTCATTAAATCGGTTGACTCCGCCCGGTGTCTCTGGATCAGGAGTGGCATTTGACGACGTTCGACGTTAGTGGAAGTGACGGTAGACGCCGTGCTTGATGTCCGGAAACTCGTGCTGCTGCGCGAGGTCGAGGCGAGGGGATCGATCGCGGCCGCGGCCGAGGCCCTGAACTACACGCGCTCCGCGGTCTCCCAGCAGTTGTCCGCGCTGGAGGCCGAGACCGGGACGGAGCTGGTCGACCGAGGCAGCCGGCGCGCCTGCCTCACCGTGGCCGGGCGGCTCCTGGCCGGGCACACCGAGCGCGTCCTGGCCGACCTGGAGGCGGCGGAGGCCGAACTGCAGGCGATCGGCGGCCGGGTGAGCGGGGAGCTGCGGGTCGGTGTGCCGTTCCACGAGGGGCCGGCGCTCATGGTGCCGGTGCTCACACGTGTGCGCCGTGAGCATCCGGATCTGCGGATCACCCTGCAGGGGCTGCCGTCGGGCCGGGCGCGCACGGCCGTCCGTCTCGGCCAGGTCGACCTGGTGCTGGCGGTGCGCTACGACCAGGTGCCCGAGCCGTCCGTTCCGGGGCTGCACGAGGAGCCGCTGGCCGTCGACCGGGTGCGGCTGGTGACCGCCGTGGGCGACGGCCGGGACGAGATACCGGACGGCGAGCCGGCCGCACGGCCGCCGGCGCTCGCCGACTTCGCCGACCGTCCCTGGATCCTCGCCGACGGCTCCGGACTGCGTGACGTGGTGCTGCACGCCTGCGCCGCGGCCGGGTTCGTCCCGGACGTGGTGGCGCGCACGGGTGACGCCCAGGCCGTGCTCGGACTGGTCTCCTGCGGCTGGGGCGTCTCCCTCATGCCGGACCTGGTGCCCGAGCGGGCCGGCTACCCGGTGCGCCGGATCGCCCTGGACGGGCTCCGTCTGCGGCGGCACCTGTCCCTGGTGGTGCGGCGCGGGACCCTGAAGCGGCCCGCCGTGGCGGCCGTCATGGCCGCGGTGCGCGCCGCGGTGGACCTGCTGCCCGGGCGGTGCGCCGACGGTGAGCGGGAGCCGGACGGAGGGGACGGAACCGTCCGCGACGGGTGCCCGGACTGCTGAATCGATTCTTCCGTGCGGGCGGGAGCGGGCGCTCTCGCCTCACGGCCGGGTGTGCGCGGTCGCCCGCGCGACGTCGCGTGCGCGCGCCGGACGGACCCTGCCCCGTCCGGCGCACGCACGCGTCAGCCCTCGATCAGCTCGTGCAGCAGGGCGGTGTCGAAGACGTCCTCCATGACGGCCACCCGGCCGTCGCTCAGGGTCCATGAGTGGACGAACTTCAGCCGCTCGGTACGGCCGCTCAGCGAGGTGACGTCGCGTTCGCCGAACACGACGACGCGGTCACCGCACTCCACGAACTCCTGCGGTTCCAGCCGCATGCCGCCGAGCACGCGCGGCACCCGGGCGAGGAACTCCCGGACGCCGGCGTGACCGTGCTTGACGCCGCCGAGACCGTAGGCGGACATGCTGTCGGGGTGCACCCAGCGCACGTCGGGCGCGAGGGTGCCGAGCAGGGCCGGCAGATCGCGGGTGTGGAAGGCGCGGTAGGCGGAGCGGATCAGCTCGGCGTTGGGCGACGCCTCGGGCCGGTGCGGGTGCGTGGCCCCGTCGGCGGCCGCGGGCGTGGTACGGAGCGGGTCGCGGTTCATGGGCGTGGGTGCTCCTCAGACTCGGGCCGAACGGCGGACGTACTGGGGGAAGTGGGCCCGGAGGGTGTCGCGGACCCCGTCGCGCCAGGAGACGGTGCAGGGGCCGGTCAGCGCCCGGCGCAGGGCCGGGTCGAACCGGTATGTCTCCCGGGTGACGGGACTCGGCGTCAGCTTCGCCGGGACGCCGGTCAGCTCCGAGAGGTACCGCACGCAGTCGGTGACGCCGACCGCCTCGTCGCCGCCCCAGTTGACGATCCTGGCCGGGACCGCGGCGGCCGCCCACAGCGCGGGCACCTGCGCCACCAGGTCGTCGGTGTGCAAGGGGGAGAACCAGTTCTGTCCTGTCACGGGGACCGGGATCTCCTGGCCGGCCAGCATGCGCCGGAAGTACAGCATCGGCACCCCCCCGTAGCCGCCGGGGCCGTAGGCGATGTTGAGCCGGGCGATGGTGGTGGGCAGGCCGAGCACCCGGGCGAAGGCGCGGGCCGCGCCCTCGGCGGCGAGCTTGCCGACCGGGTAGGCGGGCAGCCAGTCCGCGACCGCGTCGACGCGGTCGGTCTCCGTGTAGGCGTGGTCCAGGCTCTGGCGCGCGTAGAGGGCGCCGGTCGAGACGTACAGGAACGACTCGGCCGTGCGGCAGTGGTCCATCAGCAGGCCCGTCGCCACCGCGTTGATCTCGGCGGCGGCGTGGCAGTCGCCGTCCTCGCCGCGGTGCACCGCCGAGTGCAGCACGTGGGTGAAGTCCCCGGGCACGTCCCGCAGCGCGTCGCCGGAGTGGTCGGCCATGTCCCAGCGGCGTGTGGTCAGGGAGCTGCGTTCCAGTTCCTCCCGCACGCCCGGGGCGCCGAACCGCCCCAGGCACCAGACCTCGTTGTGCTCGGCGAGTGCCTCCGCCACGGGCCGGGCCACTTGGCCTGTGGCGCCGGTGACCAGGATCTTCTTGCCTTTCAGCATGTCTGTTCGTCCCCCATGGATGTGATGCCGCCGGCCGCGGCGCGCGGCCGTGTTCAGTGGGTGCGGTGCGCGTCGCGGCGGGCCGCGTCGGCGTCTGCCATCGCGCGGTCCAGTTCGTCCCGCAGGATGGCCTGGAAGGCCGCGACGTGCCGCGGGCCCATCAGGGTGTAGTGCTCGCCGGGCACCTCGATGTAGCGGTTGGGCCCGGTGGTGTGCTCGTCCCAGCGGCGCAGTTCGCGGGCCAGCCAGTCCTCCTTGGTGCCGTGCAGCGGCGTGGCGTAGAAGACGCTCATCGAGGGCACCGTGCCGGTGGGCCGGTAGTCGCGGCCCAGGTCGGTCAGGGCGTCGGCGAGTGCCGCCCAGTTGCCGAACCGCTCGGCGTCCAGATCGAGTTCGGCCAGCCGGTCGGCAGGGAAGAGGCGTACCAGGCGGTCGATCTGCTCCTCGGCGGGCAGGCCGCGCAGCCGGCCCGGCAGTTCGCGGGCCTGCCCGCGGTCGACGAGGGCGAGGAAGAACGCCAGGTTGACCGCCGTCTCGGTGAAGTCCAGTTGCTCCATGCGGTACTTGATGTGCGGCGGCAGGTTGAAGCTGCCGACGAAGTCGACGCGTTCCCCCCGCGCGCGCAGTTCCTTCGCGATCTCGAAGGCCACGGCGCCGCCGAAGGAGTACCCGGCCACCGCGTAGGGTCCGTGCGGCTGGCGGGCGCGGATCGCCTCGACATAGCTGTCCACCATCTGCTCGAAGGTGGCGAAGGGCTTTTCGCCGTCCTCGAAGCCGCGGGCCCGCAGCGCGTAGAACGGCCGGTCGCCGACGAAGTACTGGGCCAGGTTGACGAAGACGAGCACCTCGCCCACCCCGGGATGCACGCAGAACAACGGTGTCTTGGCGCCACCGGTCTGCATCGGCACCACGGGGTCGTAGGCGGGCGCGCCGCTCGCGCGCGGTCCGTCCAGGCGCCGGGCGAGCGCGCGGACGGTGGGCGCCCGCAACACGGTGATCACCTCCAGCCCGGGGGCGTCCAGGCACTGGGCGACCCGGCTGCGCAGCCGCAGGATGTCGAGCGAGGTACCGCCCAGGTCGAAGAAGTTGGCCTCGGCCCCGACCGCCTCCGGCTCCAGGCCGAGGATCTCGGCGTAGATGCCGGCCAGCGTCCGCTCGGTCGGCCCGGCCGGGGGAGTATGACCGCCGAGCATGCGTGTGGCCAGCTCCCGCACGGCCCGCACGGCCCGGTCGTAGCCGCCGGCTTCCAGCCGGCGGCGCATGAGAGCGCGCTGGGTCTTGCCGAGGCTGGTCTTGGGGAACGCCTCGCGGTGCAGCGGCAGGATCAGCGAGGGGCGGAAGCCCCAGTGCAGCACCACCGTGCTGCGGATCGCCGCGAGTGCCTGGTGCAGCGCCGCCTCGTCGCCGTCGGGGACCTCCGGGTGGAAGGCGACCACCAGACGCTCGGTGTCGTCCCCGGACGTCCGGGTGGGGAAGACCGCCACGTAGGACCCGGCCACCCCGGGCAGCTGCTCCAGGACTGTCTCCATCTCGTGGCTGAAGTAGTTGACGCCGTTGACGATGACGCTGTCCTTGCTGCGGCCCACCAGGGTGAGCCGTCCCCCGTCGATCCGGCCGAGGTCGCCGCTGCGGAACCAGCCGTCGGCGGTGAAGGCGTCCGCCGTCGCCCCGGGGTCGTTGTGGTATCCGGGCGTGATCATCGGGCCGGTGAGCTGCAACTCGCCCACCTCGCCCTCGGGCAGCGGCTGGTCCTCGTCGTCCACGACCCGGATGCGCAGGCGCTCGACGGGAGTGCCGAGGCTCGCGAACTCCTGGCCGCGGTCCGCGCCGGGGAAGGCGCCGGCGGAGTAGACGCTGCCGGCGCAGGTCTCGGTCATGCCGAAGGCCGGCCACAGCGCGTCGCGGGCGAGGCCGTCGGCCGCGAACCGGTCGAGGAAGGCCTCACCGGTGGCGCAGACGACGGCCTCGCCGCCGCTGATGATGTGCCGCAGGCGGCTCAGGTCGAGCCGGTCGTCCTCGGCGGCCGTGTCCGCGGCCCGCTCACGGCCGGCCGCGGCGAGGATCGCGCCCAGCAGGAAGTTGGGTGTGAAGGTCATCGTCACGCCGTGCCGGGATATCAGCCGCAGGAACTCCAGGGGCCGGTCCAGGACGACGCGGGGTTCGACGTGCACCTGCCGGCTGGCCGTGGACAGGGGCAGCAGGTGGCCCTCCAGCAGGGCGGCCACGTGGTCGAAGGAGACCCAGTTGAGGCTGGTGTCCGCGGGGGTGAGCCCGTGGTGGCCGTTCTTGGCGGCCATGGAGGCCAGCAGGTTGGCGTGGGTCAGCACGACCGCCTTGGCGTTTCCGGTGGACCCGGAGGTGAGCACGAGCACCGCGGTGTCCTCCGGTGCGGCACCGGTGTACGGCTCGGCCGGCTCGGCCCCCCACAGGTCGCGCAACGCGCTGACGGAGAGGCCGTCCAGCGCCGGCAGGGTGGCCTCCCGGCCGGGGTCGGTGACGAGCAGCGGTCCGTCCAGCAGGGTGTGCGCGTGGCGCAGTTGGGCGGCCCACCGCTCGGGGTCACCGGCCGGCGCCACCATCGGGCAGGGCACGAAGCCGCCGAGAACCGCCGCCCAGAAGGCGGTGAGGAAGTCTCTGGGGCGCTCCAGGAGCAGAACCACCTTGTCCTGGGGGCGCAACCCGCGCCGGCGCAGCCCGCCGAGCACCCGCAGCGCGTCGTCGCGCAGTTCGGCGTAACTCTGGTCCTCGTGCCCGGCCGCCGCTCCGCCGTGGCAGTGCCGGACGCCCGAGTCGGCGTGCTGCCGGGCCGCGTGCAGCAACAGGTCGGCGATGGTCCGCCGGTGCGTGGTGTTCACGGTGGTCTCCCTAGCCTGGTGGCGCGCCGGGCGCCGCCCGGTGCGTCGAGAAGGTGTGTTCCGGACGTGCCGTGATCGGTGGAAGTCCCGACTCGAAATTTGAATTCGAAAGCATTTTTCGAGGGTCGGATGCCGGAATCGTCGAAAAGTCGCGCGGAAGGTGCTTGCTACACGCAGTTAATCGGTTTGGCTGATCATCAAGGGGGCGTCTCGTCCTCCGCGGCGCCCGAGGTGCCCCGGAACGCGGTGCATTACGGCGTGCCCCAGGGGGGCCGAGGCGTGGATGCGATGTGTGTCACCCCTGTGCGTCCCGTGTTCAGGGTGTGACCGTAGGCGAGAGTCGGTTCACAAGGTGAGACGGATGGCCGCTTACGGTCAGGGAGACCACGTTACGTCACGGTAACGAAGCGCTTGGTCACGAGAGGGGGAAATTGAAGTTCCGTTTCCGGGCTCGCGTGCAGTTTGCTGACAATGCGCGCGGCAGTCGTCCGGATTCCTGTCGGATGTCAGTCTTCGGCTGCGGGTAAATGGGACTCTGTGTCAACAGGGGAACGCGCGTTGACTTTAGATATGGCCTGAACTAGTGTCGTCACGCTAATGATCTTCTTCTGGTCGAAGCGAATTCTGGAAGAAGTTCCGCCTGTCGGGTTGAAGAGGGCGAGTCGGGCGTGCTCGCGACGACCGACTCCTGACGTCACCGAACCGGCCGGGACTTCACAGGCGTGGGGGGCGTCTATGTCGGAGATGATGATTGAACGGGCAACCGTGGGCGGGCCGGAACCGGCCCTGGACCACGCGACCCATGTCGAACGGGCGCTGCTCCAGGCCGGTGCGCTGATCCAGAGCACCGTCTCCATCCACCGGCAGCGGCTGGAGGAGCCGACCCCGGTGGCCCGCACGGACGGCGCGGCGCCCGGCGAGGTCCTCCGGGCGCTCATCGCGCCGGCCCGGCACACGGTGTGCGCGCTGCTGACCGAGGTCGGCGAGTTCACCGACGTCGTCGTCCGCTTACTCGCCGAGGCTCCCGCGCACGTGACCGTCCGGGTCCTGTGCACCGCCGAAGTGGCCGACGCCGCACTGGCGCCGCTGACCGGCGGCGGCCCCTGCGTGGTACGGGTCTCGCGCAGCGAACTCCGCGCGGTCGTCGTCGTCGACGGCGCCGCCGCCGTCATGCGCGCCGTGGAGAGCAGCGCCGGACCCGACCTCGTCGTGCACGACGCGGCCACCGTCCGCGCCCTCGAACTCTTCTTCGCCAGCGCCTGGTCGCGCGGGCGCGGACTGACCGACCACCTCCAACTGAGCCCGCGGCTGCGCACCGAACTCGTCCGCAAGATCCTTCAGTGGCTGCGCGCCGGCCACACCGACGAGACGGCGGCGCGGGAACTGAACGTCTCCCTGCGCACCTACCGGCGCTACGTCGCCGAGATCATGCGGGAACTGGACGCCAGTTCCCGGTTCCAGGCCGGGGTCAAGGCCGTCGAGTTCGGACTGCTGTCGGAGTAGTGCGCGCCGCGCCGCACACGTGCCCGGCGGGACAGGGCCGACCCCGCCGGGCGGAGCCGAGACACCGGAAGAGGGTGGAAGACGACGTGCCCCACAGGGAAGACGACGAGTTGGAACGCTCCCTGCTCGAAGTCCAGGAACTGATCGAGACGACCGTGGCCCTGCACCGGTCGCGCAGCCGCCAGGAGAGGCTGATCACCATCCTGCCCCACGACTACGAGGCCGTTCTCGACCGGGCGGAGGAACTGATCACCGGCGCCCGCCGCAGCATCGACATCGTGCACGCCCGCCGGCGCGGCTCCGACGAGGAGACCGGGCGCACCGAGCGCGACCTCATCTACGGCGCCCGTGAGGGAGTGACGGTACGGCTGTTGTCCAGCCCCGAGCTGGTCGACGAGGACTACGTGCGCGAACAGCTCGGCCGGCAGTGGCCGGTCGCCATCCGCATCGCCCGCATCCCGCCGCTCCAGGCGCTCATCGCCGACCGCCGCACCGCCCTGGTCGTGGCCCAGTCGGCGGTGGGCCGGCGGGCCTCGCTGATCCGGGTGCCGGAGGTCCTGCACGCGCTCGCCACCCTCTTCGACAACGTGTGGGCGCAGGCCGTCCCCGCCGGGGAGCGGCTCGTCTTCGGCGACCGGCAGCGCGCGGCGCTGGCCCGGCGCATCCTGGGCGCGCTGCAGGCCAGCGTCACCGACGAGGTCGCCGCACGTGAACAGGGCATCTCCGTGCGCACCTACCGGCGGCACGTGGCGGACATCATGGCGCTGCTCGGCGCCACCTCCCGTTTCCAGGCCGGTGTGCGCGCCGCCGAGCTGGGCCTGCTGCCCCCGGCGACCCGGCCCGGCACGCCCCGCCACGGCGGCGCCTGACATCGTCGTCGTCCGCCGCGGACGCCCTCGGTCGGAGCGGTGGGCACGTGCGCCGTGCCTCGCTGCGTGGGCACTGGGTGCCACGGGGCGCGGCGCCCGGCGCCCGGCCGGGCCAGGCTGGCATCTTCCTGAAAGGCGCATTGCCGCCCGCTCGCCCGGGCCAGTTCCATGGGGCGCGGTACGGGGCCCGAACGGCCAGGAAGGCTCCGTACCCGACGGCTGGTCCCCCCTTCGTGACAGTCGTCGGCGTACGGGGGCCGGGTCACCCGGAGGGGTGACCCGGCCCCACCGAAGACGTCGCGCGGAAGGCGAGCCCATGAATCGAGTACCGGTCGCCCTCGTGTTCCCCGGGCAGGGGACGCAGAAGCAGGGGATGGGCGAACCCTGGCGGGACACCGCCTCCTGGACCCTGACCGAGGAGATCTCCGCCGCCACCGGCGAGGACCTCGCGGAACTCCTGCTGCGCACCCCGACCGAACAGCTGCGGCGCACCGACCTCGCCCAGCTCGCCGTCTTCACGGTCGCCGTGATGGCCCACGCCGAGGCGGTGCGGGCCGGGAGCCTTGACGGCCCCGTCGTCGCCTGCGCGGGCCACAGTCTCGGCGAGTACTCCGCCCTCACCGCCGCCGGGGCCCTCGGCGTGCGCCGGGCGGCCGAACTCGTCGCGGTGCGCGGCCGGGCCATGCGGGAGGCCGCGCTGGCCCGCGAGGGCACCATGGGAGTGCTGGTGGCCGCGCCCCTCGACCAGGTCGACGCGCTGGTGGCCGAGGTGCGCGCCGAAGGCGCCGACGTCTGGGTCGCCAACGTCAACGCGCCGGGCCAGACCGTGGTGTCCGGCTCCCCGGAGGGCGTCGCCGCGACCGGCGAGCGGGCCGCTTCCATCGGGGGCAGGATGCTCCGCCTCGACGTGGGCGGGGCCTTCCACAGCCCCTTCATGGCTCCGGCCGCCGAGGCCCTCGGCCGCGAACTGGGCAGGACGGAGTTCGCCCCGGCGCACCGGCCGGTGGTCGCCAACGTCGACGCCGCGCCCCACACCGACGGCCGCGTCTGGTCACGGCTCGGCGTACAGCAGCTCACCTCCCCGGTGCGCTGGGAGGAGAGCGTGCGGACCCTGCGGCGGCTGGGCTGCCGGCGGCTGGTCGAACTGGGCCCCGGACGCACCCTGGCCGGCCTCGCCCGGCGGATCGACCCCGCAATGGAGGCCGTCTCCGTCGACGGCCCCGCCGCCCTCCTCGCACCGCCGGCGGCCGGACGATGAGTGTCACGACCTCGCAGCGGACGCGGATCAGCGGCATCGGGGTGCTGGACAAGGCCTCGACCCTGCTCGCCGTGGTCGAGGGGGGCCCGGCGTCGCTGGCCGAACTGGTCGCCGTCACCGGGTTCGCCCGCCCGACGGTGCACCGCATCGCCTGCGGGATGGAGCAACTCGGCCTGCTCGCCCGTGACTTCCAGGGGCGCTTCGTGGTCGGGCCGCGGCTGGGGAACATCGCCGTCGAGGTCCACCAGGACCGGCTGGCCAGGGCGGCCGCTCCGGTCCTGGAGGACCTGCACGCGCTGACCGGACTGCATGCCCGGCTCTTCCGGCGCCACGGCGCCATGCAGATCTGCATCTCCACTTCCGACGAGCGCACCGGGGACGCCGATCAGCTGCCGGTCGGCACCGCCCGGCCGGCCACGTCCGGTCCGGTCGCCCAGGTGCTGCTCGCCTGGGAGGAGCCGGGAACCCTGTACGAGGGGCTGCGCGGCGCCCGCTTCACGGCCGCTCAACTGGCCGTGGTCCGGCGGCGGGGATGGGCGCACGGCCCCGACCCGCTGGTGCCGGGACGGGTCTGCACGGCGGTGCCCGTGTGCGCCCCGGGCAACCGGGTGGTGGCCGCGCTCGCCCTCACCGGCCCCCAGGACCGCATGGCGGGCCCGCGCCGCCAGCTGCTCGGCGCGGCGATCGACGCGGCCGGCGAGCTGGGCGACGGTCTCGGCCGGGCGCGCGTGGGCCGCCGCCCGGCCCCGGGGTGACGCGCGGCGTGGCGGCGGCGCCCGGCACGCGCCGGGGAGACCGGCGGCGACGTCCCCGGCGCCTGCCCCTACGGCAAGTCTCCGACCGGACGCCGGACGCCGGACGCCGGGCCCGGCGGCCCTGCCGTACGCCGGCGCGTCGGCGCCGGACCGCCACGCCCGGCCGTTCACTCGCAGCCGTGCTGCCAGTTCCAGCCGACGAACGTGTGCTTCAGCTCGACGTCGAACGTGCACTGGGCCGTCCCGTCGGCGTTGAGCCGCACCGAGGAGTGGTGGCTGTTGGCGTACCAGTCGCCGCTCGCGTCGAAGATGCCCTTGTACGTGAAGGACGCGTCCGCCACGGCGTTGACGGCCGTACAGTCGGTGGCGCAGTCCTGGCTGCTGGCAGCGGACTTGAGCGACCAGCCGGCGTCCCACGGCTCACGGTTGAAGCCCTGGGTGGCGCCGGTGGCGGCGGTGGTGATCCGGCCGTCCGCGATGTTCCAGTCGGACGTGGTGTACAGGCCCGTCATCCGGATGTTGCAGCAGTCGAACTCCTCGTTCCAGCTGCGGACGTGACGCGTCGTCGCCTCGGCGGCCGCGAGGGAGTCCGCCGTGGCGGCCCTGGCCGGGACGCGGCGCACCGGGCCCGGGTGCGGGGCGCAGTCCGCACCGATGGTGACGGTCTGCTCCACGGCCGTCCCGGCCGGCGGCACCGGCAGCGAGCCGGTCAGCCTGACCCCGGCGCAGGAAGGCGCTGTGCCGGCTCCCTCCGTGGGCGCGGCGGCGGCCGTTCCGCCGAGGAGGGAGAAGGCGCCGACGACGGCCAGCGCGGCGCAGACGAATCCTCTGTTCAATTCCTCGTTCCCTTCTTCGAGTTCTTCGATGTGGGAGCGTAGGCGCCGGATCCGTCGATGAAGTCGGTAGCCGAGAAGGTTGGCAGGAAGGTGAAAGGGCGGCCGGGCGACGGCCCCCGGCCGGTCGTGGCACTTTCCTGCCAGGGCCGTTGGCCGGGCTGGGACGCGGTGTCACTGTCGGCGTCGGACACCGCGCTCCGAAGGTGTCGCATTCTTCTTCCCCACCCGCCCGGAAGGGAGTGTCCGATGGGCTTCGCCCACGCACGGGACGAGCACGCGGCCGGAATCCGGAATGCGGCGGGCGCGCGAGGCGAGGGGAGTCGGCCATGACGATGCGGGACCGGGTCAGCGAACTGGCGCTGCTGCGCGAGGAGGTCCTCGGGGGCGTCCCGGCGGCGACCGCGGCGCAGCACGCCAAGGGCAAGCTGACGGCGCGGGAGCGGATCGAGCTGCTCCTGGACCCGGGGTCCTTCCAGGAGGTCGAGCAGT